>JAIERK010000235.1 GCA_019746975.1 Candidatus Obscuribacterales bacterium
ATGGTCGTCTATCGCGTCGGCTCGCGCAATGAAGGTGTCGGCTACACCGGCTCGACACACTTCCTCGAACACATGATGTTCAAGGGCACGACCGATCGTAACCCGGCAAAGGGCAACGGCATCGACGATTTGCTCAAGCCTCTGGGTGCGGCTTACAACGCCACCACGTCGTACGATCGCACCAACTACTTCGAGGTGGTCGCCTCCGAACATCTCGAGACGGTCCTCGCCATCGAGGCCGACCGGATGCGCAACCTGGTTCTCACCACGGAAGACCGCAACTCGGAGATGTCGGTCGTTCGCAACGAGTTCGAACGGGGCGAGAACGACCCGTCCGATGTGATGTACAAGGAGATGATGGCGGTCGCGTTCCGCGAGCATCCCTACCATCACCCGGTGATCGGCTGGCGCTCGGACGTTGAAGGCGTGCCGTTGGAGCGGATGAAGCAGTTCTACGACACCTTCTACCACCCGGACAACGCCACGGTGATCATCACCGGCGACTTCGACCCGGCGCATGCTCTGAGTCTTGTGGTGAAGCACTTCGGGGTGTATCCGGCGTCGCCCCATCCGATCCCTCAGGTCTACACGGTCGAGCCCCGTCAGGAAGGCGAGCGCAGCTTCGTGATCCGCCGCGTCGGCAACGACATGCCGCAGGTATGGCTCGGCTTTCACGTGCCCGAGGCTCTGCATGCGGATATCTACCCGCTGGCAGTGGCCGCGAGCATGCTCGGCAGTCACAAGAAGCGCGCCAGCCGTCTGTACAAGGCTCTGGTAGAGACCGGTCTCGCCGTCGAGTGCTCGGCTTCGTGCGAGCAGATGCGCGACCCGGGCATCTTCTTCCTCGTGGCCACGTGCGCGCCGGATGTCGACCCGGCTTTGGTGGAAGCGGCTCTCCACAAGGAGATCAAGGGACTGATCGACCGCAAGGCGGACGAGCGCGAACTGACCCGCGTCAAGTCTTCCAATCGCAAGGCCACCGTACTCCAGCACTCCGACGTGAATAACCAGGCTTCTTCGCTGTGCGACGGCGAGGCTGCCGGGGACTGGAAGTGGGTGGTGGGCTTCGACGACCGGTTCGACGCGGTCACTGCCGATGATGTCGCAGCGACGGTCGGCAAGTACCTGGTCGCGACCAACTGCACTACCGGCAAGTACGTCGCGGTTCCCGAGACTGTCGCCCAACCGTCTGCGCCGGATGCCGCCCAAGTGGTGGAGGCCGAGGTGGATGGGAGCCAGACCTTCGCCGCGCGCGTCAAGCGTCATGTCCTGCCGAACGGGCTGACCGTGCTGGCACTCGCCACGCCCGGCTCAGGCACTGTCTCTCTGGCTGGGTCCATCAAGGCGGGCGACTACTTTGCTGGCCCCGACCAAGCGCTGCTCGCCGAGCTGACGTCGTACATGCTGACCAAGGGGTCCGAGGGGGTCACCAAGACGGAACTCGCCGAGCAACTCGAGGTTATGAGCGCCGGGATGGGCTTCTCGTCCGGACCGTTCTCGGTTGGCTTGCGTGCCATCGTCGTCAAGGACGACGCTCCGCTCTACATGGACCTGCTCGGAAAGGTCCTGCGTTTCCCGCTTTTCGATCAGGGAGAGTTGGACCAGACCCGCAAGGAGTTCATGTCCCACATTCGGCGCAACAGCTCCGACACCGAGCGAGTCGCGGATGCTCGTCTCTCGCAGGCGCTCTACGAGAAGTCGTCGGTCTACCACCAGAAGGGCACCGACGCTCTCCTGGAAGAACTTGCCGGCTACACCCGTGAGGCCCTCGTGGCGTTCCACCGCGATCAGTACGTGCCGAAGGGCACGATTCTGGCCATTGTCGGCGACATCGATGCCGACAACGTCGTCGATATGCTGCCCGCCACGATTAGCGGTTGGCAGGGTGGCGAAGTCAAGCCGATCGATGTGGCCGAGACCGCAATCCCGAAGGGGCTGACACGGGTCGACGTGCCGATTGCCGGCAAGGCTTCGGTCGATATCGTCACCGGCTTGCCGGTGGCGTTGCGTCGCACCGCGGCGGATTACTACGCTGCTGTGATCGCCAACGCTGCGCTCGGCGGTGACACGCTCTCCTCGCGTCTCGGTCTCGTCGTCCGCGAGAAGAATGGTCTCACTTACGGTATCACGAGCGCCTTCGACAACGTCGCCTTCGGTGGTGCCCCGTGGAAGATCACTCTCACGGTCAATCCGGCCAACGTCGAGAAGGCGCTCGCACTCGTGCGCGAAGTCGTGGATGAGTACCGGTCGAAGGGCATCACGGACAAGGAGCTGGCGGATGAGAAGGGGCGGGCTTACGGCTCGTTCGTCGTCTCTCTGCGCAGCCCGGTCGCCGTGGCCAGTGTCCTGAGCCAGTACGAGTTCAGCGGGCTCGGTGTTGCCGGTATCGACCAGCTCAAGGCCTGTTTCGAGAGCGTCACGGTTGATGAAGTCAACGAGGCGATTCAGCGTTACTTCGATCTGGATCACGCCATCACGGTGGTGGCGGGTTCGCTCAAATCCTGATTCGGAGTAATGAGGCGGACCCGGACGAGGGGCTCGACGCCCCTCGTCCGGTCTTGCCGTTGAGTGCTGTCCAATGAAGAGCAAGTTCTCATCCTGCTGCTCGATAGAGCTGTACTCCTAGCCGAGTGCAAGTGAGGTGGTAAAGTGAAGAAAACCAGTAACCTGAAGACGCAGGCACCAGCTCAGTCTCGTGCATTCTTCAAAGACAAGCGAAAGGAGTTTTGCTCCCGCCTGCCGGACAACTGCATCGCGATCATCGTCAGCAACCCGGAGCAAACCCGGAGCAACGACACCGAGTATTTCTACCGACAGTCGTCTGACGTACTCTACCTGAGCGGTTTTCCCGAGCCGGATTCAGTGCTTCTTTTCGTCAAGCGTAAAGGCAAGACGCGCTTCATCATGTTCGTCCTGCCCAAAGATGCTGCGAAGGAAACCTGGACCGGTCGCCGGTTTGGGGTCGAAGGAGCGAAACGAAACTTTGGTTGCTCCGAGGCGCATACCATCGAAGAGTTCCCCTCCATCCTCGCCGAGCTTCTTTCCGAAGCCGACCAGGTGTTCTACAAGTTGGGCCGCAACCCGACGATCGACAATCTCTTCCGCAAAGAGTGGCTCAAGGACCAGAAGCCGCTCAGCAACCCGGAAGACATCCTGCATCAGCTGCGGCACGTCAAGCAGCCAGACGAGCTCGAGTTGATGCGTCATGCGGCCGAGATCTCGGCACTGGCGCACAGCGCGGCGATGCGTGCCGTTCGGCCAGGCTGGCACGAGTACCAGGTGAAGGGCGTCATCGAAGGGGTATGCGCTGACAATGGCGCACCCGACGTGGCCTATAACACCATCGCTGCAGGTGGCAATAACGCAGTCATTCTGCACTACACGACCAATTCAGATGAGCTTCTCGACGGGGATCTCATTCTGGTCGATGCCGCTTGCGAATACCGTGGCTATGCCGCCGACATCACGAGGACCTATCCGGTCAACGGCAAGTTCTCCAAGGCGCAAAAGCAGGTCTACGAAGTGGTGCTGGCCGCTCAGATGGCGGCGATTGCTGCAGCCAAGCCCGGCTCCACGCTCAACAAGGTGCACGCTGCGGCGGAGAAGGTCCTGCGTGACGGTCTCGTGAAACTCGGTATCCTGAAGAAGGGTATGGAGTCCGCGAAGACACATGCCGAGGTCGTCGAGCGCGCCACCAAAAAGAAGTGTCTGGACAAGACCGCGCACCTCGGTCGATTCTACATGCACGGTACCAGCCACTGGCTCGGACTGGACGTGCATGACGTGTCGGGCGTGGAGAAGAAGAAAAGCAAGGCGCTCGAGTTGGCACCAGGAATGGTGTTGACCGTGGAGCCCGGTCTCTACCTTCCCGCCGACGACAAGCTCGTGCCGCGGAAATTCCGAGGCATCGGCATTCGTATCGAGGACGATGTTGTGATCACCGAAGACGGTTGCGAAGTGATCACGGCAAGCGTGCCCAAGACGGTCGCCGACATCGAAAGCCTTATGGCTGGCTCTGCTGAAGAGTAAGCTATCGCCGATTGATCAACGCGGCAATCGTAATCGAATCCGCTGCCGGTCGTCGTGACGACGGCGTCCCGGTATCGGATTCGTTTGCGTGCGACGCAAAACCATTGCGAGCGGCATAACTCCGCTCCTACAGGAAGGGTCTTTCATGAAGCTAGTCAGAAACACGGTCCTGATTCTGGCGGGACTTGCTATCGCATTTGGTGGCGGTACCTATTTCGGGTACCACATGCCTCGCGATGGCGTCGACCCGCAGGATTACATCGAGACCATCTTCACGCCTTACGACAACGGCATTGCCGCCTACCTCAAGTTCCTGGACAAGGCGACGAAGTCGGTCAACATCGCGGCATACTCTTTGACGCACGATGAGATAACAGCGAAGCTCATCGAACTCAAGGGGCGCGGTGTCACGGTCCGTGTCTTGCTCGACCAGTCCCAAAGCGCCAACAAGGACCAGAAGGAACAGATCGAAAACCTTCGTGCCGCCGGCATCGAGGTGGTGATTGGTAAATCCGAGGCGTACGGTCAGATTATGCACCACAAGTACACCATCATCGATGGTTTGTGGGTGCACAACGGCAGTTGGAACTTCTCCAATTCCGCCAGCAAGCAGGCTAACACGCTCGAGTTCATCAAGTCGCCCACGCGAGCGAAGAAGTTCCTGGACAACTGGGAGCGCATGTACACGTTCATGAAGGCGCACGAGAACAAGGCGACACCGGTCAGGAAGTCGCGCTAGTCTGGTGTCATGGGTGGTGCCACGCTGGGCATCGCCCCGCATCAGTCGAAGAGCGGGAGGACCTCCTCCCGCTCTTCTTGTCCAAAGAAATATACTAAACATAGTAGCAGGTCCTGATAGTAGGACCGTAATGGTTGGTCAGTGGCGGATGTCTTTGCATCAGCTGCAACCATGCCAAGCCGATTCTCGCAACAGCTTTCTCTCAAAGACACAGACATTAACTTCTATTTGCTGGATGGCACTCCGAGATAACCTCAACGTGTCCAAGTATCTCGGAGTGCTAGTAGTAAAGACGAGAAGTTTACCTGCGCAGGTCTAGCGGAATGGCTGTAGGCATAAGTTGTGGCATGTGAGGAAATGATGATTCCAACGTACGCGATTTGGTTAGAGCCGTTAGTTGATGTGATCTTGCTGACTCGAATCTGGTGTGTCGTTTAGCGCCGTGGACTGTGCGTGTCCGTGATTTAACGGGAGCAATTCTGTCGATATTCTTGGATATCTGGAAAAATGATAGGACTGTTGAAAGCGAAAACCTGCTCTATCTGTAGCTTTTGGGTTTGATCGCTAATCAGGGTTCACCATGGTTGAATGATATCAGCACCAATAACAGTGCTAGCGTGAGAAGTCGTTTGTTGCCGAATCTCCTATGCAATTCTGCAATATGAAGAGCAAGAACTGGAGGCGTATTCGGAGCGTGCGGCCAATTTAAGCGCTTTAGCAACAATACTAGCTGTGGTATCAAACCAAACTTAGTATGCAAATGTCATTTGGTTTTCCCTCTCACACTAAAATCTCTCACCTCAAACCGCATCGCCTCAACGAAATTGAAAGAAAGATCGCCCGAGAGAGGGTGAGCGTACAAGTGACTGGTCAATTTCCTCAGCAATCGAGGTCGATGGTTCCCATAGGCGGGGAGCATTAGACCGCGATACAAACATTGGGATGTGTCATGTCTATCGCATTGAAGACTCTCGCTGTGTTGGTCGCTGCGCTGACGGCCGGTCTCCTCTGGTTCTTCCCCTTCACGGTGGGGACGATCCTCGCCGGGTGGGTCGGAGGCCTCCTGTTCGAATACTTTCTGCACCGACTGTACCACAGTCACAACATCGGCACCCACAAGGAGCACCACACCGACTACTTCTTCCTGGAGCCGCTGGAAACCGCCAAGCGCGCACACCCGCTCTGGGAGTACACGAAGTACGCGTTGATCGTGCTCATCTGCCTTATGCCGTTGGCGGCGCTGATCGGGTGGAAGTACTACTTCATCTTCTACGCTGGGATGGTGTTCCACCTGATGGTAATCTACCAGGCGGTCCACTTCCTGTTCCACTACGACAAGCACTTGCCTCAGTCCGTCACGTCGAGCGAGTGGTACATCTGGTGGCGGCTGTGCCACATCGAGCACCACTGGCACTCGTCGCGTAAGAACTACAGCGTGTCCTGCCCCTTCATCGACATGCTGTTCGGTACCTACGAAAAGCCGCGACCCAGTTACCGCGACGTGCCGATGAAACGAGGCGGTCGGAAAGTGGAGGTGGTAGCGGAGACGGCCGAGGCCGCGCAGACCGGCGAAGCCTGATCGTAACCGCCGCGCTGACCTTAGGTGTAGATTGGATGCTCCGCGTCAGCGGTTTGCCCTGGGCCGCTGAGATAGTGATTCACGATTGATTGGTGTGAAAAGTTGTGTTTTTCGCAATGCGCAAGCCTTTCGTGAAGGTTTGCACATTGCTTGTGATTAACCCCGGTCTTGGGTTGTCACTGTCTGTGGTGCTTATATTAAATGAGGTAGTAAAGAGTTGGGTCTATGGTCTATGGTTGATTCGCCGGACGCACACACACAAAGGAGAGACGTCCACATGTACCATATGCAAGCTGTCCCGGTTTCATTCCACAAGCCTTCTCTATGTGAGCAAGAGAAATCTACCGGCTGGCATGCAGTGACATCGCAAGAAGTCGTCAATTCGCCACACCAAACGATGTTCGCTGGAGTGAAGAGGCGCTTGAGACAAGACGGGAGGCTGTCGGCGTTCCAAATTCCAAACGCTAATTGAGTCACGTCGATAATCGCTCTGTTTCAGATTGACGCAATCAAATTTCTACCTCCTTTGTTGCACGTTGTTCAAACTCGATTCAACTTCGTGCCGTGAACAATGTTTCGGAAGATTATGCAGGAAATATGGCAGATCCGCGCGTCGCGTCAGGTAACTAACAATTGTCGAATACGGAGCGAGCAGGGCAGAGTCGGTGACAACGTGCTCTCCTCGAATCGATTAATTGATCACCTCAAGCCGAGGAGGTGCTCTTGATCGGTGCCACCGCCAAGAGTGGCGCTCTAGTCCGGGCTGTTGTTTCTTCAAATCAATCAAAATATTCGATCGGACGACCATCCGAAAGGCCGATGCTAAGGATGATCTTGCAATCGATAATGAGCCTGGTTTCTGCAAGAGGAATTTTATGATGTCAAAAGGAAGGGCAACACTGGTTCTTGTTCTCCTAGTCACGGTCTTGGGACTCGCAAGTTCCTCAACCGGTTTCGCGAAACCGACTCAGCCCAAAAAAGGGGAGTCCATTTACATGGCTAACTGCGAGGCCTGTCATATGCTTGGAAAAAATGTCATAAAGCCGCGCAAGGACATAGTGACATCCGAAAAGATTGCCAACCTCCGACAGTTCGAGAAATTTCTGTCCGAGAGGCATGGCTTGATGCCGGATTTTCGCAGCATTGCCGCCGACAAAAAGGTTCTTTCGTCTTTATTCAGGTACGTGAAGACGCTAAAAGATCAGGAGTGGGAATACTATCCGGATGATACGAAATCGGCTGATCCAAAGTCTTCTAAAGATAATTCTGAGACGCGTGAGTCGAAGTAGATGATGAGTTCTATTTCGGCACATCGCAAATTCAATCGCAATCCTTCGATACTGTCCTAACCCCTCAATATTCGAAGCGATCCGCTTAGAACAGCTGCATGAGACGCCTACTAACTCTATGTAACTATTCTATCCTTCGTGTCGATTCTCTCCGTTTTTCACGAGAGCCCTTACTTCGTTCAGAAGTCTACCTCGCATGGGCGAGAATCAAGGTAGTCCTCGATTCCGACTATTGAAGTGACGCCAGGTGCCGGAGCTAGCATCATATATGGTGCTAGCTCCGGCAAAGCTTGGCTTACGGCTGCGTAACTATGGTGACTCCTCCGCCCAGAGAAATAGCCTTCAAGCTGACCGGATTGTTGATGTTGATATCAGCGCCTTGCGCAAAAAGCGTGTTGGTTGGCGCTTTCGTCTTGAAACCAAATTGTCCAAAGAAAATGTCGACTCCCGGAAATTCCACAGACACTACATTCTTCGGTGCTACTCCGACAACGGGCGCGCCTACGCTACCAACCGAAATCAAAATATCTCCGTTTACTCCGAAAGTCCGCGAAATCAACTCCACATTCTTTCCGATCACGACCTTCGATTTGCTTGCTTGAGCAGTAGGCGCCGTCAAGAGGATAGACAGGTCTCGGCCGCTCGAGATGGTAACCTCGGGGTCGACAGTCAAACTACCGGTTGCGGTTGCCAGACTGAGATTGTTAGTTACCGTTGTCACGTCACCGGTGATCGTGGTTGAGCCCTGTCCCAGATAGTCAAAAACGTTCGCAGCAAAGCCACCGGCAAGGGAGAAACCCTTCACCACTGGTGCGGCAAGAAACACGCTGGCGATCGAAACAGCTTCCACCGACCCGACTGCCGCGCCGACATTGAAGCGGTTGCCGGCATCCACACCGATTGAACCGAATGTCGACTCCAGGCGCAGACGCGGAGTAGTTAACGTGCCGGGCACTGTCGCAGTGGTTATGCCATTGTCACTGGTCAACGATATACTGTTTGTTCCGGTGTAGGCACCTATCAAATTGAATCCGGTGCTTTGCAAAATAATGTTCTGAGCCACTACGTTGGTAGAGGCAAGGCCTGCTAGATCGTCGTTGATTTTCACACTGTAAGTTCCTGCTGCCAGATGGTCGCCTCCGCGAAGCAAGGTGGGCGATGCAGCAATGCTTTCCGCAAAGACGTTACCCTCCGGCGCTCGAAACTGTACTGTACCGGAATCAAACCGCAGTGGAGAGCCTGCGCTCAGTCCGATATTACCGGTTGCGCTGCTGATGTTAGCAATTCCGGAGACGGCATTGATGCCCGTGCTCGGCTCCGATGTCACCGAGCCCAGAAAGTTCGCGGTGACATCGGTTGAACTCACACCAAAGACCGTGAGCCCGGGATTGACGCTATCGAGATCGACTGAACCTACGGCAGTGAGATTGATAAATTGCGCATTGGCTGCATCAATGTTTATCTCCTCAGCCGAAGTAGCATTCAATGTTACGGTAGAGATCTGCCCAATATCGATTCCCGTAAAGCTGGGAGTTGGATCGGACGACGTCAGATCTATCGTGCCGGAATTCGGATCTGTCGTAGTCAGGATGAGGTTGCCAATGGTATCGATCCGTCCGCCCTGCACGGTAATGGCACCACCAGCGGTGACACTACCTTCAAAAATGACGCCGGCTGAGTTGGCAAAACTGCCAGGTGTGACGGCTCCAGAAGCCAATGTTCCGTTGGCATTCCAGCTCACGGAGCCGGAGTTCGGCTGTGCCGCAATCGCATTAACGTCTCCGGTCGCGACCGCGACGCTACTGCCCGTAGCGTCGATCGTGCCAACGACAATCAATTCCGCAATAAGCTTCACATCACCGTTATTGCCATTCCCCAGCCCGCCGGAAAGGACAGTTGTGTCGCTACCCAGAGAAATACTACCGCCAGCTCCACTCGCACTGAACGCCGCAATCAAGACGTTGCCACCATTTTTATTGCCGACTAGCGACGTGCTTCGTGAGCTTATGAGAACAGGAAAGTTGTTTTCTAAGTCCACACTTCCGCCAGTTCCGGAGGCTCCGTTGATTGCAGTAGTCACGCCCGCTCCAAGTGGAGGAAGAGTCGGAGAATTAGCACCGCCGCTGGTGATGTTGGCGCCGGCGATTATTGTGATTGGAAATCCTGTCGTGGCGTTACCAGCGGTGATCGACAATGCACCCGTATTGGTTATGTTTCCTGATGCAATAATCGTAAGCGCTTCTCCTACCGCGATATCACCGGATAGAGTTATATTGCCCACATTCTTGTAAGTGGGATCGCCGGTTAGACAGATGTTGCCGAGGACGAGATTTTCAGTCAGTGAGGAAACGTGTGATGCCAGACCAGTCTGGCTGAGCGTCCCGGTTAATTGGTTTATATCAATGTCAGCGGTTCCGTGACCGGCATTGACATTGAATTCTCGGCTCAGCGCATCGCCTCCGTACATGCGGGTGTCGTAAGCGTCTCTGTAGCTTGAATCACGCAAATTAATCGCACCATTCCGCGCGGCAATAGTGCCGTTGCGATTGTCCACCAGCAGCATCGAAGGCGACTCAGAGTCGAGCGTAACGTCGGAGCTCATAGACTCTATCAAACTGGAGTTCACCACATTCGGTGCAGAAATCTTGACGCTGCCACTAGCGGCTATCGAGCCAGAATTAGTGATTGTATCACCGGCTGTCAGCGTGAGGTCGCCTGTGCTGGCTATTGTGCCCTGGTTGGTGATACCGTCCCTGGCACGTAGATTCAGGTCAACGGTTGTATCGTTCTCGGAGAACGTATAGATGCTCGGTCCCGATGCGATTGTGCCACCAGTCTGATTGGTAATGCTACCAGCGCTGAGGTCGAAACCGGCGCGTCCTGCATTTGCCGAAGATCTTGCCAGCAGAGAACCGGCATTAACTAAATCGCCGTCGACTTGAAAACTCGAGCGTCTGCCGAAATCTCCATAGCCAACTACATTTTCCGGAACAATGAAGTCATCGGCACGAATCTGATCACTTCTCGACGTGATCTGTTGAAGATCGAACTGTCCACCGACCGCTCGCCCCTGTCCGTCCAGAATGACTTCCTGCTTACCGCCAGAAATGACCTGTTTCACAGCAACGTATTCGGCCGCTGTTACCTGCGAACCTGCCGAATAAGTTTTGGTGACACCACCGGACTCGATGGTGACAGGACCTTGAGAACTCATCAACTTCGCGCCCAGTACTATGTTAGCTTCACTGGAACTCAAATCCAGGTCGACGCCGGCGCGCATCCCAACGCGCTGTCCAGCTTCCGTAAATTGGAAGGTTCTTTGTTGACGACGCAAATCGCTCCGCAACTGTTGCGCACCGGAAGGATGTTCACTTTTCGGTCCGGGCAGCGCTAATGTGGAGACACTGGACAACGAGCTGGGCGGTAGAATAGTGCGCCCTCTTGATAATGCGTCGCCACGAGGAGTACGTCCCTGGAAAAATTGTCGCGCTTGCCTCCTGCTCAGATCAGGATTGATCTCTCGGAACTGGCGAAAGCCCCCGTCTCGATGATTGGCAAATGCCGGGGTGCAAGAAAGCAGGAGGGCTCCCGTCACCAGAGCGATCGAAGAAGCAGGACGAACGAAGCTGAGAAATTTACCAATCATTTGTTTTCTTTCTCCAAGGTGAAAGCGATCATATGAAGTCAGGCTGCCTGTCAATCGCGTTGCAGGGCACATGCTAAGCGCTAACGAAAGTTCAGCTCACCGCTTCATAAGTAAAACAGGCGATAAGTTTATCACACGGCTAGAAATTGCTTAGGGTATTGGCTGATCACTGTAAACGGCTCCATTAAGGTTCTCTGTTCTCGCAATTAAGGGTCATTAAGTGCCGGAAGAACAGGGATTTGGGTGTGACTGACGACCATCTAGAGAAGTTGCACTTCGATCATCTCGAGCAACTTGTTCTTTCTGGAAACAATTCATTCACGTACGATGGGCTGAAAGCTTTGCTGGATAACAATCGCGTAAATGTTGATTTGGACGGATCCGCTAAATCGATTTCCCAGCGCGAACTCGAGAAACTAACACAGCAAGCCGAAGCGAATGGAGTGAACTTGAACGTACGACTCAGTCGATAGACAATTGCGGAGCTTGATCATCTGTTGCTGAACGGGTGTTGCTGACACGGATCGGGCAATTTTTGAGGCTAGCTTTTCAGTTTTCACGCTTTCTGGAAATTAAACTCAAGACACGGATGACAGCGGAAGAAGGCATCACTCAACTCTTCGAAAAACAGGTATTCGGTTGCGATATCGACGGTCTCGCGCTCTCCGTCACGGTGGCGGTGCTGGTGGCACGAAGCTTGAGCAATCGGGCAGCTTTCTCTAATCGACCGCCCAACTGTTGACCGAAATACAATAAGTTCTGCGGGATCGGCTCCTGGAGTCCAACAGCAAACGCGGTCACGGACTTTAGCTCACGTTAATGAGCTGTTAGAGTCATCATGATACCTTTTTATATTCAAAACAAATAGACTTCGCCTTCTCAGCGAGCGGTCTGCTGCCGACTGTGCCGTCAAGGAGTTTACATGAAAGAATCTAATAGCCGTGCTGTTCTGTTCGCCTTGTTGACCGGTTCAATTTTCCTTGCTGGACAGCCTTCTAGTGCCGCAGATCAGCGCGACATGAGAATTAGAGACGTTCGTCAAGCCATAACGAACTTGAGGATAAAGAACCCTCCCAACCCGCTCGGCGAACTTACGCGAAGTCAACGCCGTGAGCTGAGAAATAGAGACTTTCGTCAAGCCTTGCCAAATTTCGGGATGAATCATGATCCAAACTCCCTTGGCGAACTTACCAGGAATCAACGCATTCAGGATAGGGCTTCCGCTCAGGCTCTTTACGACAACGCAGTTTCTCTTCGACGGCAACGCGAGTCTCGTCATACTCGTGCGCTGACCCAAGGTCTGCCGCAGACATCGGAAAGCAACATCGTGCGCCAACTGACGGGGCTCGATCTTGATTTAAGTTCCAGCCAGGCAAACATAGTTTTGGGCGGCAAGTTGTTCAAAGAGGTAAGCTCGGTCGAAGTGAAGATAGGCGATGAGACACGAACTTTTTCGGCAGGCGACGGAGTTACGGCAGCGGAGTACATAGCTGTCAAACAAGTACTCGCAGGCAACAATCAATCAATCAAGATTCACAGCGATGGCACGGCAAACGGAGGCAGTTTGGAGCTTAGCCAAATCACTTCGAAGCATGATAGAGTGATTGCCGCCGATCTTTTGATTCCACAGGGCGTCACCGCCCTTGGTGACTTGACTAGAAGGTCTGAATTCCGTCTCTTGGGCGACTTGAACAATTTCGGCACGATCACGATCGACAACAGCCAAGACAATCGACGGAGCTTGCTAAGCGCTCACGATGTATACAACAGAGAAGGCGCGCTGATAGAGTCAGACGCTCCATTGACCATAAATGCACGGGGAAGTCTCGACAATCACGGAACGATTGTAAGTGCATCCGATCTGACAATCGAGTCCGCAAAGATCACCAACAAGGGGGCTATATCTTCGCGTTCGGGGGTCACTCTATCGGGTTCCGGGCAAGGACTATCAATTGATAACCGGGGCGGAACGATATCGGCGGCAGAGGCAATCAACATTCAAGATCAGCATTACGACGGTGTTTTCGATACGCATGTATCGGGTGGCTCCTTTATCAGCGAGGAGCTAAACCTTAATGCCGGCAAAGGCAATATGAACCTCAATGTAGGTGCGGTCACAGGTATCGTCAATCAGAAAGGAGCTCAAGCATACATCACTGCAGCAACGGATATCTTAACGCTTGGCGATATTTGCCTGACTGGCGACCCAACCTTCAAGAACAGCGCCGGAGCCATAAACATTACTGGTAACATCTCGGTCGGAGAAGCGCTCGCCATAATCGCTCAGACTAACATCACGAGCGCAGATGACATCACGATCAAGGCAACCAGCTCGACTTCGGGTTTTCCCATATCTCTAATCGCGGGAGCTGAGCAGATTGGCGGCGGAGCCAATTCCCCCACGCTTCCAGGAGGTGTCGCCCAATCGACGACCATAACCGGCAACTCGGCTAATGGAGGCGCTGTTCTTCTCGGGTCCAATGTGGTTATTGACAGTCGTGCTTCCAGCAGCGGGTCGGGTGGAGACATCATTGTCGCGGCCTTCAGGGGACTTGCAGTCGGCACCGGAAACATCGATTTAAGCGGGACGAGCATTTTTGCCGGAGCCGTAAAGAAGGGAAACAACGGATTCGTTGATATCTTTGGCGGTGGCACTAGTAGCGGCAGTATCAAGGTTGGAAACATCGATACTACGGGGAGTACTAAAACTGCAACCGGCCTTGTTCGTATTCAAACTCTCCAACCGGGGTCGACCGATGGAAACAATGTTGTCTACGATGCAGCAGGAAACGTAACCTCCGGCAATGCTCTCAGAGGAAATTCCGTTCCCATTCTCCCAGGTGAAGTACAGTTGCTTGGCAGTATCATTACTTCTGACCCTAATACTTCCGCACAAGTTTACAGCAACGGAGCTATAACTCTTGGTGCCGGTGCCTCCATCAATAGCAGCGCCGTAGACCTAACAAGCGACGGCAATATCGTCGCTGCATCCGACAGCCTTGTGACGAGTCGATTTATGCAAGTAATTGCCTTCGGCAACATCGGCAGCGTCGGCAATGAGTTGAGAATAGACGGCGATCTTATAACTATGACGTCAAACAATAATTCGATTTTCTGTGCCGAGCTAAGTGACGCGAGCCGGGTGAGTTTGACGGCCAAAGGCGATGCATCATTCACCGCCAATGGTGATGTCGGCTTGACCAGTTCCACGACCGTTACCGGTGTGATCAACGTCAACAGTCTTAGCGGCGATATCACCGCGACGAACAGCATTGATGGTACAGGCGGTGTAAATCTGACTACGTTTACAGGCAAACTCACGGTTGCAGTTTTCGAGCTCAACTCTCTGGCCGGAGCGATCAATTTGAAGGCGAGTGGAGGCAATCTGCTTGTCGATGATGGCTCTGTCATAACCTGTTCTGGAGATCTTGTTTTACACCAAGACTTTGGCGGCAGTGGAAAAGGCAAACTCATCCTGGGCGCGAATACCGATCTCACTACGACTTCGGTGGGCGTTGGGGTTGGCAATGTAATCATTCGACGCGGAACCAACCCGGTCCTCGGTCCACAGGTCCCACCCAGCAAGAATGTTCAGCTGGTCGTTAACGGGGGAGCCATCGACTTCCAGGGAGAATTGATCAAGGCGAAATCTCCAACTAACATTCTCACTTCGAGCGGAGACGATATTACCTTTGTCAACGACAAAAAGGGAAAGATAATCCTTAGCGGCAATAGCAACATTACCTCGAGCTTTTAGACCAGTCCTCCAGAGACCGTCATTCCTAGGCTAATGAATGTGACCGTATTTGACCCGGCGGCTGATCATTATCGATTGAGTAAGTCCAGAGGCTTTCCGGCTGCTGAAAAGCCCCAGGTTGAATGAAAGGGTCTAAGCGATGGCTACGGAAGATAGATGCTCGCGTTGTGGTGGCGTAACCGGCAGGCAGAAGGGAGGCAGTGAAGCTTTAGCCGATAGCTAGACCACGCGTGCTGATGTTGTCGTGTCAGCATTTTGATTTAAACAGTGGCGGCGCTGACTACAGGCTGAGAAGAGAGGATTGGATTATCTCTTCCATACAAGGTGGTGACATCTTTGAGCTTCTGAGAAACGTCGGAAGTAAGCGCGTCGGAGCGCATTCTCCACGCCCAGTTGCCTTCTTGCGAAGCCGGCAGATTCATGCGGGAAGTTGACCCCAGTCCGAGCACGTCCTGCATAGGGATGATTGCAATGCATGCGACCGAGGCGAATGCACTATTGATAAAGTCCCAGTTTATATTCTTTCCGTCCGATCTCAAGTACCTCAAGCAACGTTCACGCTCATATTCTATTTGCTCCGCGTCTCGAGATGAGCCAGTGCCAGCCTGGCTCTTGAACCATCCGATCGTGGTGTCGTTGTCATGTGTGCCTGTGTAGACAACCGAATGCTGAATATAGTTGTGAGGCAGGTCGATGTTGCAAGAATCGCTTCCGAATGCCATTTGCAAGATTCGCATGCCAGGAAATTCGAAGCCATCTCTCAACTCTTCCACGTCAGGAGTTATCACGCCGAGGTCCTCAACGATGATTGGCAGCGTATCTCCAAAATGCTTTTGCAAGGCGGAGAAGAATTCGTTACCAGGTGTTGGAACCCACTTGCCCTTTTGTGCGGTTGTTTCGCCATAAGGTACTTCCCAGCTCGCGGCAAAGCCGCGGAAGTGATCGATTCGAATCACATCTACCGTTTCGAGTGAGGCCTCCATTCTTTGTATCCACCAGTCGAATTTGTCCTTGCGCAGGCGATCCCAGTTATAGAGAGGATTGCCCCAGAGCTGACCGGTCGCAGAGAAGTAATCTGGGGGGACGCCTGACACCACCAGCGGTGTCCCATCCTCGTCCAACTTGAAGTACTCAGGATACCGCCAGACATCTGCTGAATCGTAAGCGACGAAGATTGGAAGATCGCCGACAATTGCAATCTTTTTCTCATTGCAGTATTGCTTCAGTTTGTTCCACTGTTTGAAGAACAAGTATTGGTAGAACTTCTGCTCGTCGATCTCATCGGAGAAATCACTCTCTGCTTTGGCGATCGCCTGCGGTTCTCTCTTCGCGAAATCCTCGTTCCAATTGTTCCACGAGATACCGCCATGTTTTTCCTTCAACACTCTGAACAATGCATAATCATCGAGCCACCAGCTGTTTTTCTGGCAGAAGGAAAGAAAAGCAGCCTGGCGACCGGTGTCTGTCGTCTTCCTAAAGTTTGCGTATGCCTTGCTGAGTATCTTGGTTTTAAACTCAATCACTTCGCCATAAGCGATTCGATCTGCTGTAAAGCCAGGAGCAGTCGCGGTATCGTCCTCGTCGAGATACTTGTCTTCGACCAGATCGTCCAAGCTGACGAACATAACGTTGCCGGCAAAAGCTGATAGGCACTGGTACGGAGAGTCTCCGAATCCAGTTGGTCCAAGCGGCAAGATCTGCCAGATGTGTTGACCCGACTCTTCGAGAAAATCGATGAACTGATAGGCTTCTTTGCCGAAGTCACCGATTCCGTACTTGCTTGGCAAAGAGCTTGGGTGGAATAAGATTCCACTGGATCTTGGAAATTTCACAGTGCATAGTCCTGCTGATCTGGGAGGCAGTTGAGAATTTTACAGCGTCTAGAGCGGGATGCGGATTGCAATCGCCTCTACTTGATCGATATTGGCGCAGTTGCCCTTCAACGGTTTAAGCCTGCGATGCGGCTTCTGGCTCATGATGTCAAATTTTTGTCGTCGCCAAGAACTGCCGGTTGCGCTAATTGCGAAATCGCTGAAGGGGCATTAAATTTTACGATTTGACTGAGGAATCGTTGAATATCAAAAGTGACTATTAAGCCAGATCGCAAGTACTTTACCTTGGTTTACAAGGCTTTTCGGTTACCGGGATCGTAGCTAATCGCTCTCTGTACTTGGAAACAGCCGTTGTGTATAAGATAACTCCACAATGTTCTCTTGTATTTGACCACGCGGGATTCAAAAGCTAAACAGCGGCAACTGTTTTGGATATTTTTCTGGCACCCTCCGGGGACAGGATCTCGCCGTCTACTTTTCTCAAGCCCGAAACACTAGGAACGTTTCGGAACCATTGGTGGCGCGTACGGTATCGACCAACGCGTCTGTCAGTGCATGACTAGGTGATCCAACGAGGACACTATGTGCACTCCGTGTTTAGGTGCGCCGAGAGCGGCCTGAGCGTGTCTTATCACCAGCCTTAGTCATTCACTTTCGACGACAGTCAGTTGACTGCCGACGCGCCGACTCTCATGAGCAGCGCGTTTCATTTAGCGCACAGAAAGGATGCACCATCATGAAAAAGCGAAAAATTCGTCGCTTGACCATCAACGTGATGGCTGCACTGCTCGTGGGAGACCCGAAAAGTCCTACGAGCGCGGCCACACTCGAAGCTAGAGCCAAGTTCATCAAGCAGCTCGATGAGATGAAACGGCTCGGCGTTGAAGCGGTCTCCATCGACTTCTGGTGGGGATTGATTGAACCAGTCGAAGGTCAATTCGATTGGACTTATTACGACTGGATCGTCAACGCCATTATTGAGAAGGGGCTCAAGTTCATTCCAATCTTGAGCTTCCATCAATGCGGTGGCAACGTTGGTGACGATGTCTATGTCCCGATACCTGCGTGGGTGTGGGTGAAGCTCGAGAAGCTGCTCGGCAACATCCGCGACGCTCGTTTCGTGTCGGAGCAGGGCAACGAGTGCAAGGAATACGTCTCGTTCTGGGTGACCAAGCTGATTCTTGAATCCTACGTGAAGGTGATGAAGGCCTTCCGCGATCACTTCGCGGACCGTGCCGAACACATCGCGGAGATCAACGTCAGCCTGGGTCCGTCCGGCGAATTGCGTTTCCCCTCGTACAACAGCCACGACGTCAACACGGACTACCCCACTCGCGGTGCGCTGCAGTGCTACGCTGCGCACGCCGTCTCCGCCTTCCAGACTTGGGCTCTGGAGAAGTACAAGGACCTTGCCGGCATCGACAAGGCGTGGGGCACCAACACGGTCGGGGGTCAGGCCATCCGGCCGCCGTCCAACCCGGCTCAGTTCTTCAATGAGTCTAACCAACTCAAGCTCCAGTACGGACGCGACTTCTTCGACTGGTACTCGGACAGCGCACTCAACCACGCCCGGATGATGATCAATGCGGCCTTCGAGGTCTTCGCTGCTGACGATTCCCCGATGAAGGGTATCGACATCGGCGTGAAGGTCCCGGGCATCCACTGGCTCACCGGACAGTGGGAATTCGATGCTGTCGAGGCGGCCAAGACGCTCGAAGAGGAAGTGAGCGAGCTGATTCTGGAAACGCAGATTATTGAGAGCAACCCCGCCAAGTACGGTGAACAGTTGGCCGAGAAGGTCGCGAAGTACATTCGCGAGCGATTGGGCAAATGGGATCCGAACGTCGAAGGCGGCAAGCTCAAGATTGGTTCGCGTCTTGCCGAGCTCGCCGCTGGCTTGATCCGCACGAGCAACAGTGAAGAATGGGCGAACGACTCAGCCGGCCACGGCTACCGTCCGCTGCTGAAGTTCTTCTCCGAGTTCAAGGACAAAAAGAACAGCCGTCTGGTGCTGCATTTCACCTGTCTCGAAATGAAGGACGGTGAAGGCGCTGCGCTGAAGGCCAATTCGATTGCCCGCTCGCTCGTCCGGTGGTTCGGTGAGGAAGCTCATCGCCAGGGGGTCATTATCAAGGGTGAGAATGCGGTGTGGTGGAACCTGCCGGAGCGCGAGGCTTGGGAGCGGATGCGGTCGCATCTGCTTCTGAGCCACGAAGCTCAGGGTAGCTACTACGAGGGTCTTACCATCCTACGTATGACCCACGTCGCTGACAACCCGGTGGCCAACGAGGAGATGGCCAAGACGGTCGCGCTTCTGCACAAGCAGAATGAGCTGAACGAAGAAGAGTCGGAGTCCGAGACCACCGATGTCGGCTCTGGGTCGGTGGTCATCAATTCGGTCGTGTCGAGCAGCGCTGAAGCGCTTGACGCAGCAATGGCTAGTGCAGTTGTTGTCGACGCCGTCGCGAACATCACGGCGGTCGAGCTGCAGCAAGGCGTGTGCGTTCTTGATGTCACGTCCGCAACACCTGTCTCCGCCACCTCGCAAGGTGGCGAAGCGCAGTCAGACGCCTCGAAGCAAGAGGGTAACCTCACCGCGATAATGACGACTCTGGTCACCAGAGATGGTGACCAGGCGGCCTGATGCGGAAGTTGACAGTTACGTCTTGGTAGCTGCGAACTATTGCTTTGACTGAATCTGAATCTTCGATCTGTCGATCCGTCTTGTTGTGTCGCGGGGCGACGAGGAGAGCCGGCTTGCAGCCGCGCTCTTCTCGTCGCTCTCGGACGTTTCATAAGTCTCCGCTTCCACCTGGGAACTGGAGAGACTTTCGTATCCGGGTGGAAGGGTTGCAACCAAAATGTCTACAGAACTAACAGGCGAGCTCAGCACTGAGGTTGGCTATCCTGAGCCAGTCGGAGCGACAGTCACGCCGGACGGAATCAACTTTGCCGTGCATTCGGGCGCGGCCAAGGTGAGCTTGCTTTTGTTCGAAGGTACTGCCGACGTAAAGCCTGCTCGTGTCATCCCGATGAATCATACGGGCTCGATTTTTCATATCTTCGTCAAGGGTCTCGGCGACGGGACCGCGTACCTCTACTCTGCTGAAGGCGACTACAAGCCTGAAGCGGGCGACAGGTACAACGCTGATGTGCAGCTCATCGACCCGGACGCTCATATGCTGTCGGGCAACAAGGATTGGGTCGCGCCTTTGGGCTACGACAATAGCAATCCCGCTGACCCAGCACGGCACATGCGCAAGGGCGCCGGCACCACCAGTGCCACACCGAAATGCATCGCCCTTGGTGCCTCGACGTTCGACTGGGAAGGGGACAAGGCACCTGACACGCCGCTCGTAGAGACGGTGATCTACGAGGTCTCGGTTCGAGGCTTCACCGGGCACAAGAGCTGTTCGGCGAAGTTTCGAGGCACGTACCTGGGTTTCATCGAGATGATCCCTCATCTCAAGAAGCTTGGTGTGACCGCGGTGGAGTTGATGCCGATCATGGCGTGGTACCGAAAGACGACGTTCAAAGACCCCGATACCGGCAAAGAGCTGGAGAACGTCTGGGCCTACAACACCATCGTATTCGGCGCACCCGACGAAGGGTTGGCGACCATGCCGGGCCGTGAGCGCGATGAGTTGAAAATGCTCGTGCGCGCACTTCACAAGGCCGGCTTGGAAGTCTACCTCGACATCGTGGTCAATCACTCTCCGGAAGGTCATGAGTACGGTCCGACCGTCAGCCTGAAAGGGCTGGACAACAAGGTTTACTACCTGCTCGTTCCGCAGCAGCTCGAGAAGTACTGCCTCGAAGACAAGGCGCCGCTCAACTATTCAGGTTGCGGCAACACCCTCAACTGCAACCATCCCGTGGTGCGGGAGCTCATTCTCCGCGTGCTTCGGCACTGGGTGAACGAGTACCACGTTGATGGTTTCCGGTTCGACCTGGCGGCCATCCTCGGCATCAACTGCGATCTCTCGGTGAGCGCCACATCGGCAATCATCACGGAGATTGCAGCCGATCCTGTTCTAGCTAATGTCAAGCTCATCGCCGAGGCCTGGAGCTGTGGTGTTTACCTGATGGGTAAGTTCCCGGCTCCATGGTCGGAGTGGTGCGGCCGATTCCGCGACACCGTCCGCGCTTTCGTGAGAGGCGAGTCCGGTCAAGTCTCGGTGCTCGGCACCAGCATTGCTGGGTCGCAAGACTGGTTCCGCGACGGACGGCTACCTATCAACATCATCAATGCGCATGACGGCTTCTCGCTGCGCGACCTCGTGTCCTACGACAAGAAGCGCAATCGGCGCAACGGTGAAAATGATAAAGACGGCGAGAACGATAACCGCAGTTGGAACTGCGGCTTCGAGGGTGACCTGTCCGCATCGAACTTGCCGGATCACGCGAAGCGGTCCATCGACAGGTTGCGCCGGAAGCAGATCAAGAACTTCTTGACTCTGATGCTGGTGAGCCGCGGTGTACCGATGATCGTTTACGGTGACGAGATGGGGCGGACCAATGAGGGCAACAACAACATCTGGAACCAGTTGGATCTCAACAATCTCGACTGGGAGCTGTTGCAGCAGTTTCCTGATCTGTTCCGCTTCGCATGCATGATGATCGCCTTCCGCCGGAGTCACTTCCTGGGTGGGCGAGGACACAAGCCAGTGTTCCGACCGTACTTCTGGCACGGGGTCAAACCGAACCAGCCGAATTGTGCTGACTGGACACGGTTCATCGCCGTGGAGCTGGGTCAGTTCGCGGCCGGCAGCGGTGTGGACCCGGACCAGGCGGTCTTCGTCGCATCGAACGGTCACTGGGATCCAATCAAGGTGGAGTTGCCGGCTGGCGACTGGCATCTCATCGTAGACACCGACCTCGACTCGGGGAAGGATATAGTCGAAGATGAGAACGCCACCAAGGTTGGTGCAGTGTACGAACTGGCTCCGCGCTCGACAATCGTCTTGCTGCGGCGCTAGTTGCGGTAAGGCAGGCACGCTCTCACCGGCGTGCCTGCCTCAGCAGTCACCGTCGCCCGCTGGGCGACAACCAAAACGCGGCTGGAAGGCGGAATCAACCCCGTCTCCAGCCGATGTTTGGTCGTAATCCGTAATCACCAATGCCTATCGGGACAACGAAGGTAGAAACGTGTTGCCCGTCACGAAAGTCTACCGGTTCGGCGACATTGTTTTTTTGCCGAATGAAAGGGGCTGTTTCTACCCCTTTCATTGGCTTTTTGTCATTTCCGGCGCTTTTTTGTCATTTCAGTGACCTTTTCGTCATTTCATGACAGCTCTCGTTGGTTAACAACCCAGCTCACGATGTTTTCGTCGATTCGTTTTGCCTTTTTCTAGCAAATGTTGTTTTTCTCGCAAGATGCCTTAGGATGCAACAAAAACGAGTTTGGTAGACGGTTAAGAGCATTGAAAGAACTACTGGTAGCAAGCCTTGGCAAACCCTTAGCAACGCCCTGTTCTAAGAAGGTTACTCATGCTGCCGAACTGGGAAAGTTGAGGAGCAGGTGATAGGTTGGTTCGGAAGTGCATCCGAGTACTCGCTTTGATTCAGATTGGAGCAGCTAAGTCGATTAGGGGAGTAAGATCAATGCTGTTTGCCGAAAGGTACAAAATAGTTGAACAGATTGGCAGAGGCGGAATGGGCGTTGTCTATAAGGCAGAAGACATTCTTCTAAACACTACCGTCGCTCTAAAGACAATAGAGAAAGGCTTGATCAACGCCAATCACGTGGTTCGATTTCAGAGCGAAGCCAGGGCACTTGCTGCTCTCAATCATCCTAACGTTGTCCCCGTCTACACATTTGATATCACACAAGACGGTTGTCCCTATATTGTCATGCGGTTGGAGCAAGGCCAGCCGCTTTCGAATTTCATCGACGAGAGAAATTCGCTCGACCTGCACACTTGTTTGAGATTTTTTATCCAGATCTGCGAGGCGATGGAGCATGCCCACCAAAACGGAATTCTTCATCGTGACCTTAAACCTGGAAATGTTTTGGTTAACTTCGACGGATCGAAATCACCCAGAATCGTTGTAATCGATTTCGGGCTGGCAATGATGGAGAGCGGCAAAGCGATTGACTCTCTGACCAAGTCCGGATTAATTATGGGAAGTCCGGCTTACATGAGCCCCGAGCAAATTAACGGAACCAAGCTCGACGCTCGCAGCGACATCTATAGTCTTGGCTGTGTCATGTTCGAGATGTTGACAGGGGAAAGTCCATACGTCGCTGAATCTACTCTCCAACTGCTGCAGAAGAAAACCTGTCAGGCAGCTGCAAGCGTCAATGATGTTAAACCAGGTTTCTCGAAAGAACTGGAAAACATTGTCTCAAGGACGCTCGAACTATCCCCGTCTGATCGATTTCAGTCTATGCACGAGTTACGCCAGGCACTTTTGTCACTGGATTTGAATAGTGAGAGCACACACTCTGAGAACCAGCACCCACATGTGGCAAGTCGTTATCATCAGGTTTGGAGATCCGCAAGTGTGTCTGTACTCTTAGTCGCAGTTATTGCTGCACTTGTATTTAGCGGAGCCGCGAAAAGTAACTTCAAAATGCCCGAGAAAAATGGGAATGAGATCAACAATCGCCCATTAAGCGCGAGAACAGTCGAGTTTAATTGGACCCGCTTCGACAATCACGCGGTCAACGATCTCACCTACAGTTCGTCTTCGGACAGGGGTTTCCGCTTTCAACCTGACAAAGTTTGGGGGCAAGATGGAATACTCCAGTTGAGCCACGTCGATGATAAAAAAGCCCAGCATCAAATGAAATCGTATCCCATGGAAAAACCGGCGTCGTGGGTAAGCATCAAGCGCGCTTCAATCACTGGGTTGTGCTTTGCAGACTGCCCGCTTCCTATTCAACGAGTCACCCTAGCCAATATCGATACAATCAATATCCCGGGCTGGCGAGCCCTCAGTCGATTGCCTCGTCTGACCAGGCTCGAGCTTGACGCAGTAAGGCTCCAACCTGAGTCCGTTGAGCAGATTTCGAGAAACAAGTCATTAAGGGCGATAGTGATCAAAAATTGTCTGCTTAACGGTGACTGCTTTGATCATCTGGTGCGCTCGAACGTAGAAATTCTGTTGCTCGACCGTGTTGTGACGACGAACCGCCTGCTTTCGGATAACCATCCTCTGGACGACAAGGACTTTCAAAGTCTGACGGCTGATTGCAGAAATCTCCGCACCTTTCGGTGGTATGGAATGCCACTTTCAAGCGGAGCGCTGGCGACCGTAGCTAGACTTCCTAAACTCAACGTTTTGGAACTAAGGGATTTGGGTCTGACTGACGACCATCTAGAGAAGTTGCGCTTCGATCATCTCGAGCAACTTGTTCTTTCTGGAAACAATTCATACACGTACGATGGGCTGAAAGCTTTGCTGGATAACAATCGCGTAAATGTTGATTTGGACGGATCCGCTAAATCGATTTCCCAGCGCGAACTCGAGAAACTAACACAACAAGCCGAAGCGAAAGGAATGGACTTGAACGTAAGACTTAGTCGATAGACAATTGCAGAGCTTGATCATCTGTTGCTGAACGGGTGTTGCTGACACGGATCGGGTGGCACGAAGCTTGAGCAATGGGGCTGCTTTCTCTACCAAACGGGGTACAGACCAAAGTGCGAAAGCCGGCAGAAAGATCTGTGTCTGGAAAAGCGGAATCTGGTGCTCGGATGTTTTCAAGTCGTTAAAGTTTGAATTAAGCGTGGTTGAATATCAACAGCAGCGGGCAACCTTAATCAGAGCACCCACTGAAGTGTTTCGCTACTCCTCCGATCAAGAAAAGAGTATTAGATGGAAGATCCTTCCGCATCTGACTTGCCAACAGCCGATCAACTTCTAATTCCCGAAGGCGTCCGCTACAACTGTCAGGGTTGCGGTCGATGTTGCTCAGGCTGGTCTGTTGGTTTGACCCACGCCGACTATTCTCGCGTCAAGGATGTGGACTGGGGTTCTCTCCATCCTGATCTCAAAGATAGACAGCTGTTTATCAACAGAGAAAAAGAGTTCGACGAGGGCAAAAGTCGGTATCCTCATTTTACATATCCGCGTGCAGATGGCACTTGTCCGTTCCTCATCGAAGGTCTTTGCTTCATCCATGGAACATTCGATGAAGCCACCAAGCCTGGTACTTGCCAACTTTTCCCTTACTCTTATGTAGACACTCCTGAAGGCGTTTATCTCGGCGTGACTTACAACAGCATGGCATCCGTACGCAACATCGGCGAGTTGCTCACAGATCAACGGGAAAAACTCTACGGCTACTATCTGAAGACAAGAGACCATCTCTCAGTGCGAAAAAGTGAGGAGGGACCATCAGGCGGTGTACCTGATGCTGCGGTCGTGGCGAGCGCGCCGGACGCGGCTGGTCCGTTCGATACAGTAACGATTGCAGCTGGATGCGTGGTGCCATGGTCTGAGTTTGTGCACCTCGATAATCATCTTGTCGAATACATCTCTGCGGCAGAACAAGAGTCCAAACCTTTTATACCAACGCTGATTGGCGCAGAAGAAATTATCTTCGAGGCTCGTCGAATGGTCTCAAGGAAAGAGTCTTTAGAAGGGATCAAGAATTTTCAGCCTAAGGTCGAGATGAGCGCAAACAGCGAAGCTTCGGGTACCAGCGAATCGACGATCGCGATGGTTTATTATCTCTATTTGATATATCCTACGATTCGAGCTCGTTATCAAGATCTTTGGCTGGACAAGAGAAAAGCGTTTGCCAATCCCAAGCTTTTGTTCCAATTAGGCAAGCTCATCTCCGAGTATTTTGCTGCCGCAGTCAATGCTGTTGTTTTTAAAAACGCCAACATACCTGGATTGGCAAAGGTCAACATCAATAAGGCTCTGGATTACAAGATAGTCAAGCTTTCTCCTGAGATCAACCAATTCTTTTCGAGATGGCTGCGCCTCAAAATTTTTTCGAAAACGTATTTTGGACCGGCCGCTTCAGGATATCCGATGGTCACCGGTTTCAACAGTCTAGTAGCTTATTTCATCTGCGCGATGCTGCTCGTTAAGGGTGAAGCGCTTAAACGCGGCAGCAAAGAGATTCAGCTCTATGATCTATACGAGGCCTTCTGGAGGCTCGACAAAGAGTTCCTCACTATGAATCAACTTGTTCCGCAGGTGACTGCAGGGATGTCTGTCGCTTATTCGATGCCGAAGGTATTTCGAAGTCTGCTGGAAGTTCTTTCAAAGAATATGACTGATTAGAAAAGCAGATACCAGGCGCTTTTAAGATAACTGTGCAATCTTGTATCACGGCCGTTGTGTGACGGAAATTATTCTGTTCGCTATGTCACCTTGATGCCATTCAGGTGATTTAGTCTCGGTACAAGCAAAAGGTCAGAGCAATGAAACAGATTTTGCACCAATGCGATTGCCTTATATCGGAAAAAATTGACGCGTATAAAAAATCTCTTGAGGACATCTAACTCCATCGACTCGCCGATTCGAACAGTGGCGCGATTTGCGCGAGTAAATGTGTCTGCCGGAATGCTTCGCAATATTTTTATTCGATCACTTCTGGAGAGGAAAACTGATCTGAGTTTAGTCGCCTATTTGGCTGGCTTCCAGCGGCTCGATTCGATGATTCGCCTTTTCGAACTGGCTGGTATGCAGCCGCCGTGGCACACTAATTTGAAATCGCCGGATATGTTGGATTTCAATGTCGAGGCTCCGTATGTGGTGGCAGCCCAGCCTCATGCTCACGAGAACGAATACGGTGGTTTCGACTCCGGTTTGATTCGAGAGACGACGTTCTGATGACGTTCTGATAGAAAGCTGGATGGTACTAGGTGGTGTCGTATAGGCTGAATGAGCGGAAAAATGTTGATGCCAGTGCCGACAAATTGGATGCCTTTCCACGCCGAGGCTGGGGCCTGATTGCCCCCAGCCTGGAGTTTCAGTTGGTTAGTCCACGTCTTTGAACACGTAGTACAGAGACGTTCGACGAGGATGGCATTGAGGGTCTGTTCGCGCTCCTCGGAGCGATTTTAACCAACTCCGAGCTTCTCGAGAGTGAGGCGGAGTTCTTGCCTTGCCTCACCCTCGGGAAGAACGACCGTGGCGACGGATCGATCGGAGAACTCGATCAAAACTTCGGTTGCGCCGTTGACAAATGTAGCTGAGCTGACGTTGTGCTTTTCCTGACCGAGCAGCGCTTTCAGCTGCGAATAGGTCTGGATGCTGCTCACCAGCTTAGCCGGAGCAGCTGTTGTCGTACCTCTTCCGCCACGATCGTTGGACGGGGCACCAGTGACGGTACCGGGTGCTCTTCCTCCAGGAGGTGCTGGCGCAGCTGTTACGCTGCGACCTCCCCTAGATGGAGCGGGTTCGGAGTGACGGTCTTGATCGGCCCCGGATCTACCAACAGGAGTCCGAAGGGCACTGCGAACAGCGCAACCGATAACATCCAGAGGATGTACTTAGTGTTGTGAGTTATTACAGATCGATCCCGGGCCAGGTCGGCCGGCAAGAAGAAAGTGTGTCGGGAGCGCCATGTCCACTCGGGGATCACGCGCTATGGAACAGAGACGTGTAGTCGGGTCAGCGAGCATCTCCCTTCGGAGTGCTACCGGTCAGCGCGTTGACGATCAGGAGGACGAACCCGCCAATCAACGCACCGCCGAGACCGATGGTCAGGTACTGCGGGAACCAGTGGGCCATCGCCAGGATCTGAAGTGCCGGCACGATGAACCAGAGCAGGTAGCGCAGGAGGAAGCCGATCCCCAGGGTGAGCACCCCGAAGAAGAAGAGCAGCACATCGAGGATGCAGACGCTGACAGCGAAGAGCACGCCGGCGACTACGGCCTCGGGCCAGAAGTTGCCGTGGAAGACGGCGCCGGGAGCGACCGCCGGGAGGATGAACGCGAGGAAGACGCCATTGATCAGGGCGCGCACGATGAAACTGTACATGTCACTACTCTTTCTTATTAGTCTTGAGTCTGAGCCTGCTTGCAGCTGTTTCTGGCGCAGGCTTGTCCGAAGCTGCGTACACGCGACGCAGCTTGAAATCCCCTCCGACTAACAAGTAACTACCGGGAAGTTGCCCATCAGCACAACGTTGATGTCACCGCGCCAAAGGACGAGATGTATCAAAGCTGAACCCGGTGCTGTTTAGTGAGACTTTTGTTGTCGAATGAGGTCGAAAACTGATGGGACTGAATCCTACTCGTTGAAGAACTGATCATGTCTACAGAACTTCCTGTAACGTGAAGATGTAGTTAATAAGCCAGGAAGACCAGAATGTCATGGTCAAAGAATCAAGAATTAGTCCTAATCGAGTATGAGCGAACGCTCAAATAGCTTCGATAGCTCAAGCAAACCCGATTAAGTTTTTCTCTATAGCAACCGATGCTTAGCGAACCATTGTTCTTCAATTGTCTCAAGATCACAAGAAAAAACCTTCCGAAGCCGCCATGCCACTTGACAGGCGGCAGCGACTCTTCGGTCATAGCCAAAGTTAACAAGGGGGTGATGGCAATAACTGTGGCTATGTGCGCTTGTGATGATTAGCGCGCCGGCGCAGCGCTTTCGAACGATTCTCGTCTCGAGAGTCGACCGGTATCGCGCTTGGCCCTGCGTTTTGTCAGATCGCCCCTCATGGGTTATTTTGACGACCCGAACGGGGCACTTTGTAGTACGGACGGATTTCTGGCGCTCTCAGGGGCTGCCAGCCATGTCTGCGGAGACCATTTAGACCGGATATCGTGCGGCCCAGCGTCAGCGACCTATCGATTACCTCGATATAGTCGTCTACCTCAGAAGGTTCAGCAATAAGCCAAAAACGCGCCTTCTTTGTATTTGGTTAGTGCAGGACGTGACGAATGGCATCGGGAGCTTCTTTGGGGAATTTGTTGCGACGCATGTTGCGTCAATCGTCCTCACCGAGATGGCCGTAGAACGTCCACAAAAGAACGTCTACCCTTCTTTCCTGAATTATCTCTTTTGATATATACTAAGGTATATCGTAAAGCGACATGCAAGTCGACAGCCGAGGGACGACGCAGTTTTGCTGCGCCGTCTGGCTGTCGGAGATGATTAGCCCTCCTGGCTAATCATCTCAACGGCAGTTACTTCCGTTCGGGAACCTGGTCCGGGGTGGGAGCAGGTTCGTTGCCGGGCTTGCGGGGAGCAGCCCGATGCACACCTTCCGGCAGCTTGCCGGTCTCGATGTACTTGCGGAAGTCCTTGACGTTGTTGAACGCGACCGGGAACAGTGTCTCGGCGTCCACGACGATGATGCGAACGGTGGCGTGGCCTTGCGCGTCTCGGATGATCGAGACCTTGTAGTACCACTTGCCGTCCTTCGTGTGGATGACCAGCGGCTCGACAGCGGCGTACATGTTCCATTGGAGCTCCGGAGCCGCTTCGGTCAAGTTCTGCAGGCCGGTGCGGGGACCGGTGATGGTGTTACCGCCTTTACGGCTGTACCCCCTGATCTCACCGTTGACCGCGTCGAAGAGCAGAACATGAGTGAGCGCGTCGGCGGTGTCGCCGTGAGGCTCGAACGGCAGCACGAGCTGCGGACCGAGGTTCTCGAAGTTCTGGTAGTACGGGTGGGAGTTGTGGTTCGGGTAGTCGTCCTTGGTGTTCTTGTCCTCGCTGATGTCGAGGAGACCCTTCTGGGACCAGAAGTAGTCGTTCAAGCCATACCGGAACCGAGCGAACGCTTCACCGTACTTGTTGACCAGCTCCGTTGGGAAGAGCGTGGCACCACCGAACTTCTCTTTGGCCTCCTTCGGGCTCCAGTTGCTGAAACCGCCGTAGTGGCCGAACTCCATGACCCCGGACATGACCGGAATCATCGTGCCGGTCCAGGTCGGCTTGTAGGAGGTGTACGAGACGAGTAGAGACCAGTTGCCGTCCGGCTTCTGCCAGTAGAGCTTCTCCGCCGGCTTCGAGAGCGGGTGGCGGAGCCGGAAGATCGTGTCGGTCACCCAAGACTCTGCACCGAACATGAAGAAGGCGTTTTCGCCCGACTTCGAGTCGACCTTGCGGTTCATCTCGCTGCCGTCTACGCGGATCACACCGTAGCTCGAACCCCAGAAGCTGTACCAGAACTTGTTGGCGGTCACGTCCGGGTTGTACCCGAGCGGGGCTTGCCAGACGCAACGCGGCTGCTCCGAGGGCTTCAGCGTCTTCTCGTCGGCGCTGTCCAGTGTGGTGCTGGTACCTGCGGGCAGCCAGACGATATGGACGCGCTCGACCTGCTTGGTGCGGTCGTCATTGGACTTGAGCGCATACTCCAACGCGGTCGCGCGCGGTAGCACGCGGTCATCCAGTGTGACTGGGAAGTCCTTCAACTCCTGCGTGTTGGCGACGACGTGCATGGCGAGCTGCCATTGCTGGATGAACGGCACCGTGTTCGCCAGGACCAGCCAGAGACCGATGCCACCCAGGGCGACCTTGCCGCCGAGGTTGACCAGTTGGGGCAGTCGAGGAGCGAGCGAGAGCAGCGCAGCGCCGCCCAAGCAGACCCCGACGAACGGCGCGAACATCAGACCGTAGGCGTAGATCAGACCGGCGCCTAGGGCACCGGCGGCGACACCAGTGACGACCTTGCCGCGGGTCGAGAGCCGGTTGAAGGTCAACCCGACGCCCATGGCCGCCGCGAAGAGCCAGATCGGCATGAACTGCCAGAGCGTGGCGACGAGGGGTTGGGCGAAGAAAAACACGGCCCACAGGACGATCAGTGCGAACGGGCCAAGAAGAAGCCACTTCTTGAAGCCGCCCGAAAAGACGCGTGAGAGCAGCGACCGCTTCTCGGCGGCCTCGGATGCTTGTTTCTCAGACATTGTGTGGTTCTCACTTCAATGCGAGCCAGGGTAGCTGGCTGTAGGACGCTCTTGCGTGTTAACACAACACGCATGCACAACTGTCGCTTCCGCCCCACTCCATGGTGGCGGTTCAAACTACGGTTGCGGAGCTAGAAGCAATCAGTTCAGCGAGGCGACAACTCTTTTTCAGAGAAGAAAAAACAGGTATGTTACTGTTACGCTGTCGCAGCAGGCTGTTTCAACCCTCACCGGCACCCGGTATCTGACACGGCTATAAGGTTCACCCGAGCCGCTTGTCTGAAAACAACACAAGATCACGGTTTTGCCTTTTCGCGCCAGACCACTTAAAATCAAACATTGCCTATTTCTTATGAGGCACAGGCTGCGCGAACCCTGTGACAACCGACCGAGCAATATCACAAGATTTGCGCCTTTGTAGGGTCTCTGGGGCTTCCATGCTGTTAAACCAAACGTAATTGGTTCCGTCTGTACTTCTTAGTGTCGCGGTCAGTATGTATAGGCGTCGTCTGTTTAACCACTCCGCCAATTTCTCCACCGAGACAAGATTCCGCCTGCACCACGAAGAGTATGTAGTCTCGCCCGTCGCGAGAAGTGCTCATCGGCCCGCGGCTGTGGCGATCTTGTCTCTGTGAGTTAATCTACCTCCTACCAGAAAGCAGGCATCTCATGAGCCTCTTGAGCGTAGTCCTCGTCATCGTTTCGGTCGCGTGCGGTCTGGCGATTGCCTGGACCTATAGCCGCATGTCCAAGGGACTGGGTGTCTTGGCACTCGCCGTCCCGTTTTTCCTTAGCCTGGTACTTATCCGCTCGGATCATCCGTTGGATGGAGAGGTGACTTTCTTTGTTTCGGTCGTCACCTTCTTGGTCGCAACTGCGATGTTGTTCAACCCGAGTGCCAAGAAGAGTCAGCCCGCGCCGGGCAAACCCGAATTCCGGTTCTGTCCGAACTGCGCGAACGCTCTCGAGAAGCGCGACTTCGAAGGAAAGGACAAGCTGGCCTGCCCTTCGTGCTCGTTCGTGCATTGGAACAACCCAATCGTGGTTGGCGTGGCGCTGGTACCGACACTGGATGGGCGAGGCCTTGTACTGGTGCAGCGTGGTCTTCCTCCGAAGGTCGACTCATGGTGCCTGCCGGCCGGCTTCGGCGAGCCCTTCGAGGATCCGGCTGATACCGCTCGTCGCGAGACAGGGGAAGAAGCCACTCTCGATGTCGAAATCGAACGTCTGCTTGCAGTGCGCAAGGCGCCCGGCGGCAACCAGGTTCTGATTTTTTACCTGGCCAAACCCACCGACGTAACACCCCAGAAGGGTAGCGACGCCAAAGACGCGAAGGTCTTTTCGTTCGATGC
>JAIERK010000249.1 GCA_019746975.1 Candidatus Obscuribacterales bacterium
AAGCTGGTCGCAAACTCGATTTCGTTCTGGATCACAGAGGTTATAAACTAGAATCCATTCTTGCGACTGGACCGAGCTCCGTCTTCGTCTCCGCGCAGCCAGGAAGCCTGGTGTCCGACTATTATGCCACTCTGAGAGCTTTAGTCGACCGGTCTCGATGCACGCCTAGAATGGTTATCCTGACCGTTTCACCCCGTGTCTTTCTGAACAATGGGCTGTCATACCCTGGTGAATCAGACTATTATCGCTACTTTTCGACAGTCACCAATCTGGAAGAAGCGGATGCGTTGGCTTACCGAAGCGTGTTCGACAGGCTGGGCGAAGACGTCAGGAGTCGAATGAGAAGACCGCTCCTGGCAGTGCAACCGTCGCAGTTTGTTTTTCTCCCAAATGATCTGCAGATATATCAAGAACGACAGCTCATGCCGCCGGACCTCCGAGTCGAGCAAGTCTCGATGAACAATCAGTTAGGCTTCTTGCAAAAAACCATCAATTTCCTAAATGCAAAGAAAATTTATTGCCTCGTAGTATCGATGCCGGTGGCTAGTGGTCCGACCCACCAAAAGTATCGCAGAATTTCTATCGAGCTGTGCAAGAAGCTGGCACCCCTCTCCTCGTCTAAAGATTTTTCGTTCATCAATCTCGACAACATGCGCTTTCAGAACGACGATTTTTTGGATTCAATACATCTGAGTCAAAAGGGTGGCGAAACATTTGCCAAAGCCATCGCCGGCTATCTTAACGATAGCAATCTCACTAGATTGATCAGATGAGCGCCAACGATAAAATCTTAGCGTGCTAGAACAACTTGTTTGACGGTAACATTACCAAACTAGCAGCACCGACGATCGCTGCATCAAGCCCCAGTTGTGCGACGACAACCGGAGATTTTGCTGGTCCTGGAAGCGCGTGCTCTTTCAAAATCTTCCGCGCGGGCTCCAGCAGCGCATCTCCAAGCTCCGATAGTCCACCGCCGATGACGATGAGATCTGGGTCCAATGCATTAGCCAGAGTCACCAAACCGAAGCCCAGGCATTCGCCTGTCTTCGTGATAGCCTGACTACCAGCCCCGTTTGGATTGAGTTCTGCATCTCTGACAACATTATCGACTGCTGATGGAAGTCCGAGTGCTTCAGTGAATGCGTCTGTAATTCTAATTCCTTTCCATCCAGGAATCACGTCCGTAGCAGAATAAACCACTCCGCATGACGTGTCTTTTGCCCGCCTGCACCAACTCCTACCGAGATGATCCTTTGCTTAGAACCTTTATGAGCTCTTTGGCGACTTCAATCGCCTCCTGCAATATTCGAGGTCCACCATCTTTAATCGGTGTAGCCCGCTCTGTGCGGGAAATAACTTCACAGTCACCTGTAACGATTCCGCCGGCGACTTTAGTCCCGCCGATATCGATTCCTATGTAATGCATATACGGTCCTCCGCTCCGTTCTAGCGGTCATATCATTTCGGTCTCTATCGAAAGTGAATTGCCTTTTGATATCGCGTTCTCGAGATTGGTCGTCCCATAGAATATCATACGTATGCACCATATTCGGTGCTCCCAGACTTGTATCAGAGGTTAATGATATCTATGCATTTTTTCCGTTTGTCGGGTAGGATATATTAAAGCTGGTTACACCATGGAAATCCGAAAATGCGATATGAGCGCAATTTGTCACTTTCAACCATATTTAGGATATCAATTTCGCGGAATGCTCTGAGGGGAAGCGGATCTCTATTGGTACTCCTGCTGGTGCTTTTCGGTATGCAATTTGGGCATCTCGCGGCACCACTTGCAGTATCAGCAGCCGAAGTGACGGAAGCGCATGAGGAAAAGTTTCAATCGGCCTGCGAGCATCTGCGCAACAAGCATTACAGGGAAGCGCACGCCACGCTGAGAGAGCTAGCACGTCATAACCATGCCAAATCGCTGACCGTCATGGGTTTGCTGTACGAGCGTGGGTTGGGCGTCCAACAGGACTTCGAGAAAGCATTTGATTGTTATTGGAAAGCGGCGAACAAAGGTCTTCCCGAGGCAGAGTCGCGCATGGGTCATCTGGTTCTGCATCATGGACATAAGTTAAAGGATAAGTCGCAAAGACCGGATGAGTGGCTTCTGAAGGCAGCTCAACACGGTGTTGCCGAAGCTCAGCACACTCTCGGAAAATTGTACTACGAAGGAAATCACCTGCCCCTTAATCACTCTGAAGCGGTTCGCTGGTTGCGCCAGGCAGCCGATCAGGGTCACGTCGAAGCACAAGAGATGCTGAGTAAGGTGCCGGCTCTGAAACAGGTTAACGAGCACTTTGCTCAAGCAGGAAGTCAGTACGGGACAAGCCTTACCACTGTTCAAAAGTCTTGGGTTGGGTATGCCGATGTGGTCAACTCCATTAACTCAGCTGCCGCGTACGACCCGAGCAAGAAATGACAGGAGCCGACAAACCAACGTAACGGCAAAATGCCAGAAACCATTCATCGGGCTGAATTCAGACGCTCAAGATCCTTGATCGTGGTTTCGTAATTCTTGTCCATCTGCTCACCGAGTTTGCGATGTCTTTCGATAGTTAGTCCTCTCAACAGATACGGATAAATTGTGTGAGCAATGTTCAGTTTACTCGTCTTTGGCTTGGGATAAATGGCTTCCAGTCCCATTTTCCGCATGAGCCTTCGGATTCGCCTGCGAGTAACCGACCAGCCCTTCTCTTCGAGCACCAAAGAATCGAGTCGCCGTGTATTGTTCATCGATTAACCGCATCAGCTCTAACGTCTCCTCTGTCTCCGGAACCGGCTCGTAATACAGCATTGATCTGTTTACCTCCAATAGCTCAGACCGCCTGCGCACGGAAAGCTGCGCATGCTCTTTCTTCGCTTGTTCGATTCTTCGTGCTCTATCTACTTCCCTAGCACTCGTGATAAAAAATCTCGTTCGACCGTAAGTTTACCGATCTTCTCGTATAGGTCTGCTACATCGGATTCTGGAACCATTCCATCGATGCTCTTGGTCTTGCCTTTATCGAAAACAGAGGTGGCGCCTTCGAGCAAAGCCTTCTTCCACTGCTGGATTTGATTGGGGCTTAGTTGGTCGCTATTTCGGCCATCGTTCCTTCTTCGCGAAGCGCAGACAGTGCCACTTTAGCCTTGAACTCCGGGCTGTGTTTCTTTCGCGTTTTTTTCATTTCGACTCCCTTCTTGTGAACCTTATTATATTTCACGATTTTTTGGGGAGCAAATTACACCTTAACTGCTGGCCTGAAAATTGGGAGCCTCTTCTTTTCGCCAGGAACATGAAGGTGAAATTTTGGAAAAAACTAAGGGTGGTGATTGCATACGACAATCCAGACCTGAACGGCGAACCAAGAATATTCGTCAGCAATAAACTGAATTGGACACAAGCACAAAAAATTCTTCAACCTTACATTCTGCGCGACCCCATCGAGCATCTCTTTCGAGATGAGAAACAGGAACTCGGACTCGAAGACTGTCAGCAACGAAAGAAACAAGAAGTTCTCAGATATTGGGAATTGTGCTTCGTAGCACACACGTTTTTGGAGCTCGTGTATCAAGTTGACTATCCCTAAGAAATGCAGGTTCCGCTGAACGATTCGATCGGACAGAAGTGCCGATCGTTCGAGATGAAACTACTGCAGTCGCTTGTCTCTCGTATCAGCAGCCTGATTCTTGAAGACAGGGGTACAGAGGAGTTACTTAATTTCCTAACACAAAAACGCTTAAACGGGCTTGCCTGCTAGGTAAACCGCTCATTCGAGCTGCTGCGACAAAGCAGCTCATCGTTTCTCGCCCACCAGCTCCGGGATTGGGCGCTACTTGAGTAGCACCATCCGAACGACCTTCCTTTAGTTTGCCAAAGTTCAGTGCAAAAACAAATAGAGGCAATGCAAGCTGAGAAGGAAGAAGCACTGAACGCTCAGCAAAAAGTTGAAGAGCTAGAGCGACAAATGGAACAGCTCCGAGCAGAGGAAGCAGAGAAGCTGGAGCGCCTGAAGGCGGAGAAGGAAGCTCATGAGACTGCCATCCAGAAGCAGCTTGCAGTAGTTACAGAAGAGCTTGAGAAACTACGCAAACCGTGGTGGAAGAAGTTGTTCAAAGCTGAAGAATGAAGTTGCTACCAAAGTTTTAGACCTGTCCCCGAGTGAGTTTCGTCTTGGACGTCATTGCCTAACTGCGTTCGCGAGCTTCCATTACCTTCCTGGCTGATACCACAGGCCGTTCGTCCCTTTGACTAGAATCACCGCCATCCGTCCATCCCTGCTTGGCTCGATAAAGGTAGAGTTTTTGGTCGCTCTCATGATCAATTGCCATCAAGTGAATCCACTCATTGTCGCAAAGTTGCTTGAGTTCTGGCTGGCGTTCGATGATCTCGCTAATCCGTTGCCGTGGCGCTTCAATCACGACGAATAGCCGTAAAGGTTCGTGATATGGAAGCTCACCGTTCATCATCGACTGCCAGGCCAGACCGGTGCGCAAATCGCTCTGAGGACCAGACATTATGGCGACGCGTCCAACGATATTGTGGTAGATCTTGCTTCCACTTCCGTAAACCTCGGTATCTGTTGCCGAGAAGTAGTGCTCTGCGTTGATCCATTGACCAACAACCATCGGACCCATCATGAGCCCTTCGAGAAGGGCGCCTGTGGGATCCAGCCGGTAGTCGTGTGAATTTAGATACACCCTGCCTTCGAGATTTATATCCTTCGTCAGCGCTCGGCTACCGATGATGAAAGCCGCATTTCCGGCAAGCCCCCATTCCGGCCGAGTTTCGCTCCAGTCGCCGGATCGCCTGATGACTTCCTTCGCGGCATGAGAGGGATCTTTGGTTGCGCCTGGCAGTTTGCTACAGCGTTCATCGTTTGTTCTAATCGCTGCTTCTTTGAGCTTTTGCTGAAGCTGCTCCAGGTCTTGCCGATGAGTATCAGGCAGATCTTCGGTGTCGAACAGCTCCACAGCATCTGTTGTAGTGTTGTGCACGGCGCCGATGAAGTGCGTATCTTCGGGCACTATGATGCCGTTTTTTGCGAGATGCTCCCGCACATAAGGTTTATTCGCCATGGCTGCGAGCAGCCGCGCGTTCGGCTTGCCAGAGTTTCCTCCGCATGCCCCGCAGTTAAGCGCCGCCTCGTAGGGGTTGTTGTCCGAAGTGCTGGTATGTCCGCACACTAAGACGAGTCGAGCGAAGTTCTTGGTCAGCCCCATCATCCTAAGAACAGTCTCGATAGTGGCGCACTGCTCTTCACGAGTTAAACCGAGGTCTTCTCTGCCCCTGTCGACTGTCATTTGTGTAGCCACCGGTGGCACTATCGCCTTTTTAATCCTGGTTTGCCACTTACGATAAGCCTCTGGAAACAGTGTCCGTCCGAAAAGTTGAACGCCGAAGAACCAGCCGATTGATTCGACCATAATGTACGGAGTTAGCACATGGTACTTCATGTCGTCGAGCATTTCACTAATCGCAGACAAGATTGTTGCTCCGCTATTGTGCCTGATGAGCTGGACCTTCTGGTCTTCTCTGACAACCTCATGGACTGTATACTTGGGTTGCACGATGGCGGGTACCTGATCTGTCTCGTGATGCTGATTAAGCGCACGACAGCGAATCAGAATGCCGAAGAACCCGGCAAAGCCGATTGTTTCACAGTTTCCGAGGGACTCCAGATGGCGCCTAAATGGTTCAGAGCGAACATCGATGCAGAACATTGCCTGAGCTAGAGGACGCGACGAATCGGTGTTGTTTTGCTCGAAGTCAAGCTTGGACACTGACTGTCGAAGGTTTTGAATGAGATTCTCGTGGTAGCCAGCCTCGTACGCGTTGAGCCAGACCGTCCCGTGTTCCGACTCCGGAAATTCGTCCATCCACTCCACAAGCCGATTTAAAAGCCTATCCTCAACGGTCTGAAGTTCTTGCTGGGAAAAGCCTAGCGCGCTTGCAAGCATTGTTAGCCGCCAGGCTGATGCAAGGCGCCCGATCTCGATTGAATTCGACTCGCTCGCTGCGTTGGCTTGCAAGTGCGATACCACCTTCTGAAAGTTGCCTTCGATGCCAAGCTCAGCTCGAAATGTTTGATCGACGAGCTCTCTTTCGTAGAAAAGGCGCACCGCCAGGTACTGAACTAGATCGATGGGGTATGCCGCTTGCCATTGGTAGGTACTATGTTCTGAGCGCCAGTTTATGTAGCTGGTCCAGCCGGAAAGAGATGCCAGTGAAAAAGACAGATAATCCTGACGGAGTTCCGAGGGAATGGCTAGCGCATCCAGATGGGCAAGCACGGCTTCATCCGCAGATGCCGGCAGGGCTTTTACTTTTTTACCGCTGTCTGAGATTCCGCATGGTGACCACTCCATTGTCGCAAGGGTTTTCCAGGTCTTATAGAAACCCTTCTCCCTGTAAGGCATCACCCATAGGGCCTGCCCCTCGTCAAGAAAGCTTTCGCACCATTTGATCATTTCCTTGTTGACCAGCCACTCCAGTTGCGTATGGAATGTTCTGTCGCACCACCTCAACATTGTCATATTTGTGCCGATCGTACTGGACTCACTCGGAGGTTCGCGCCTGGGAGCAAGATGCTTAGCCAGTTCGCGGATCTGGGCGCCGGATAACTGACGGGGCGATGTCGGTGCCACCTTTTCTGAAGTCCTATGAGCGAGCTGGAGAACCTCTTCGCTGATCGATGCGCGATCAACAAGTGCCTCAACCATGTCGTCTGAAGGAGCGGTGATTCCGACCAGCATGTGAGCCCGAAGAACGTCGAAGTGGCTAACTTTTCGTCCCGCGATTTCTACGTGCTCGTCGCGTGCTGCAGAGCGGATTGCCGCATCCAACTGCTCGTATCCGATCCGTCCGGTTCGTACAAGCTGCCTATACTGCTCATTTGGCAAGTAACCGCGGCCGCCGATGAAGCGCCGGGCAACACGTATGGCCTCGTGAAACGGGAGAGTCTCCAAGCTTCGGATCGGGTTGTGATGGACAAAGGTAGTCATCGGCCAGTAATGTGCCAGGACTGCACTGGCGCGATGCACCAGATCTCGAACTTCGGTGATTGAACTCACAACACTTTCTGTTTCTGATTTCATCATGCGTTATGACCGATCCTCTATTTTCCAAGTCACTGTCGGGTCTCTTGTCTCCAGCCACTGTTGTGGCATTGTGACGGGAATGACTAGCAGTAGAATCACAACCGCGAAGGCGGCAATTTCAGCAGGGCGGAGATCGTCGTATCGAAGGTCCTCCCGATGTGTGCCGAACAAAAGCCGCGCCATAAATTTGAACAGGTACCAGGACGCGGCAAACCAAGCGGCGATGATCGCAAGCAGACCAAAACCAAAAGACGTTCCTGTTGTAGGGCTAAGCAAAATTCCCAGGTAGCCGAAGAACAGTCCGAACGGCGGCAGTCCCACTGCAGCCATAACCAGCAACGCCATGCACAGAGCAAAACGCGGCATCGGTTTCAGCAGCCCACCTATACGGTTCAAATCGAGATCGCCATGCCGGACGCGGATGCGATCCCAGCCGAGCGCCATCCCCCCAATTGTCAGCGTAACTGCCCAGGCATACAACATCGCAGGTGGCGTCAGCTTGCCCTGCGCCAGATGCCACCAGAAAACGGAGTACAACGCCAGCGCAGCGTACGACAACAGGTGAAACACTCGAACCTGCATGAGAGCCTTTATTGATCCCCACAGTGCGCCGAAGGCGGCGAGGGTGCCTACGGCCGGAAGAAGCTCCGGCGGCATTTTCGGCATAAGGAAGAATCCGATTACTGGAAGCAGTACCGCCAGCGCGACGGCCATGGTTCTTGGCGCACGCGTCAATGCGGCAGAGTAGAGACCGTGAAATGGGAATAGAGGCAGACATAATCCTGCCAGAATCAACAGTCCAACCGATCCTGGCAAATCCGCCGGGAGCCGGGAGGTTTCCTTCCATGCAAAGCCCAGAGCAATGAGCGCGATTATCGGGAAAGAGACACGCGACCTGTCTAAGACGCGTCCGGCAGCTTTCAGCGAGTCGAACAGCCTCAAAGCGATACCGTCCATATAGACGCGATTTAAGAAGATCATGTACGCTCTCGCCCCAAAGTCGCTCTTACTGACTAAGGATCTATCGTGATAGTGAAGGTACATCATGAACCAACTTACGACGATTGAACCAGCAAACAAGCCGGCAAACATCAGGAAGACACCTTCGGGAAGGGCGGCTGCCTGAAAGTACGCTGCGACAACGCCCGGATCCGGATAAAGGAAGTGGGTAAAATGTTCGGCTGCGAAGAAATAAGCGGTGCCAATCAGCGCGATCAGAGTCAGCCCCCCGATCATACCGCTCCACTGCGCGTCGATTCGGCAAAGCGTAAGCGTAACGTGGGCGGCTGTAGCCCAGCTAAAGAGCACAAAAATGAAAATGCCTTGCGGGGTTAGAAAGGAAAGCCCCAGCGCATAGTGGATACCGATGATCATTGCCAATGGTATGAGGAGCGACACAATGACACCGGCCGCCCATACAAACAGGTTCGGCGGACCCAGTGCTGGCATCGGAGGACTGTATGGATGCAACCTGGCCTTATGAATCCTATTGCCACAGTCGAGGAACACGGTCGCCTTGAACAGACCATGAGCGATTAGATGGAAGACGGCCAGTGAGAATGCTCCGAGTCCGCATTCCATCATCATGTAGCCCATCTGGCCCAGAGTTGAGTAACCCAATGATTTTTTGACATCGCTTGCTGTCAACATCATGCACTTGCCTAAAACTATTGTTAGCACCCCAACCAGTAGCACCAGATGCAGTGTCACAGGACTAAGTGCATACAGCGGCGCCAGCCGGTTGAGCAGGAAACCACCTGCGTTGATGATGCCGGCGTGCAAAAGCGCATGTATGGGTGTCGGTGCGTAGAGTGAATCGGGCAACCACATATGAAGTGGAAACTGAGCCGACTTACTCATCGCGCCGACTAATACTAAAAGTGTCACGGCAGTTGGGCCGGTAATCTCAAGCCCGGTGCCGGACAAGGCAAATCGAGTTTGGTCGGCGGCGGCCAACTCGAACAGTTGCGGGATTTGGACAGTCCCATATAGATGGTAGGAAAGGGCGATTCCGCAGAGGAATGCAACGTCGCCGAAGCGCAACATTATGAACGTTCGAAACGAACTCTGCGCCGTCGGGATGTGTGTAAGGTTGTGCGCCAGCAGGCACAGAAACCAGCTCAACAGTTGCCACGCGATGAAGAGCGAAATTAAGTCCGCGCTTGCCATCATAAACAGAAGCGTAGAAATAGTCAGCGACAGCAACGTCATAAACCTGGCAAGTCCACGGTCTTGCTGCAGGTAGCGCCGAGAATAGCGAAAAAGCAGCATGCCGATGCTAGAAACGACTACCATCATTATCGCGGCAAGCCGATCAACCGAAAGCGATACCAGAGGCAAGACATGCCAGGGTAGGGAAAAAAGGGCAACGCGAGTAGGTTCAGCACTCTGCACTGCCTGCCAAAATACCGGCAGGGAAAATAGGAAGCTTGCGATAAGGAAGCACCAACCCGCCCGCAATCGCCGCTCGCCAAGGGACCCTAGCGGAAGGGAAGTCAATATTGCCGCCAAGAGTGGCGCTAGGACTACGAGCAATGGGTAATAGCTGAACATTATTTACTCACCGCGATAAATGCTTTTTTCTTTGGATCAAACACTTCTATTTGCGCTGCTACCGCGTCATAAAACCAACCGTGCAGGTTTACTTTTCCGCTTGCAGCTAGCGGACCAATGATGGAGTCGGCAAGCATTTGTTTGAGTTCGATGAGAACGTTGTACTGCCCAACAGCTTTCCATGCCGCCTCGCTATCAGACTCAAGAGCAGCGGCATACAATTGGCGTTGTTCTTCGGTATTAGCCTTGTCGCTATTTTCTGGTTTGGCAAGAAACTTTATGTATTCACAATCCGAATGTCCGTAAACAACGACGTTCTGAATCTCTGTACTTACAATCGTTTCGACCATGCCGCCACATTCGAAATGATGTCCGAAGTTCTGGAACAAGAATAGTTTCACGCTGGGAGAACTGCACACGTATGGCACCCAGGCGCCCATGTCGGAACATGCGACAACAGCCGCGTTTTTCATGGAGCCTGAGACTAAGCTGTCAGAGAGCTGCACATCATCAAGATAGGTCACACAAGGGTTCTTAGAGATTTTACTTGCAATACCGCCGATGGTATTAGCTGAGTTTGGCATATAGTTGTCTCCTCGTTATGGGCATGATTCTTGGCTAACTCGTTATTTTTACTCAAACCATGAGCTACCCATTCTGCCCACCTTGGGTGTCAGTATCGTCAAGCATTACCCGTGCTCATATGCATACCTTTGCATCCGAAAATGTTAACATGTTTGAACCGATGCTCGCATTTTTTGACGTCTTTTTCTTAAGGAGAACGCGAAGAACTAATTACGCCTAGGATTCACAAATCTGCACATGTTAACCGCTTCATGCGAGGTAGCCCAGCTATGACTCACAGAATTGTCATAAGCGCAGAACTTGCGAAACTGTTTTCGGTGTTGTCGAACCCGAATCGCGTTCGCATTGTCGAAGAGCTGAGGCAGGGCGAGTTATCCGTCAATAACCTTCAAGACCTTCTGGGAATATCTCATGCAGCTGTTTCCCAACAGCTTGCTGTCCTTCGAACAAACCGCATAGTCGCAGAGCGAAGAGAAGGACGTAATGTCTTCTATCATCTCAAAAATCCGGAACTCGCAGCATGGGTATTGGCGGGACTTCGGTTCATTGCACCTGATGACCAGGAAATTAAAAGTATGTTGACAGCGATAGAACAAGCGAAGCATAGTTGGGCGTAGCAGTCATGGATTCTTCCGCATGGATTTGAATCAACCTGCTTCTCGCGGTTATGCTCGTGCTGGATCTGGGCGTCTTCAATCGTTCACCGCATAAGGTATCTGCTCGCGAAGCTGGGGTGTGGACTTGCGTTTGGGTTGGACTTGCGCTTTGTTTCACCGCCGTTTATTACTGGATGGGCGTGGAAACCGGTTTGGAATGGACTACGGGTTACCTAATCGAGAAAGCTCTTTCGTACTAGAACTAACACAAGCTGCATGCAGAGCGGAGATTCGGGAGTGTGTAGGAAGAATGTATGACTACAAAAATAGCTGAAATCTTGTGTCGACTATGGAGGAAGGTTGGCCCTTGTGATGAAATGTTTGCGAGCGCTGATAAATTTCGCAGCTGACCGATTCGGAACGGAAGACCAACCGTTGATAAAGTCGAACGCAGTGACAAGGCTGTCCACACATGGAGCGTGGCATCGCATGCGTCCGCGCCAAGGCATCATACCGGATCGCCGACTGAAAGTTTGGTATCAGGCGGTGTCGTCGCTGAGGAGCGAGGTAGCGCGAGACTTTATGTTGTTTTTGCTGCTAACAGGAATGCGTGTAGGGGAAACAAAACGGTTGAATTGGAGCTATGTAGACTTTGAAAACAAGATATTGACGGTGCCGCGAGAACAGACCAAATCAGATCGAGAGCATCAGCTACCGCTGACCGAATTTCTGGTGGCGCTGCTCAAGAAAAGGCATGTTTTACCGAAGATACGTTCTATGGTTTGAGCTTAAGTGCTTTTATGACCGCAGCCCGAAGGTCAGGCACGATCCAACCTTGCGCTGTTTCCCGACCTTCCTTGAACAAAAGTTTGTCTGCTTTCGGAGCGGTCAGCTTGGGATTCAGACTCATCAATAAAGCAACACACCCAGCCCAACATGGTCCTGCGAAAGAAGTACCTGTGCCATTCGCTGCAGCTGACGCGAGCGTATTATACAGACGCACATTCACAGCGGGAGCAGCGGCTTTGAAAGGACCGTAGTTGGAATGCTCCCAGAGCTGTTCTGTTTCGTCCAATCCAGCTACTCGGCGAAGGTATTTTTCTTTACTTGGATCTTCAAATCCTTCGTTGCCAGCGGCGTTCACCAACAAATCATCGTGTTTTTGCATCGATTTGGCGACGCCCTGCACAATGGATGAACCGTTATAGGTCGGAAGAACAAAGGCGTTGATACTTAAATTGATTACCCCCGCCCCCCCGCGCTCAGCGTGATGATCTACGCACCATGTCATAGCGCGCAAAACATCAAAAAAATCAACCAGCGATACATCATCACCGACTCGAAGGGAGATCACTTTTACATTGGGAATGGTGTGGGATGCAACGCCAGCCAATAATGTGGCATTGTTAGTCCGAGTAGCTGCGACGGAAGCCACACCTGTACCGTGGTTGCCTGAGTCGGTTGGGGTCTCTAAGACTCCGGTTGCGCCATTAGCAAAATTATATTGAGTGACATCAGTCATCTCATTTGCGATCGGCGTAACTCCACTGTCCACGATTGTGATTCTTGATTGGACCTGCTGCGTCACTCCCATTGAATCGAGCAAGCAGCGCATTTCGCCAAAATTCACAACTTGAAGATTAGCCTGCGATGGGAACTCCGGATCGTTAACAGAAGGAGTGCAAGCATTCATTCGTGCGCCAGGTTTAATCTCTGCCGCTTCCAAGTCTTCATCTTTAGATGATCGAACTTCGGCTAGTGCAGTCTTGACGCTACCTTTTCGAGGCTGAACTTCCCAAATCGCAAATGAGTCTGTTGCACACTTGATCTCGTTCACAACAGTTAAGCCCTTTTTCTCGAGTCGCGCTCTGAAACGAGACGGATCCTGTCCAGGCTTGCTCATGATTATCAAGCTTTGCCCGGCCGGTATCGCTTCGCGCTTCGCTTCTGCGGGTAACGCAGACATGCCGAGGACAGAACCTAGATAGATCGCAAGCGCAACAAGCTCGACGGACTTCCTTCGTGTGATCATGCTCTCACTCTGTTGGGGTGGAGTACAGCCGCATTTACATTACACCCTCCACTACATGGTTTTGATGGTAACACAATCAAGAAACGCTGAGAACCTGGTTCGAGTGATTCTTCCATCAAATCTTTGCAAGATTGATCAGATCATAACAATTACAGCACCGTTCTTCATGATTGCGATTTCTATACCGTATCTGACACCATACGCTATTTCAAAACATCGAACTGAACACTCCGTTGAGACGCGCATTTTGATGGGTAGCCGCTCCAAGCTTCAGATCGATTGGATCGATTTCCACCGCATCGATTCGAGAAGTGTAAGACTTTCCATATACGAATTGACCGATACTATTTCCACGCCTGTCTTTGGTCAGCACGAAACGCCCCGAGATCACACTGGTTGTTTCCCTTGGAAGCGTGATGTAGACAAAGCATTCAGATTTCGATTCGTCGGAAATCACTATCGATACCTCTGCCTTTACGCACCCGCTGGCGCTGTTTCGCTGACTCCAGGGACAATCCTTCTGCGTCCTTCGCAGGGTCAGCCGCGTCATTTTCGCTCAGAACCAAGAAATTCGAGCACGCCGGCGGAGTTGCATTGTGAAACGCCAAATGCAATTCCGCGGGTTCGGCACCATAAAAGGTGACCAGCAGTCGTTCATAAATTGAACAGCAATTACTATAAGGTGTTGCTGCGGAGACTGACCATCGGTGAGGATCTTCGCAATGCCGAAATCCAGCAACTTCACATAGCTCTCGCCGTCAATTGTTTGAACAATAATGTTGCTTGTTTTAAGATCTCTGTGAATGATGCCGTTTTTGTGAATGTACTGAACACCCTTGGACACCTGTGTGAAGATATCGATGAAAGCATCAAGAGCAATAGCAATCTTTCCTTGTTTCAAAATCAGATTGTTGAGGCTCTCGCCTTCGACGAACTCCATCACAAGATACGGCTCGTCACCTGCAAAGCCATAATCGAAAACAGTGACCAGATTTGGATGCGAAAGCTTGCTACCAGCCTTAGCCTCCTGGGCAAACCTGGCTTTGCTCATCGTCGAGACTGCGTCCAGTAGTTAAACGTGTCATTTACATTCCCTGAATCAAAATAATCCAGTCATAATGAAGCGACGATCGGCCATTACAAACCGATCGTCCCTCATTTTTTGCCGTTCGTTGAGAAAACTTATCTAGTAACAGTCACCTTTTTGCCATCGTAAAGTCTACCTGGGTGCCAGCTATTGTTGATGATGTCTTGTTCTGACGCTTCATCATAATCAGGACCCATCAGGTAATCGAAATCGGACTTCTTGAAGTGATAATGATTCATCGACATGAAGTTTTCAGTCAGCCACTGCTCTCGAGCCAGGCCTTTTCCGTATGGGGTCGGCATCATCGTTTCACCCGCGACAGCGGTGTAAAAGAATCCATAAGACGGCATCACGACTACATCTCTCTGGTTAAAACCGAGTGTACCTGCTCGATTATTGGATTCATCGATACCGCGGGTGGGTGCGTCCATATGGATGAGTGAATAAGGAGGATGGTTTGAATGCTGGGTCGTGGCGGTTTCTTGAATCTGAGCCGGGAAGTAGCTATTCATGTCGAAGGCGCCGATTGAAATCAGAAAGGGGAAACGATTTCTGGCATCGACACGCAGAGTGCATTTTGTGAGGTAATTACCGCCTGCATCTGTCGAGGTGGTGAGCGTGACATTAGAAACTTTCATACCGACTTTCGAGCAAAGGCTCGATGCGGCGGAGCGGGCGACCGAGAAAGCCTTGTCCTCATCATATCCGGGTCTCAGGGCATCGAGCCAGAAGCGATGATCATCGACAACTTCGGCAATTTGTGAGGCGATATGTTCCGTGTCTGACTTTATTACGAGTTGCGCCGAGAGATTGGCGAAGAAAGCGATGAATGGAGCAATTGCAATGATAATCAAAATAACAATCACAGCACTAAAAATCAAGAGACTTCCGCTTTGTGAACGGTGCCTTCGCCTCGTTTTTCTGCTCATAACCTTGCCCTCATGCCCACCATCGCCCCGGAGTATGACACCACAACGTTAGATTATTGTGGCTCAACGAGCGGAGTCGCTGGAACTGTCGAGCGCTGCGAGCTTCGCATTCAGCGCTGCTTGATTCGGATCCGCAACAATTGCCTTTGCAATTACTTGCTTGGCCAGATTGGTCTCTTTGTGCTCAAGCAAAGCGTCAACGTATCTAATGATCTCATCCGGTGAGAGGCGTCGAAGAACCATGAGCGCTTCGAATTGTTGCACCGAGATGTCTCGATCGCCTTCCATGAGCAAGGCATACGCTAGATGTTCTCTCGGTCCTGGAGCGTTGGGGTCTTTTCTAACCGCTTGCGCCCAGAAGAGGATGCTCTTGCTGTCAGCCTCTTTCGAGTCCTTAACCTGATTCACTTTGTCATCTCCGGAGTCAATTGTGTGACTGGAAAGGAAATAGTGATCTCGTTTTGTGGTAGCAGCTGATGTAGTGCCACTTGGTGCTACTTGATTGATCGCCGATTGACTCGGCAGTATGTAGTGCGCTGTTGGTTTGGCCGGCGTCGGCTCCGATGCGCCCTTGCCCTGGGCAACTGCTAAAAGTGCTGCAGCGCTTTTCGCAGTTGCGACCTGAGCATCTACAGTTCTAGTAGCCAGAGCACTGTCTTTGGAAACACCGCCTGTAGAGGCAACACAAACTACGACCACTGCGGCAGCCAGAAATAGAGCCACATAACGCAATGAGTTCTTGTCTTGCTTCACCGGAGTTTCGGCTGGGATGATCAGTTCTTGTTTTTTCTCTTTTTTCCTTGCAAGCAGATCAAGCTCCTTTGTCAGGTGGTGCTTGCCGGACACCTCTTGAAGCAGCTGCCCGCAATCCCTTGTGTACTCACCGCTATTGAATCTCATGTTCGGGCCACTAACTGTTTGACTGTTGTGCGTGATTTCGTCTATTGCATTCTGCACACCGATAACATCAATCATCGATTGTACATTGTCGGTACTGGTTTTCATGAACGGACTGTCAAGGATCTGCTGACTGATCCTCTGGTCCGTTGAAATCGGCGCAACGTCAGCCGGTTGAGACAATCCTATCGACGAGGGGCCGGCGAGAAAGGACTTGAGTTCGTCGAAACCTTGATTGACTTCTTGTTTAAGCTCCCAGTAGTCCTGGGGAACTGCTTGACGAAAGACAAACCTACCGTGAGGCAGAAGGAGAAGCTTGTAAATTGCAGAGACTCCGGATTCCCCGGTACCATCTATGACACCACCAATGACAAGAGAGTTGTTCACAACTCCGATACGTCCTTTTATCGATTTCCCTGTGATAACCAGAACCCCATCTTTGATAGGTTTCGATGAGGCAACCAAATCGAGTATTGCATCTGGATTCTGAAAGTGACCTTGGGCTATGCACGTGCTGCTCGTAAATGCATGGCCGCTGGCCGCGAGTTGACTGTAATTCATGCGAACCCCTCCACCTGACGAGTGCCACCGCATATCGAGACATCTGCAAACTGTCAAAGGACAGCCATACCCGACCTCGCTTTTTCGCCACGATAAGGAGCGGGTATTTCGTTGAGATGACAGCGGTGTGACTGCGCGATTATGGACAGATAGTAGCGTGGCAACGTTAGCTTTCTGTGGAATGTATACGATCGGCAGTCGGTATGTTAATTGGTCGACTATGAAAGATGAGTACAGCTTAGCGCTCGCTTTGATTATCGCGCAGGTGATGATGGTGAGTGTTGTCGTAGCCGTACTCGCCTCGCCGTGGTATTCGATTTACTTCTATCAAATGCTCAAGGAGCAAGCCCTAGAAAATTATCGTGCAACCTCCGGCAAACAGCCTGTCGAGCCCTCAACGGCCGAGTTGGCGAAGTATCACAGCAGTCCAGGCATTGAAGCCTCTGCCATAGATATGTATGTTGATGAAGAAATAGCTACCAGGGCAATTGTTGAAAAGCCAGGTGCTGCAAAGCCGTTTCTTAACAAATTCCGTCAACGGGTGGAAGAAGGTCGAGGTGATTCAGACGCGACGCTGGATATGCGTCAAATCGCTCTGCAAAAGCTAATCAGATTGAAAATTCTAACTGCAGAAAGCTACCTGAGAAACTCCGAGCCGGCTCAGGCGGAAGCATTAACAAAGTCTGCGCTCAAGGATTTGAAGGAGCAAAATAGAAATTTCGACACTGCACCGCAGCAGATCAACGTCGAAAAGTTGCTTGATTTGACGGGGCGAATTCAAGGTGTACAGGGCGATAACACGGGCAAGAACCAGACGGAGACGGTAGCGTTGAGTCTGTTAGACCCGTCCGTCGCGAAGGACTGGTATCACAAGAACAAACTTAAAGGCTTCGAAGAAAGTTATCCGGTGGAGTATGTCATACGCTACCTTTTGTCTTCAAAGAAGCTCAACAAATTGGAGGCTGTACAAGAGGCGCTTAAGATTTGCGCAGGCTCATCGGTACGCGCATCCAGCAGAGTCCATGTACTTCATGCAGTGATGAAAGAGGCGATCGGAACAGGCAACACGGAGCTCGAGAACGTCGCACTAAATTTCTGGATGACTCATTGTTCAAAGACACCAATTCGATTTATGCCGGAAGCGTCTCTTGTCTATTCTTTCAAAAGCGCGATGCACAGAAGCAGGTCTGAGGAAGTGTTCAGAGCAATAGTTCCTAAAATCGAAGACGGAATTAAACTCGACCTCCTGTCTCGCGCTCAAGCTCAAGACTATATCAACGAATATGAGTTTCGAGGTCAGATTCTGAAGCGCTGGCCGCCGAAAAATCAACGCGAGGCGCGAACGAGAGAAAGAGAGATGGCGCGACTAACTGAACTAGCGAAGAGCAAGGGACTCTATACCTGCCTGGTCGATATCCCTAGAGCATTTACCCTAGTTGTTATCGACCATCCAGAGTCTGCAGAGCGACTACTGCTAAAAGCTTATCGTGAGATGCACTCGCTCAGATCCATCATAACGATGAACCAGGCGAGCATACTGTCAGAAACCTTCTCGGTATCACAGGCAGTTGCAAGAACGCACACCCTTGCCGGTTACGAGAGAGCCTGGAAGGTAGTAAAAACGGCTATGGACTCATATGATCGTTGGATTCCGAGTTCCAGACTAAGTTTGCTTGAGAATCTGTATGGGTACTGTGGAAAAGGTCATGAGAAGGAGAAGATTGCCTGTTTGAACGAGGTGATTCGGATAACAAAGAACAACAAACTCGATGCTGCCACGATGCGGGGAGTAACATTCTTCATTCTCAACAACTGCATCGAAACTGGAAGTCTAGTGGCGGCCAATAAGAGATTCAACGATGCACGCAGAGAATTCGGCGAAAACAGCCAGGAGTTTTGCGATGTTTGCTGCGATCTGATTATGTACAGGCGAGCTTATCCCGCATACGCGCCTGCGGCGCTTAAGGTCTGTAATGAAGAACCATTTCCGAACAATGCATTTCAACTTGCTCCACGCCTCGCACAACGCTATTACGGAAATGATTCATTGAAGTATCTATCCAGTTTGCAATATCTTGCGCAATACGAGTATTGTCGAGGAAATCATGATCGGGCGCTTTCACTGTGCAATGAATTTCAACGCAACCCTTCGGCGGAAAAGTCTACGTTGAACCTTGCCAACTCGGATCTCAAAGCGGAGCTCACCCATGAGGGTGGACTCCGCGGCGACCGCTTCACCGCAGTCCCTGGCAGCATCGTCGAATTGACCTGCCTGGCGAACGTATACAACCACGTTTGGAATACCAAGGCGAGAGACAGAGTCACTGCGCTCAAGTCAAGAGTATCAGAACGAGACTGACGGGAGGCTGCACAGCGAGGTCCATTGGTGGGTCGCACCGGATCACCTCGGGTGATTAGAGTACATCCATCGAAAATCATCGAGGTCCATCACAAACTCCACTACTCAAAACAAGCGTGCCTGGAAAGAACCTGGAGTACCTTCGAGTTATTCAGATGATCTCATCTTCATTGCAGCAACTCTAATGTTGGCAGGAGACACGTACTTCAATATGACTTTCCGCGGTTTTGGCTCTGACTTAAGACACGCCTGGAACAAAGCATTATTGTTCCAGCGAGCTGGATCAATCGAGCACCAGTGGTTAGCCGCGTAGAGTTGCAGATACTTACGAGCTAGAGCTCCGTGAACGCTCTTCACGTACTCTAGCAGGGAGCTGATCCCGTTAAGTTCGCATTTCCCGCCACTATTTTGCCCTAATAAAGTTGCACAGGTTTTCTTTCGAAGTAGCGCGACTTTAGCTGGAGCAACTGGATCTTTCCTCGTATATCGTTCGCCGGCAATTCTTTTGATGAGGTTGTGGATTGCCTCAAGCATCACCAGCGAATGGCTTAACTTCAATGTTGATAGCTTCGTGGTTTCGAGTAATTGGTTAAAGGTTAGAGCTGATCCGGTTGGAATAGCATCGTAGACCGCCGCGTCTTGCGGACAGAGAGCCGGACTGTCGGCGTCCTCAGCTTCCGGTGGTATCTCAATTGGTGTCTTCCCCTCCGTTAAGCTCGCCGCCCGCTGTGCCACAAATTCTTCTTCCTCTGCACGGGGATGGGCAAGTTTTGGTGTTACCCGAGAACGTTTTTTATAAACCTCAAGGAAGGCAATCGAACTAAATTCCTGAAAGTCGCCCGTCATCTGATCGACCAGTACCATCGCAATCTTCTTGATGATCTCATCAGCAGTAGAGTCCGCAACTCCGGCGACATCTGCTAGCTCACCTTTTTGAAAGTCAACTCCATTCGTCCGTAAAAAAACAGCGATGAGATATGGTCTCAGTTTTTTCGCATAGTCAAACATGGTTCCCGCTGTGACCCAACAATCTCTATAGCACTCACCGCACTTCGTCATTCGCGTGCTAATGTCCTGCGACAGAACATTGCCGCACGTACATTGAAATCCATCACCTTGACGGTAGAGATCGAGTATGTACGCAAGAGCATCGGCTTCAGTTCTAACCGTTCGCTTGAAGCCCGCTACGATCCGCTTTATTCGTCGAACACGGGATTTCTTCAGTTTTCTAGCTTCGTCTCTTTTCATTTGCATCACCTCCATACTTTTCAATACGTATTTCGGCGCGAAAAAGTTCAATTTTGTCGGGCGCTGCAAAAAAGCCGTTCTGTAATGCTTTCCAGCCACAGCCTACTAAACCGACTGAAAAGTGTTAACCGATATCGGTAAACACTTTTCAGTCGCTACATACTTCAATCCAGCTGAATCAGCCACGTTTGAACAAATCCAACTGTCTCGTTCATGGCTAAGGACTTGACCGATTCAGACCTTTTTCCAACAATTAGCAGACACAACCAATCAGCACACTCTTGCACACTCATGGTATTCGGCGAATACAATTCTGCAGAGCAAAGCCTGAAATGGATAGTACGCCGAACCGCAGCAGCGCAGTCCGACGCACCATCACGCGCAGCAGCTGGTCAAAAAGTTACTTCTTTTCCGTTAATCACGCGTCCAGGGTGCCAGCCGCTGAGCTGGATATCATCGCCGGTCGCGGTTACGTGCTCGATATCAGTCTTCTTCAGATGATAATGGTTCATCGAGAAGAAATTCTCTGGGGAGAGGCCAGGTGCGAGACCTTTTCCGTATGGTGTAGGCATTCTTGTCGTGCCGGCAACGGCGGTGTAAAAGAAGCCATATGCTGGGAGGACTGCGACGTCGCGTTCGTTGTACCCAAGAGGACGTCTATATACCTGATCAATGGCGTGCGGCGCGTCCATGTGAATGAGGGCGTAGGGGATAATTTTCGCATGAGTAGCTACGCCGCGAGCTTTGACATTACCCGGGAAAAGGCTTGCAAAGTCATATCCAAATACAACAGTGCGAAATGGAATCTGGGCCACAGCATTGACATTGATATCGCATGTGGTGATGTCATACTCAGTGTTCGAATCATCGAAGCGGACATCCACACTCGCATTCTGTAAGCCAATACGATGACAGAGATCTTGAGCGATCGCCTTCGCCTTTTCGGTCGCTAACGACTGATCGTATCCAGGGCGAGGTAGCCCGAGCCAATACCGCTTATCATCAACGGCTTGCGCCGCCTGGTTTGCTATGTGGGCGACTTTTTCTTGTAATAGTAATTGAGTAGCCAAGTTTACTAAGTAAACAACCAGTGGAACTGCAACTGACGCGAGTATTACGATACCCGCCGTCCCTTCTGCCAACACGCTGCCCATACAATTACGATTGGCGCCGCTTCGGCGCCTCATGCTTTGATTACGATGCTCTCGACTCATACACACCATCTCCATCTCGCCCCTGATCGGATGAGACTGCATCTTAGGGCTCGAACGTTAGGTGAGTGTGAAACGACAAAATGGACTATCGAGCCAAGTACACCGCTCTAGTCTCCGAAGGATAAGGTCGATGGACGATCCATTAGCACATACCGGATTGATAGAATGCGATCTCGTAAGGTCAGCGAGAACACATGCCACAACAAGAAGAGCAACTACTCGAGCACGTTAAGGTTCTTGCCACCGCCGACGGACGAGCAATGGGAACGGCCGGGCACTCACGGGCGAGAAAGTACATTTGCGCCATACTCAAACACCTGCAATTGAAACCGTACATCGATGAGTCGTTCGAAATAATTCAACGGACCGCGACGGAAGAATTGATCAATGTGGTAGCAGTGGCACCAGGTCGCCACCCTGATCGCAAGCCCATTTTAGTTGGCGCTCATTACGATACTTTCGGCTCTCTGCCGGGCGCAGACGACAACGCAGCAGCAGTGTCGATTGTTTTGGAAATTGGAAGAAGTCTTGCCTACCTACCTGCCTATTGCGACTTAGTTCTGGCGCTCTTCGATAATGAGGAATTTGGATATCTTGCACGAGCTTCGATGGGCTCGACTCGATTTTATGAAGATGTATGCGAGCGACCTGTTCGGTGCGCCTTCATAATGGATCTTGTCGGACACGACGCCGCCGTTCCGAATCTCGAACAGCTCATGTTCGTGAAAGGCATGGAGAGCAGTCCAACATGGGCCGCACTCCTGAGGAACACAGAGCCTTCTGAAGGATTATCATAGGCCACATTTCAAAACTCGTACGTCGGTAGTTTGAGTGATCATTTCGTGTTCGAGAAAAATGATGACCCTTATTTGTTCTTCTCGTGCGGACGATGGGAGCACTACCACCAGGCTACAGATACCTTCGAAAAACTCAATTACTTGAAGATGGCGATTTTCAAGGACGCCCTGCTAGCACTCATTAGAGCAACTGCAGAAGACGAACCACGCACTGAAAGCTACGACAGCACGAATGACGAACTCTACTTTCTGAGAAAGAACGTGTTGCCCGGGCTAGGAATGAAGAATGATTCTTTCACCACCCGCGAAGACATCAATCAACTCGTAAAGACGATTCTTTCTGAATTTAACCTCTAGCCCAAGTCAGAACTCGGTAAGCAAGTCACTCTACACGGTATCCGTATCCACGTACGCTAAGAATCTTGGTGTCGGCTCCAATTGATTGCAATTTTTCTCGTAGGGCAGTTAGAAAGACCCTTACAGTACCGGATGAGACGTCAGAGCCAGACCAACCCGCGTGTTCGAGCTCCTGGTGAGTGATGATTCGCTCTGGATTTTGCAGGAAGAGCTTCAACACCGCGGCTTCCTTTTGTGACAAAGTGACGCTCCTTCCTTCGCACAAAGCCTCGCACGAAGACGGGAGGAATTGAAGATTTCCAATCTTAACAACTTCGCTTTCGATCTCCGGAGATCTTCGCAAACTCGCTCTGATAAACGAGAGCAATGCTTTTCCTTCAAAGGGCTTCGTCAAATAGTAGTCGGCACCAGAATCGAGCCCAGAGACCTTTTCGTCGGTAGCACTTTTTCCAGTGAGCATGATGACAGGCGTCGAACCACCCTTTTCTCTATACCGGCGAATAAACTCGAGGCCGGTCATACCGGGCATTTCCCAGTCGACGATAAACACGTCATACTGATATGTACGAACATATTCGATTGCCTCATCAGCGCTGACAACGCAGTCTACAGAATGGCGCTCCGACTTCAGCAAGGCCTTCAATGACTCGAGGGTATCTAGATCGTCTTCAATTATGAGAATTTTCGCCACTATAACCTCACCAAGCGCTAAAGCTCATCGACCACGGCTAACGGTAGTGTGAACCAGAAAATGCTACCACCTGATGACGGAACATCGACACCGATTTTGCCTCCATGTAATTCAACCAGCATCTTACATATCGGTAGGCCTAAGCCACTTGAACCTGCCTTGGGGCGCTTGTCATCAGGAACCTGCTCAAACGGTAAGAAGATCGTTTCACGATATTTTTCAGATACACCAGGTCCCTCATCTCTGATTGCAATTTTGAGCATCTCATCTTCGTCATCGCCAGATTCTGCCAGAGGAACCGTATAAATCCTAATCGTAGAGCCGCGCGGCGTATATTTCGCCGCATTTGCAATTAGATTTACGAGAATCTGGGGTAGTCTTTCGCGGTCGGCAATAACGCGATGGTCGCCACCAGAAACATCAATACCGATATCTTGCTTCGTTAACAAGGGTAGAAGCTCGCTAATACACTCGTCGATGACGTCGCGGATTGATACCATATCCAGGGTCAAATCCAACTTCCCGACTTTAAGTTTATCAAAATCCAGAACATCGTTGACCATTCGAGAAAGACGCTGAACAAGTTTATCCATATCATTGAGTCTTTTGTGCACCGCATCAGATACTTGCGTAACTGTCCTATTCAAGAGGATCTCCAGTGTAATTTGAACCGACGTCAACGGTCCTCTGATATCGTGGCTGACCATATTCATCAATTGTTGCTTACGCGCTTCTGCCGCTTTGAGCGATTCATTCATCTCGTGGAATGTTCTGTCCAGGTCGGCAATCTCATCCTTACCGTCGATGCGTTGATTCAATGGTAGCCCCTCCGGGACTCGACGGGTATTGTCGACAACTATATTGAATCTCTTGGCAAAATCTCTGGCATAAACCAGCAACAAGACAGCTGCTACAAGCATATTGATCGAAAAACCGCTCACTATGCTAACGAGAAATATCCAACGAGAGCGCTCCAACTGCTGCGTATCGGTAAGGCTTTCTCCCACTCTCTCGGTTATAAGCTTCTCGAGAATCATAAGAAGCTCCTCAATCTCTTTTCTCAGTTCACTGACCACCAAAATAAGCGATGGTCCTGAGCCCGCGGTCCTCAAAGATACCGCTTGCCTTGCTGCATACATGCTGCTAAGCACTCGCTTGAGGATTGCTTTCGCCTTTCTAGTCGTCGCACTGGGATTGGCTCTATCCATCAAGGAGAGCATTTCCACTTTACGCTGCAATTGCTCATACTGTTGATCGAACGCTCTCAGAGACCCGGTCTCATTGCCCATTCCATAGATCGACAAACCGCCAATCGCTTTGTAGGTCAAAATAGATATGGCCATGAGCTCCTGCGTCTGAGTTCTGAAATGCATATCTTTCCAGGCTAGCTCTTCAGAAGAACGATGTGCGCCGATGAGAAACAATACAAAGGCGAACTGTCCGACAATCGGAATAGCAATAAGCAGAACGCCCTTTTGAAACAGTTTCATCGACAGACCAGGTTGGCACGCACAGTGTACCGCATGAGTGCCAGTTTTTCAGTCCGCAAAATACCAGTGCAGCATATCCCAAAACAACGACAAGCATATCAACACGCACAAAAGACGATATTCCGCGAGGTCTCAGTCCACCAACAACACATATCGACCCAATTTGACCAACTCTTCTCGAAAAAGTCGGTGGAGAAGAGTCGGGACGAACAGCGCTTCTATCAATCCTGTCAGGCCGCGCTTTGATTCATAAACAGTTGAAATCGTGACCAGAGTCCCCTGTTCGTGAGGTTCAAGAAGGAACTCGGTAATTATTCCCGTGTTTAAATCGATCTCGCTAAATTCTCGATCGGGAATCGTGCGCTCAATACGGGCTCGGAATGTTCGTTTTGCAGCGCCTACCTTGATTGCATACTCGATGACATTGTCGTCGTCCGCCTCATAATGAACGAACGCTTCCGGTAGTATGTGCTGGCTAATGGTGAAAAAAACGGTGCCAGTAGTACTGCTTCGCCTGCGAGTCCCAGGTCCAATTCGACGACTCGGTATCGACAAAGATTATTCGTGCGTCACGAAACACTTCGTCAGTGTCCATCGCAAAGGGGAGAAGCCATCGGCATTACTGTCAAAAAAAAGTCTTAACGTGAAGCTGGTAAACAATCATGTCTTTGAACCATAAAGGATCATCTCTGAGGTCTAGCGGCTCACTCATCGTACGTTCTTATCCCTTCACTACTCCGACCGGCCGAAGGCGTGCCACAGGTCTTGCAAGACCCGCGTCCTTGACCGCCTTGATGACCGCGTCGATAGGCTTGTACGCTTCCGGAACTTCCTCGGTCAGTCCTTCTCTCGTCGAGGCCTTTGCGATCACACCGCGCGCCTTTAGTGCAGCGATCACGTCTTTAGACTGACGCCCCTGGCGTGCCTGCGTGCGACTCATCAGACGTCCGGCACCGTGGCAAACGCTTCCAAATGACTCTCTTAATGCTTGCTCCGTCCCGACGAGAACATACGAAGCGGTGCCCATGTCGCCTGGGATGATAACTGGTTGTCCAGTCTTTTGAAAAATCTCGGCAAGTTCCGGACGACCGGCAGGAAAGGCTCGAGTCGCCCCTTTACGATGCACGAGAACTCTCATCGATCGTCCATCTACAATATGATTCTCGAACTTCGCCATATTGTGAGCGACATCGTACACGAGTGGAATGTCGGTATCGCGACCGAACATCTGTCTCACAACCTGTCTTATCCAGTGAGTTATACACTGTCGATTGGCGAAAGCGAAGTTGGCAGAAGCAGCCATAGCGCCGAGATAACTCTTTCCCTCTCGCGAATCGATGGGACAACAAGCGAGCTCACGATCAGGAACTTCGATTGAGAATCGATTCATAACCGGCTTCATCGTACTGACAAAATCAGTACAGACTTGGTGCCCAAGCCCGCGCGAGCCGCAATGGACCATGAAGCAAATCTGACGATCGAATAGACCAAAGGTCTCGGCCGCCTCGCGATCGAAAATCTGATCGACTACATCAACCTCCAAGAAGTGATTGCCGGAGCCCAGAGTACCCAGTTGGCCCGCACCACGCTTTCGAGATCGATCGCTTACCTCCACCGCAATCGCATAGTCCAGACAGCCACCATCCTCGGTATGATCGATATCGCGTTTTTCGCCAAAGCCTTCACTTATAGCCCAGTTGGAGCCAGTCTTCAAGACCGCGTCCAGTTGCTGTTTGGTGAGGTCTATGCGACCATCTTTTCCCGCACCTGTAGGGACAGCGTTGAACAAGGCCGTCATGAGATCCTCCAGCTTAGACTCAATCTCATTGAGTGTGAACGGGCTGGACATCAATCGCACGCCGCAGTTGATATCAAACCCGACTCCGCCTGGAGAGACGACACCATCGGTTGGGTCCATAGCAGCAACCCCGCCGATTGGAAAGCCGTAACCCTGATGCATGTCTGGCATCGACAGAGTTCTAGCGACAACGCCTGGAAGTGTCGCCACATTCGCGGCTTGCTCAAACGATAAATCTTTGGCAACATCACCGATCAGCTCAGGACTGCTGAAGACAAGCGCATCGACTCTCATTCCCTTTTTGTAGCTTTTCGGAATCAGATAGCGATTCTGATCGATAACTTCAACTATGTTGTCCCACTTGGTTTTTGAGTTTAGCCTCGCCATATCTTTCCTTTCTGTCGAGAATGGTATTCCTATTCCTATTCATTCATAGCGCGTTAAATGTCCAGGAAGACCTGTGCCTCTATTTCACCAGCCTTTCTTTCCACCTTCAACTGATGAAGGGTTATAGCCTTAACATAGGTCTTAACCTCGTGTTTAGTCCGATCGAAGTTTTGTCCGTACAAAGTTGCCTCGAATTTTGTCAATGATTCGCCGGTTGTCAAAATGTTTTTCACGACAAACTTTGAAAATAAAAGCCCTTCGGCATCGAATAGAAAAAGAATCTCTGAGAGCCAGTTGTAGAGAACAAGGTCCAACTCGTCACCCTGGTAGTCGAACTCTCTCTCAATCTGACATTCGATACTGCCGAGATCGACAAGTAACGACGTCAATCCACGCGCGCATCGCTCGAACAGCACCTCCATAGTCTTTGCTCGACAGCGAAAGCCCATATCGGCAGGATGATCGAGAATCTCAAATCCTTCTACTTCGTTTTCCAGCATAAACCGCGCTCGATTGACCGTGCCTATTTTACCCAATCACCGGAATGGGTGAGACTAACTCATGCCATGCCCATTTTCAAGGTGATAAACTGCCCACGCGCATTATCGCGAGGCATCAACGGATTGGCATGGATACAACTGTTCTTGGCATCATAGTCATAACCCTTTGCACTGTGCTGGCGGTCGGCGGAATGCTGTTTGTCAGAAAGATAGTCGGACTGGAGAAGCTCCAAGAGCTCCACGAAATCTCTGGCGATATGCTGTCTGTCATCGGAACACTTTACGCCGTCCTACTTGGGTTCGTCGTGGTCGACGCGATGACAAACGTGCAAAACATGCGGTACAACGTCGAGCAAGAAGCAAACGCACTCGGCAACATATATCTGTCGGCCGACGGTCTGCCTGCGGACCTCAGGAACAGAATGCATTCCTACTGCCAAAATTATCTAACCATCGTCGTCGGTCAAGAGTGGAAAGCCATGGCTGACGGGAAGTCGATAGACGAGGCCCATGTACTGACCTGGAAGATGTGGCGCCTGGCCACACACCTCGATGCTTCAACACAAGGCGATCAAAGCATCAAAGACAGGATACTAGAAGAGCTATCGGACCTGAGCGACAACCGCAGAACCCGCCTCGTTACAGCAACTCACGGAATCGCCCCGATTATGTGGGTTTTGCTTATAAGCGGCGGCGTTTTCACAATGGTGTTTACCTACTTCTTCGGTTTGGAAAACATTGTGGCTCAATCGATAATGACAGCGCTTATAGCAATCACGCTCTCGCTCAACATTTGGCTGGTTTACCTGTTTGGATATCCTTTCTCCGGCGACGTCAACGTCACACCGGAAGCATTCGAGTTAAACAGAAAGTTGTTCGATCAGTACGAAGTCAAATGCGTACAAGACACCAAATGTGATATCACAAAAGTCAAGTTAGGGGAATAATCGTGACTGCAACTGGCGCCATGGATCAAGCAGATCCGAGTGAAAAGACGTTTGCCGGTCATCCGATTGGTCTGGTAAACCTCTTCTTCACAGAGATGTGGGAGCGATTCAGTTACTACGGAATGCGCGCCATCCTGATACTGTACATGGTGGCCGCGGTAGGCGATGGTGGGCTCGGCATGCCCAACGAAGAAGCTGGCAAAATCTACGGCTTCTATACCATGTCCGTTTACCTGGGTGCATTACCAGGAGGCTTCATAGCGGATCGATTCCTGGGAGCACGAAAGGCGGTGCTGATAGGCGGCATTATCATTGCCCTCGGACATTTCACGATTGCCTTTCCATCTATTCAAACATTCTATGCCGGTATGGCGCTTATCGTGATGGGGACCGGGCTATTGAAGCCCAACATCAGCTCGATGCTCGGCATGCTTTACAAGGAGGGTGACCCGAGGCGCGACGCAGGGTTCAGCATCTTCTATATGGGTATCAACATAGGAGCCATGCTCGCCCCTCTCGTCTGCGGATACCTGGCACAAGGGGTAGAGTTCAAGCACTGGCTCACCACTATCGGAATGTCGCAACATATGAGCTGGCACTGGGGATTCGGTGCCGCCGGTGTCGGAATGATCATCGGAATTGTCCATTACGTTATCCAGGGCAAGCAACTTGGCACAGCTGGCCTGAAGAAAAGAGCACAAGGGGCGGGCGATCCTTCTGCCGCCTCTCAAGAAAAAGAATCAATGATGCTGACAAAGGAAGAGTGGAAGCGAATCGCCGCAATCGGCGTATTGTTCGTGTTCAACATTCTCTTCTGGGCAATCTATGAACAAGGTGGATCTAGTCTGAACATCTTTGCAGATAAATGTACTGACACAACAATCTTCGGATGGCAGTTTCCTTCTAGTTGGCTGCAGACATTTCAAGCTAGCTTTGTAATTATGTTCGCACCGGTTTTCTCCTGGCTCTGGATCAAGATGGGGGATAAACAGCCATCAGCCCCCGCGAAATTTGCAATTGGCTTATTACTTCTCGGTGCAGGCATTGCGATTATGGTTCCGGCGGCCGGACTGGCGGCACAGGGCAAGGTCAGCCCGATGTGGCTGATTGCAGTCTACTTGCTCGAAGTGCTGGGAGAGCTCTGTCTCAGTCCGGTCGGCTTAAGTACTGTGACGAAACTCGCACCGGCAAGATTCCTCGGGCTGACAATGGGAGCCTGGTTCTTCAGCACAGCTTTTGGCAATTACCTGGCCGGCAGCCTGGGCGGATTATTCAACGAAAAAGATGTATCAGGGATGTCGAACCTTTTCTCTGCGATGGCGATTTCGGCTTTCGTTGCCACGGCGCTGCTTGCACTTCTGGTTCCCAAAGTGAAACAGCTCATGGGCGAGGTAAGGTAGAGTTGATCTTACGCACAAAACAACGTCGTAAACAGTTTTAGGACCAGTAGACGTGAACACCTCCGGAATAGATCTTCATATATTCTTCGTGCTTGTGCTGGTAGCCACATGCGTTGCGATCGCGATCAAATGGATCAGATTGCCTTACTCTATCGCGCTTGTGCTCGTAGGTTTAAACATAGGCATTTTCCACCTCTTGCCTCCGGTAGTTATGACACCGGAATTGATACTGCTATTTTTTCTGCCAGCTATGCTCTTCGAGGCCTCGTGGAACCTCGATCTTCGGATGATGAAGCGATGTTTTCAGCCAGTGATTGCATTCGCGACCGTCGGAGTTGGATTATCTACAGCAGTGGTTGGAGCGGTTCTTCACTACATGGCAGGCGTCGACATGACAACAGCAATGCTGTTCGGCGCGATGATTTCGGCAACAGATCCAATTTCGGTCCTGGCACTGTTCAAGCGAATGGGAATCGAAAAACGACTGATTACAATTCTCGAGGGAGAGAGCCTTCTGAATGACGCTACGGCAGTAGTACTCTTCCGCATACTTCTGGCGGCAGCCATTACCGGCGGTGCAATCAGTGCGGCCGACCTGGGTATGCAGTTCTTGCTCGTCACCTTTGGCGGAGCCGCAATCGGAATCGTACTCGGACTGGCGGCTTCTTTTCTTACTAAGTTCTTCGACGATCACTTACTAGAAATTACTCTCACTATTATCGTCGCATATGGCTCCTATCTTATTTCAGAGCAGTTTCACGCATCCTCGGTTATGGCAGTGCTGGTTGCCGGAATAGTCATGGGCAATTACGGAAGCAAAACGTATATGTCCGCATCAACGAGGTTGGCTGTGGATTCGTTCTGGGAATACGGGGCATTCATCGCTGAGTCACTGGTATTTTTGCTGATTGGGATGCAGATTAAGGTCGATCTGCTGATTAAATATGCGCCGCTCATAGGTGTCGCAATCCTAGCTATCTTAGTCGGGCGACTCGTCGTCATTTACGGACTCGCGCCCTTTGTTTCTTCAAAAGTAGAACCGATACCATTCAAGTGGCGGCACCTACTTTTCTGGGGAGGAGTGAGAGGCGCACTGTGCATGGCTATGGCACTCAGCTTGCCGCAGAACTTTCCGCTCAAAGAAGGATTGATTGTAACTACATTTGGTGTCGCCCTATTCACACTTCTTATTCAAGGGTTAACCTTTGAACCCCTGATCAGAGTGCTCAAGGTGAGGGGAATGCAATCGGTCGAATCGAAATACCTCGCAATACGCGAGGACATTCAGCGGTACCATGAGGAGATGGAAAAACTCAACATTTTGTTGAGCCAGGGTAAGCTCGAACAAAATCAATTCGACGAACAAGTAGCGATCACCCAGCACAAAATCGAGGTTGCTGATTCGCTCGTGATCAAACTGCAAGAGGATGGCGTCGACATCGACGAAATCGAGCGAATTCAGATAGAACGGGCGCTGATTGTGGCGCAAAGAGACTGCCTCAATACACTGAGCCGGCGCGGCAGGCTTCGGGCGACTCTAATCAAGAGATACCGAACCAAATTGCATGTCGAGGCGGAAAGACTGCTAATGGGCGACTCGGAACTGGGCAGTGAAGGCGGTACGGAAAGCGGCGCTGATTTGCCGGATCGAGCGAGTATCGGTTCAGATAGTTAGCCATGATTGGGGACCGCTTCTGGTTGGGTTGAGTTCAGCTGAACGAACAAACAATCAACCGGTCTGAGACTTGCGGGACCCTTACCGGTTGATTGTGGTTGCTCGTATTGAGGGTGAAAAACTTGTTTAAGTCATCGGTCAGTCCCTACTTGGACTTCTTTCCGGCCTTTCTCGACGCTGTTTTTTTGGTAGATCGTTTGGTAGCTACTCCGCGTTTTCTCTTTGTCGAGCTCTCTTCGAAGTCGGCGGTGGACAAATCGAAGTCGACCTTTTGTAGCACCTCATTTGGTGCGGCGCTAGAGACATTAGATACTTTGAGCACTCCACTTATGCCAGGTAAACTACCGCAGTCTGCAGAATTCAACAAGTCGTTCATGCCCGGTGCGAAGCCAGTCTTTGCAGCATCGAAGGGGCCTCTCAGGCTGGGTACGAAACCGTGCTTCGCAGCGTCGAACAAGTCACTCTTGCCGGCTACACTAACGGGCGTCGAAGCAACGAATGCTGGCTTCTGCGATACTTTATCTGGTGCGGTAGTAAAGACGCCAGACTCTTTTAGCAAGCTGTTCAAACTGGGTACACTGTCCGTCGTAGTCCCATCGCATTTCGCGAAAGATCTGTCTCCAGAATGGTCCGAAGCGTGGACGGAACGAGGAAATGGAGAGCAACGGTCATCTTCGTTTGCGTTAGTAATAGTTAGAGAGAAACAGCCTGGCTCAGAGATAACTACATTGTTGCAATCCGCAGCGACGCGAGATGTGGATTCATTCAAGACGTTCCACTTTTGCGTCTGTCTCGGTACGGATCGATCACCGGGACGGTCAATACTGAGCGTAGGCTCGAATTGAATACTCTCTCTCATCAGATCTGCGACCTGATCGTACGGCGATTCCTGCGTCCATGGATCGGCATCTGAGATATCGTAGTGTCGATAGGTGTGGTCCACAGGCTCGCCGGTACATCCGGGCGCGATAGCCTCTTGCGTAGTTTCGATCAAGTGGCGGAGCAATTCGGCGCAGGCGACGTCGATCATTTCTTCGGTCAGCACCCCAGCAGGGGATAGCCAATATACATGACCCTGGGA
>JAIERK010000076.1 GCA_019746975.1 Candidatus Obscuribacterales bacterium
GTTCCGCAACTGCTTTCGTGTGCCGGTTCAATCGTTGGTAAATTGCTGCTCGCAGCCGCCGAGCACTGAGGACATCCTTGCCGGAATCGACAAGCTTGGTACATTCGCTCAGGGCGTCTTGTAATTGACCTGCGTCAAATTTCCGCTTCGCGCCTTCTATCGAGCCTTTCGTCGTCGTCGATGATGTCGATTTGATTGAAGCAGCATCAGGTTCGGCTCCGGCTGTCGACAGAAGCAGAAAAGTTAGTGCCAAAGCTGTATGTTTTAAACCCAAAAATTCAGCTCGCTGCGTGAGATTCAAACTCAATATTCCCATCGGAGCAATTCGCTTACCAGGTGCACCGGAAACCCCCGTTCCGCGGGGATGGATGCAATGTGTGACCCTGGTCTTGGTTTTGTTCTTGATGCGTGATTGTGATTGCGCATCTTTTGGCTTCGCTTGAACTGGTATCACTCAATTCGTTTCTATGGGGCTAAACAGCGGAGATGAGCTCGACTTGATAATCGTATCATCAAGCATCAAATAGTTCGCTCATCGACCGAACGCAGATATCTGGCAAGCTGTGCGGCGGAGAACAGGTCGCCACTATTGGCGGTGACCCATTCATCTGCGCAGATAGTCAATCTTGTCTCTGGCGCAATCTGGTAAAGGTCAAAAACGAATTCGTCAATTGCACCCTGAATATGTGATTCCTTCTGGTTGATCGCGGCTACGTGAGAAGAGATTCCGTCGGTCGTTGTCGCTGAGTTGTCAGCCGATACTATGGTTAGAATTGATTGCGGATCGTAGATAGGAGAGTTCGTGTTCAATCTGTCTATGGACCTGGCCAATTCGACCGCTTCGTTGACCAATCCAACTACACCTGCCTCCACCTGTGATGGCGGTTTGATAAACGGTAATCGCCTGAGGTCTCCAATCTGGAAATTTACTGTCGGGTTCAAAAAACCGAGTATGAACCGGACCAAAGCTGAATTGAAGAATCCGAGCAGATAGCTCAAACTGATCTCTTCGCTGAAAATGGCAGAGCTAGCGATATCAAATACGCTACCAGGAGAAAGCAATCGGGCTTTAAATCCCTTTGTCCCGATGTATGAATACGTGATCCCTTTTTTGAAGTAGAAACGCTCTCCTGGCAGTGCTCTCGATTGACCCCTGTCGAATCGAAAGGAGCGAATATTTTCTCCATTATTACGCCATTCCAAAACGTAAGGTGTGGTGCTGTACCACTTTTGCCCGCCGCCTTTGTCGTATGGCACGAAATTTGTTCGCTCGTTGTCGTCAATGTTTTGAAAATGCCTTACGAATCGCTTGTTATCGCAAGTGAATAGTCCGTTCGTGATTGTGATACCACTTTCGCTGTCATTGATTGAGGGGTATGTTTGAAACAGTGCGGCTATTTCCTTGGGGCAGAATGGCGCAAGTGGAAAACCTGGAATACTGTTCGTCAGTTGCAGGAAGTCATCTTCTGCCAAAGTCTTGACGATATAACCGGTCAATCCATCTCTTTCTGCGGTGTGCTTGGCCGCGCGCGACATGATCTTGTATGCCGAGAGTCGGTGGTGGTGAGCCTCTTGCGACTCGAGTAGGTCTTGTCCGGCATCGTGCCTTCTCGACAGGGTGATGATTGCGTTATTGACCTTCTCGCCCTGTCGGCTCGAAAAGGCGCCAGGACCAAGCCTAACGATTGTATCGACGCGTGCTCTTTCAATCAACTTCCTTCGCAGCGGTTCGAACCGGTTGGTAGACAGAAAGCTTTGTTGGCAGATGAGGGAGAGTTTGCCTCCGGGCGCCATCAGCCGGATTCCGAGTTCTAGAAAAGCTGTGTAGAGGTCGTAGTGACTGTTCGAATAATTCTTTTTGAGAAATTGGGCGAGCTCTTTCGGCATGAGTCGATGGCTCAGATAGGGCGGGTTGCAAGCCTGTAAGTCGAACTGTAGCGGTAGTTTTTGTGCGTGCAAAAGGCTGCCGTCTAATCCCTGGAGGTGTGCGTCCTCGATGGAGAGCAGCAGGCTGCCCGCGAATGCATCGGTTTTGTGGGTCGGGAAATGAAAGATATTTGGTATTGGAAATGAGGCTTCGGCATCGAAGTCGCGACAACGCAAATATATGGAGAGTCCTGCCAACTGTGCCATGAGTGGGTCTATGTCTAGTCCGAATAAATCGTTGGACAGAACATCGGAAATCGCATCTACTGCCGACTGACCAAACTGGCGCCGGCGCTGCACAAGGCGATCCAATGCTGGGATGAGGATCTGTCCGGCACCGCAAGACGAGTCTAGAAAGGTAATCGATGAGAGTGCCGCGCGATTTATGCCAGCGACTGCTGAGTGCTGAGCGCCCCGTGCTTCTTCAGTGCAGGCAATCTTGATTGGGGCGACGCCACGCGCTGCCTCGGGAAGTGCTGGAAGGGCTTCGTCGCCAGTCTTGCTGTATTTCGCAGCAACTGGGTGCTGAAAACATTCTTCGACCAAAAAATTTGCGATCCAGTCCGGAGTGAACCACTGTGTTATCTGAGCCAAACCGGTCAGCGACTTTTCGTTTCTCAAAAACGAATAATCGTTTTTCCCCATAAGAATTGACTGGTAGACCCAACCTACAAGGAGGGGATCGGAGGCTATCTGTCTGAGTGGGCTCGCGAGGGACTTGTCGGCGAGGGTGTTTAAAAGCCTGTCTCGAGAGCGTCTGTGACTCTCGACGAGAGCCGGATTGGCGATTGCGGTGAGGGTTTTACCGAAGTCCGTGTTGTCGATCCGCAGGTCTCCTGGCTGAAGCAAGTCGACGAAATCGTCGATCAACGAGCCCAGGAACGTGTCTTTGAGATGTGCCGGTTTGATTCCTCTACTTGCCAGCGCAAGCGCTGTTGCTACGGAAAGCGTTGGTAAAGTCGCCTCAGCGAGTGTCATGCCTTCGGGATCCAGCGCTTCGGCGATCTTTGATTTCAGCCAGGTCGTTAAACTCAACTGATTTCTCGAGTCGAGCCGCTCGTTATCGAGTGAAAACCCGTTCGGGTTGGCTGAAGTTTTTCGATTGCGCTTTGTGTTTATGCTCATCTTGCCTGGCTTTTGCCGCTCAGCCAATGTCCCAATTGGCTTGATAGAATCACAAACAATTGTATTCTTTGATCAACACCATGAAGATAAGACTATGGTCGGCGAAAGTGGTTGTCATTTAGTGTATAAACCAGTCTAAAGACATATAGATTCGTGGGAGCAGGATATGCCGGTTAAGCGGGGTCTAGAAGACGTTATTGCAGCAGAGTCGTCTATTTGCAAAGTAGACGGAAATAAAGGCCGCCTCATCTACAGGGGTTACGACATCGATGACCTGGCAGAGCATTCGACATTCGAAGAAGTCGTTTATCTGCTCTGGTTCGGTCGCTTGCCGGACAAGGCAGAGTTAGAGAAATTGCATAAAGAATTGGGCGCCAATCGCCGAATTCCTGAAGAAGTCGTGAAGATGATGAAGCAGTGGCCGAAAGAGGCCGTTCCGATGGAAGTGCTGAGAACAGCCACCTCCATGCTTTCCATGTACGATGCCGACTCCCATGAAAACGATCGTGATGCAAATGTGCGCAAGGCGACGCGCTTGACAGCACAGCTACCAACGATTGTTGCTTACTGGGATTGTATTCGCAGCAACCGCGAGCTTGTCGATCCGAAGCCCGATCATTCCACGGCGGCAAGCTTTCTCCACCTGCTTCACTCAGGCAAAGAGCCCGATGAAGTCTCCGTGAAATCTCTAGATGTAGCACTCATTCTTCACGCCGAGCACGAACTCAACGCCTCCACCTTTGCAGCGCGCGTAGCCGCTGCGACGTTGACCGATATGCACTCTGCTGTGACTGCTGCGATCGGCACATTGAAAGGACCACTGCATGGTGGTGCCAATCAGGAAGTTATCAAAATGCTTCTCGAGATTGGTGAGTTGTCGAAGGTCGACTCCTACATCAAGAAGATGTTCGAAGATCACAAGAAGCTCATGGGCTTTGGACACCGCGTCTACAAAGTCCAGGATCCACGCGCGTTCCACCTTCGCAAGATGTCCGATAAGCTCGGGCGTGGCGCCGGTGAAACCAAGTGGTATGAAATGTCTGCAAGAATCGAAGAGCTTGCAAAAGAGGAGAAGGGTCTCAATTGCAACGTCGACTTCTACTCGGCATCGGTCTATTACATGCTTGGTATTCCACGCGATCTGTTCACACCGATTTTTGCAATCAGCAGAATGTCCGGATGGGCAGCCCATATTCTCGAGCAGCTTGAAGACAATCGCCTGATCAGACCGGAAGGCGAATATGTCGGTAAGACCGATCTGAAGTACGTTGCTATCGAACAGCGCTAATTTCGATCTCGGCTATGGTATCACTGGCGAGTCCGCAGATTTGATCGGCAGCCTCCAGTTTTTCTGGTACTAAATTCAATCGATGTGTTTGCGTTTAAAGTGTAGGGCGCTGCCTGTCGGTTTTTGATTGTTCTCAAAAACGACGAGGACGTAGTCGTTCTGCAGAGCGGTTACCTGTATTGACATCCCGTCTTTTTTGAGTTTAGCGTTTATCTCTTCAGCAACCACTTTTGCGGTTCGCTCACTCTTGGCGTACGCGTCCTTCAGTGCTTCGGCCACTATTTTCATCCCGCCTGCCTCTTTGCTCGGGTCTCCGGCGGTGCGCTTGATAACGTCGACGGCAGCGTCAATTTGCTTCTTCTGTTTGTCGTCAAGCCTGGGGTAGGTCTCGTCGTGTTCTTCGTCGCCAGTCAAGAAATCATCTAAGGGAAACTGTGATGGAATGGCATCTGCGTTCGTCTTAAATTTGAGATCGGTTAATGCGGCGGGTGAACTCGGTAATCGATAGTCGGACAAGGCGTCTTGCGTGGGTAAAGCTAGTGTGTCGGCAATTTCGAATTCTTTCATCGTTCAAGCCCTCGTTTGCTAGTGTGCAATTAAATTCACCACTGCTACCAGTGGCGGTGCGTTTTTGATTTCACATTTGTACAGTCGATCTGTTACGCAAAAGTGACTTGCCGCGCGATCGACTATTCGAGGCCTCTCGCCTGATAAGAAAGGAAGACCTTTTCCAGGAATCGTTCCGTGTTTTCGTTCTTGTTGCCGTCTTCGGCGACAGCCGGCTCCGCCAGTTGCTCTCTGAAGTACGCCTCCAGTTGCTTTGCTACCACCGGTCGGTGTGTTGTGGACAAACTTGTTCTGCGCTTGAGAAAACGAGCCAAGAGATCGTACTCTTCAGGCGTTATTCTGCCGATGTCCAAGGTCGCGTCGCTCTGCGCGTCGAAAAGTAGCTTGATGTCGGAGGTGGTCAGGTCGGACTTTCGCTCTCGGATCACCAGAGTGCCGGCGGCCAGGTCGCCTAGGCGTCTCTCGTTCTTGTCGATCAGCATTACTAGGAGCCCGATCAACAAGAGTCCGGTGTCTAGTACACGAATAATGTTGCGGATGCAGACCGCTGCCCAGCCGACCGGTTGTCCGTTGGCTTCTATAACTCTAATCTGCGCGATTTTCTTTCCGGGGGTCTGCCCGTTCCAAACACCTTCAAAAAAAATGTTGTAGCCAAAATTGACGAAGAAAGCGATAAAGATGGCGATCATTGCCGCTACCATGTAGATTGTGTTTTGCGGAAGCGGCAAGAAATTGAGCTGGTTTACCAAAAAGGCTACAAGAAATAAACCAAGCGAAGTCAATACGATGATTACCAGGCTGTTGGTCGTATCTATGAGCGTTGCAAGAATCCGATTGCCGATGCCGGCAAGCTCCAAGTGTAGGTCGACATTTTCTGGGGTAGAGATTGAATAATCAGGGCTTTGCATTATATGAATGTCGAACGTTGGCTGAAAACTAGAAGAGTGACGTGGGAAAAGCTGGAGGAGCTGTTGAAGCTTACCGACAAGCGGGGCGTCGCTGGACTCGATCGGCAACAGTTGCAGGAGCTCGGTCGGTTATATCGGAGCACTTCCGCCGATCTTTCCCGCGCCCGGGCTTTGAAGCTGAGTTCTGACGTGCAAACATACCTCAATAATTTGGTTGTAAGAGCTCACAACCAAGTGTATCAGACCAACAGAAATCGCTGGGCCGACCTTTTCAGATTTCTATGGGAGGGATTTCCCAAGCTTGTTCGCGACAACGTTTTTTATCTGGTGCTTTCGACGTCGATCTTTCTGTGTCCCGCGGTCGGGAGCTATCTTGCCGTCATCGACGATACCAAGTTCGCCCAGCTCGAAACGGCCAAAGGGCATCCGCTCGTGGCGGAAGAGATGTGGGACACTATCAACCAGAAAAAAATGTGGACAGATGCTGCTCAGGATCAGAGCCCAACTATGTTCAGCCTGATTGCCACAAATAACATCAAAGTGGCAATCATGGCATTCGTATTCGGCTTGAGTTTTGGGTTAGGGACTGTCTACGTTCTTTTCGTCAATGGGCTGTCGATTGGCACCGTTTTTGGGCTTTGTCAATGTAATGGCATGGCTGGTAAGCTAACTCAATTCGTGGCACCACATGGAGTGCTGGAGCTCACGGCGATATTTCTAAGTGGCGCAGCTGGACTGATTATCGGAAAGTCTTTGTGGTTTCCCGGGCAATACAAGCGTATCGATGCTTTCAAGAATGCTTGCAAGCGGGCGATGGGATTATTCGCCGGTTGCGTGCCGATATTGCTTGTCGCAGGATGTATAGAAGGGTTCATCTCGCCGAGGACCGATATTCCTGTGGACACCAAGTATCTGGTGAGCGTCTCTACGCTCGTCTTTTTGATGCTTTATTTATTCGTCCCTCGCTCTCCCGGTTCTGCCAGTGACCAGTGACCAAGTGAACCAGTAACCTGTGACCTGTCCAAGGTAAACGATTAGCAGGTAGAGACCGGATATAACTCGATAAACGAATAGCTGGTAGAGGTCGGATATAACTCGGAAGTTATCGTTTCAGGCCCATTTTTATAACGCCGGCGTTATTGTTGTCGGCCTAATAACGCGCACGTTATATTTTCCTGGTCTTTATCTACAACGCGCACGTTAAATTCTCCTGGTCTTTTCATAACGCGTACGTTGTCTCCATCCGAGTTAGCTTTACTTTTGTATGAATGGTTGCGCACAAAAATCTTAGCTCCGAATGTGGTGCCTAAAATGAAATTACAAGTTGGCGCTTTCCAACTCGACTTTGACGCGTTAGAATAACAGCTACCGCTCTCTCGATGGATATATCCATTTCCTATCTAATCAAAGGCGATACTACGGATGATGACGATGCCGCCCGGCGCCACGCGTGAAAAATCCAAGGATTCCAGCACAACTATTGACTCATTCCCGACGCTTTCTCGCAAGTCTGGTTATACGACGGAGCTCGATTCAAATCGGCATTCAGAAAGAAAAGATTCGGTGAAGACTCTGAAATCTGCTCTTCACTACTTTTTCCCTAAAATAGCGAAGGTTCGGAAAAAGAAGAAGCGGAAGTTTCGCCCCAGTCCTCCTGGTCAGAAGCTGATCTTCGGCATCGTCGTATCGTGCTTGTTGCTTCTCGCTCAGTCGCTTTTTCGTCATCCAGGCGGAATACCGGTCGATCTGACCCTCGGTCAGGATCGGGAAGTGGTGATTGAGCCGCCATTCCGCCTCACTACATCGCTGGAGCAATTGTCGCAACAGCTCTCCAGTTTATCTAAGCCCAAGAGCGTGACACCAGGTGTCTTTGCTATCAATCTTTCGACTGGAAAATATGTCGACTTTAACGGTCAGCAAGCATTCTCCGCCGCCAGTATGATTAAGGTGCCTATTCTGGTCAGCTTCCTCATGGCAGTGGAGCGAGGCGAGTGCAGTATGTCTGATGAGTTGGTGATCAGAGAAGATCTAATCACCAATGGATCCGGTTTTTTGCAGTGGAAGCCGATCGGTACCAAAATTAGTGCCCGAAAAGCTGCGCAGCTCATGATGATGGTATCTGATAATACGGCGACCAATCTGCTGATCGATCTCCTTGGTGGTGCCGATCATGTGAATAGAGACTTTCACCGCTGGGGTTTAAAACAAACAAAAGTCAACCATCTGCTTGCCGATCTCGAAGGCACCAACACCACCTGTCCGTACGACATGGTCTACTTGCTGGGCCGGGTCGATCATGGTGAGTTGATAAATGATGAGAACAGAGCCTTCATGTACGAGATTATGGCGAAGTGCAAGAATCGATCGCTGTTGCCGCAAGGGCTGGACGGCGGTGCTGCTATCATTCATAAAACAGGCACCATCGGTGGTATGGTCGGAGACGCTGGGATCGTAACTACGAGTGGTGGCATTCGCTACGCTGTGGCTGTCCAGTGTTCTCGCAATCGCAATGATTCGCACGCCAACAATCTAATTCGCGAAATGTCGAAATTAATTTATGGCACATATTCCAAGCAGCTGCCGCCAGTGACCGCAAAACGCGATTCGGCGACGGGCAAAACGACCGTGCTCAAGGCCATGCCGCAGCCGAACAGCGAAGCCGCTGCCGGGCTGGCTGAGGCTCATAGCCGGGGGCAAAAACGAATAGACAGTGGAAAATAAAGCGGCTTAACACTACGTCGCGCATGATCTCATGTCGATAGTCAGGGCAGTACAATATAGTGCCTTGCACCTGAGAACATATGGACAACGTTCTTGCGAAAACCAGGCAAGCCGTATCACGGTATAAATCGCGCGAGAAAAGCGATAGCTTGAACGCGACTAAATCAGTCTGGGCTGCAGTCAGATTCTTGAGAAAACAAGTACTAGAGCTGGAACGTGAACAGCCTGGTGTGACAGTACGTACAGCTCATGAGCTTAGCGATGTGCTCGCGAAGTTGCCAATGTTTCGCCATTTGCGCAATGAAAAGGAAGCCATCGAGAGCATTCAAGATAAGGATCAGGCGGGCGAGCATATACTGAAGCTCGAAGGTCAGCTCAAGAACATGGTCAAAGAGCTCGAGAACAGCAAGATTGATGAAATCAAGGGCTGGGTCGAGGGACATCCGGTCCTGGGTGCATTGACTAAGACGTTGACCAGGAAGATGCCGGAATCAACCTATGTGTTTCTGTTTCGACCGACTAAAAACGAAAATGTGGAGTTGGTGACCAGTCGTGCTCCAGATGGCCGAGTGTTTACAAGATTTCGTCCGCGCGAGTTCTTCGACGTTAAGAAGCTGTATCGTCTTTACCACCACAGACCGCCTGTGGGTGCGGCAGTTGTCGTAGACAACAAGCTGCAAGATGTCATTGGTAATGTGCCGCAGGCTCCGGAAGGCGAAAATCAGCTGCACATCATATCGGCGATGTCGAAGGATGCAGCCAACCAACCTGCCAAGGTATTTTTGGCTTCTAATCCCGTTCTGCAATCATTGTATGGGATGGCGAAAGAGCGCAAAGTCGATAAGGGCGCATATATTCTTTTATTTGTCGACGCGCACGAAGATGTCGATTTCACTGACGAACTCAACGACGAACTCAGCGCATCCGAAGATGAAGGGCATGATGCCGACCACACGGATGCCGATGCGTCCGACTTTGGAGATGAGGGCGGAGATGACAGCGAGTCGGCCGAGTCCGATGCAAGCAATCTTGAGAACATCCGAGAATCTGCTCCTGCAAGCGAACCTGAGGCAGAGTCGTCCGCGGGGCCTGAGCCCGCTTCATCTAGTGAGTCTGTGAGCTATGATGCCGAGCATTCTACTTCTGGTGAAGTGGAGGCAACAGGTGAGGTTGAACAATCGTCGGGCGAAGAGATTTCAACTGAGACCGCACAGCCTGCCAGTGAGCCCGTGGACGATGCTTCTCATGCTCCAGCTCCTGAAGGTTCTGCCGAAGAATCCAGTCAGGAAGTGCAGTCTCACTCTGGCGAAGGGCAGGACGGCGCTCCTGATCCTAGTCAGGAAGAGACCGGCGAGCTCGACAGATCGCTTGCCCAAGCCGCTATAAGCGGTGAGTCCGATTCCACCGACGAAACGCAGTCCGGAGAAAACGCATCCGACGTCAGTGCACATTATTCAGCATCGTACGATGACCAGCAAATCGCCAGCCCTGAAGAGGCGATTGACACTGCCGGCTCTCAGACGAAAGTCTCAACAGAGTCAAACGAATCTTCTGGTACTGCCGGCGATGCGCAGACCACACTTACTCTTCCTTCCGCGAGCGGCTCAGCAAATGGCGAGCAGACACATACGCCCGTAGAGATCTTAACAAGAGCCAGTAGCGATGGCGGAGTCCTGACTCGCTACTATGCCAATGAATTTTCTGATGTTCGAAAAATCTTCGAATCGTTCGGTACGAAGCGCACTATATGTGGTGCCGCAGTTATCCGCGGCAGAGAGCTTTTGCAGGTAGTTGGCAATGTACCGCAGTCAGTCAAGGGGAAATCGCAGCTCGATGTCTTGATCCTCGAGTCCAATCATGCCGCAGACAAACCTACTCGTGATTTCATGGCCGATAATGAGGTATTGGAAAATCTGCACCAGTTGGCATTGAAAGGTGAGTATTCCGAGCCGCATTCAAAGGTGATTTTGTTCGCAGACGAAGGCGGCCGCCTTACCGCACTGTCCGTTTCGCAGAAAGACGAAAAAGGCAGAGAGCGGGTGTCGCAAACTTGTGCCGTCAGCAATTTCAAGTTTCCCAGAGAGATTCGAAATAGCTTCCGGCATCAGCCAAGAGTAGTAGGTGCCTCGATTATCGGCGAGTTCAAATCGACTCACAATCCGAAAGCTCATGGCGCCAGGGATGGACAGCCCGGCGGTGATGACAAGCGCTCAGGGGGGCGCGGTGGTCGCAATGATCGCGATCGAGGCAGAGGCGCTCCACGTCCACCATCTAAATCTGTAGTGCTGGCGGCTTTCGGAAGGACACCGCTGAAGCAGAACATTCTGATTACTGAAGAGACCGCACGTCGACTTGGTCTAGACTTTATCCGAGACTAGAAGACCAGATTCTGGCTTTGCGTTGGGATGGCGACGCCAGGCGTCGGACTGTTGACGATCGCGGTAGCTCAGCCGTACCAACAGCGTCTTTGTCGTGCTCTGGCGTAGGAGGAGCCATGTTGTCGCCCCTCTTATTATCGAAATTGGTAACCGATAGGCCTTCATAAGCCGCTGTCTCGATAGATCTACCAGGCAGGCACGGTTCAATGGAACGGTGAACTACCGAGTTTGTAGTGATCTACAAGACTCGCCGAAGCAGTTGATCTGCTGCGATTACTCGTTGCCGCCTCTGAGTAGCGGACTCGAAAGTTGAATGTTATTCAAATTGGGCGGAGGAACCGCAGGCATCGAAGGAATCGATGGTATCGCTGCTGGTGCGGAGCCCTGGACACGCTTGACCTGTCCTAGCAGGCGTTGTCCGTTGCGCACAATCGACTGCGAATCTTGAACATGAATTGCAATCTGCGCCAAATCAGTATCTACTCTGGTCAATACAGACTCAGCATAATGATCTGCGCCGTCTCTGATTCTGGTGGCATCCTCTTCTGCTTCGATACGGATGCGCTCTGCTTCAGCCAGAGCTTCGCGACGCATCTGCTCGATTTCAGTTACCACTTGCTTGCGAATTCTTTCTACTTCAGCTTGAACGGCTTTCAGAAGTTCTGACTCTTGAAGCATCATCTCCGCCTGTCGACGGGCTTGCTGCACTATGTGCTCGGAACGTCGGTGGGCTTCGGTCGTGATCTGGTCACGTTGCAGCAGAACTTCAGCAGCTTCGCGGAGCTCTTCCGGTAGGCGGGCCCTCGCCTTGTCAAGCACGTCTAGGAAGTCGTCAGCATTGATAAATTTAAACTTATACACGCCTGGCGCGTCTTCAATAAGGTGCTCAAGCAAGTCCATATGTTTGTATATGGTGGTCTGCTTATAGTTATTGGTGACAGTCGCATTAGGTGCGGTCAGTGTACTCATACTGTGGTGCCTCTAATGAAGTGCTTCTTCAGATATTCGTATACGGGTTCTGGTACAAACTGTGAAACGTCACCGCCCAGGCGGACGATTTCTTTAACGGTTGATGAGCTAATAAAAGAATACTCGGCTTTAGTCATCAGAAAAATGGTTTCTAGTTCAGGATGTAACTGCTTATTTGTTTGAGTCATCCCAAGTTCCGCTTCGAAATCTGAGATGGCTCTAAGCCCCCGGATCAAGCAAGTGACGTTGTTGAGTCTGGCGTAGTCTACGGTCAATCCCTGAAAAGAACCTACTCTTATCTGGGGTATGTCTCTTACTGCCGCCTCTATCAGCTGCGTTCTGACTTCCATTGGAAGTAGTGCAGACTTTCCAGGATTGGCTACCACCGCCATGATCACTTCGTCGAAGAGCTTACTTGCCCTCTTGACAATGTCTAGGTGGCCGAGCGTCATTGGATCAAATGATCCAGGATAAACGGCCCTTGCCAAACGCCACCTCCTCTCTCAACGCCACGTGGGTTGTGGTCTTAGACCTTGTCAATGGACGTATGATATCACGGCCTTTGCTTGGAAACCTGTCAACAAAGTGGATATGTCGTTAATCTTCGTGGTTGCAAGGAGGAAGAGTCTGAAGCTGTCGGCGTTTCGGTGTATCTGTTGCATATGCTCAATGTTTACGCATCACGTATAACTTGCGATATTTCTTTGATTTTGTCACCACATATGGTGACAATTCAACCTTTGACGACATAGCACATTTGTCCCACTACATCGGCTAATCGGAGCGGCGTCGTGGGACATAAGTCGAGCGCAAAAACGGTCTTCCATACATTGTTCACAATTGACATATTATCGAGATGAAAGCTCTATACCAGGGAATAACTGTGATATCAAGGTTTTAGACCAACTTACCATACAAACGTCAGCGACATGCCGGAGGTCGCCTAGCGTGCAGAGTCAACCACCATTTGGCCGATTGCCATCCCTGGCATTCCACCAAGCCCCTGACAAGGGGGCCACCCGTATTGATGAGGGCGAGTCACCCGATTGCGACCCTTCGCCGGAAGTTGCCGCCGCGCCGCCGCCTCAACCTCAGCCGGCTGAGGAGCGACCGAAAGAGGCTAGTTACAAATGGATTTTGCATCCGGTTGCCGATCTGCTTTTTGTCTGTGGAGGGTTGGTCTGGATTTTTGGTTTGCTTATGTGGATGGGTTTCATTCCCAACGCCCCATCATCGCCATTTATGACCGCCGCGTCGATCACGGCACTCATTTTGTTCGCCATGCCGCACCAGACGGCTACCTATCTGCGCGTCTACGACAGTAAGTCGACGAGCAAGACCTTAGGGAAGGTAGTTGCATTTTTCGCCGGAGTCTGTGTGCTTCTCGGTGGATTGGCTATGGTGTCGCCGTACTGGGCGTCCATCGTCGGGCGAATCACATTGGGCTTTTCGTTCCAGCACTTCTACGCACAAGCGTATGGGATCGTCCTTCTTTACTGCTATAAGCGCGGTTTTTTCTTGAACAAGCTGGAGAAAAACACGCTCCACTGCCTCACCTATGCGGGTATCTGCTCAGCCGTCACCAATGTCTTCAGCAGAGCCAATCTCAATGTCGCTGGCTTCGAGCTGATTCCTGTTGTCGCGCTGCCGCTCATCGTCAGAACCCTTTGTGATGTCGCTGTGGCTGGCTTCGCTTTAGCCTTCACGGCGTTGATGGTGAAGCGCTGGGTGAAGACTCGTCAGGTCATTCCCTGGCCGGCTGTTTTGTCGCTCGTCTCTTGCTTTCTATTTCTCGGTTATCTCGAAAGATACGCTTCATTCCTGGCTATAGCGATACTTGGTCAGGGTCTTTTCCATTCGCCGCAGTATCTTGTCGTAACGCTCTCCTACCATATCAAAGAACGCATGCCGGTCACTGTCCCCTATGCCAAAGTCTGGACACAGGTATGGCGACCTGTCGGGCTCAAGTATCTGGGGTTCGTCCTGGGAGCCGGCTGGATTCTCTCCACTGTCATCACTCCTTACCTGCAAGACTATCTCAACTCGTACGCCACGCTTCCTGCGATGGGCGCGTGCGCGTGGTACTGTGCGATCAATCTGCACCACTACATCGCTGATGCGTGTATCTGGAAAATGCGCGACAAAAAGACGCTTGCTACTCTTGTTGCCTGAGACGATTCATTTGCGTACTTACTGGATGGTGTCATGAACTCAGGCAGCCAGGCGAGACGGTCGTCATGCGCCGGATTAAGAATCAAGCGATCTGTCACCCGCAATTCGGAATCGTAATTGTCAGTGAAAAATCTATACTAAGTCGACTTTGCTTCACTATCCGCGGTGGCAACCAGCTTGTCAGTCTTCTCGCCAAGCAATGTTTCGCCTCTTGGATCGCGGTGCATGTAATCGAGCTCGATAATTGGCACGTCTTCGGTTGTTGTTGGTGCAACCGGCAGGATGAAGCTGAAGGTAGAACCCTCACCAAGCGATGATTTTACATCCACCCGACCGCCGTGCTTCTCGATGATTTTCTTGACGATAGTGAGACCGAGGCCAGTACCTTTGATCGTGTGGACTTTCTTCTCAACGCGGAAGAAGCGGTCGAATACATGCTCCAGGCAATCTTCCGGAATTCCAATTCCAGTGTCCTCGATGTGGACTCCGACTTCACGGGAGGCGATCAGATGCTCGACCCGTACGGTGACCTTGCCACCATTGGGGGTGTATTTGATCGCGTTTGTGAGTAGGTTGATGACCACGCGCTCGATAGATTCCTGATTGATGTTGACTAAGGGGACGTTTTCGTCGCTTGCAAAGAACAGCTCGATGCTTCGGTCTTTAGCCATCATCTTCAACGATCGGATGGCGGTTTCACAAGCTCTGCGAATCTCCATCGGACATACATCAAGATCTCCGTCTGCTTCTTCCAGTCGGCTGAGCTGCAGCACGTCGTTGACCAGATACATCAAGCGATCTGCTTCGTTGTCGATCGTCTCGAGAAACTCCCGATGGATTTCCGGATCAAGCTTTTCGCCGTGATTGCAGAGCGTATCGACATAGCTCTTGATCGATGTAATCGGTGTGCGAAGCTCGTGGCTGACGTTGCTCATGAACTCGTTCTTCATGCGTTCGAGTTCTGCTTGTTTTGTGATGTCCTGCATGATCATTACCGATCCGAGGAATTCTTTGTTGAGCAGAATTGGTGCACTGTGTATGCGGACGACGCGCTCCAGGATGTTGACCTGTTGAACAATTGGTCCGACATTACCTGGTGAATACGAGTCGGTGAATGCTTGAATGACCTGACAAATTTGCGGCGAGTCTGGTCCCTCTGTACAGAAAACGAGCGGTTTTCCGAGCATCTCCTGCGCGTCCTTGTCGAACAATGTGGTGGCTGCCCGGTTGACTATCTGAACTTTATTGTCGCGATCGCACACGACAACGCCGTCGGCGATGGACATGAGCACCAGCTCGAGCTTGTTGCGTTCTGAGATAAACTTGTTGCGCTCTGACATCAAATTGTCGACATTATGTTTGTCGTACAACTTCAAACGGCTGGACATGTAGTTGAAGGCATTGACCAGCTCATCGATTTCGCGACCTGCCTTCTGTCCTGGTATCTGGTAACCGAACCTCCCGGCTGCGATTTCGCTTGCACTTCGTGATAGTACCCGTAGTGGCTTATTGATCAAGGCATAGTTAGCCCAGACGCCCACTGCACCTAGCAATCCTACGAGTACGAATATAGTCAGGAGGAAGTATCGCGTCTCACGTGGCGTACCGAGGATGGTGAAGGAATTATTGTCCAATCCAACCCAGCAGATACCTAAATCTTGTTGGTTTCGCCGCATCAACACTGCGATGTTGGTGATGCTGCGATACCCCGTCGGGCTTTCGTAAACTTCTGGGACTTCATATCTGTGAAGCGGCTGTGTCCAAATCGGAAAAACGTCTTCCAGATCCTTTTCCGAGTTTGGGTTGAGTATGACCTGGCCGTTTTTATCGCAATAGACGACATAGGCGATCGCTGGAGTATGACCGCGCTCAGTCAAAATATAGTATCTGAGACCCTCGAGATTTCCGGTATTCTGCAACGCTTCAGCGCCGCCTCGTGCAAGCGCGTGCGCGAGGGCCAAACCAAACTGTTTGACCGAATCGTCGATCATGTGTTGGGCGCGGGCGACCCAGACCCAGGCGGTGAAAGTGACTAATCCGGCGACACAGGTGAGACCCAAAAGCAGAAGCTGCTTCTGAATCGAAATCTTGCCCCAGGACATTCGCATTCGGGCAATAAATTTAATCGATGGATTCACCTGGTTGTCCCAATCGCCCGGGCAGTTGTTGTATACCCTTGTGTTTATTGCGTTGTCCGCTTCGATTAAGTTAGGTTAAACGGACGGCTCGCCTGATCTGACACTTCTCTCGTCGACCCCTCCCGAAGTCATAGACCAATTGTAGCCAAAATTATAAAGATGGCGAGCTTTCAAGACGAGTCGTAAACCCTGGGTTTTACGGTTTAAACCACACTTGTCAAGGGAAAATTTAAGTCAGACCTCATATGTCTGGAGACGAATCGTGAAGGACCTCAGTAGAACCAATCGCGACAACCAGGTAGGCTCGTTCTACTTCGGAGAGGAGGAAATCAACGATCTCGTTCGAGAACACATGCCGCTCGTCAGGCAAATTGCCAGGCGATACAGCCAATGCTATCCGGACAGCTACGAGGATTTGACCCAGGTTGGGTCCATCGGTCTGCTCAAGGCGATCAACTACTACGATCCCAACCGAACGAGAGCTGCCAGTTTTCGCACTCTCGCCACCTGTTACATCAGGGGAGAAATCCGGCATTATCTGCGAGATCACGCTTCAATAGTGCAAGTTCCACGAAAACTGACGGAAATGAATGCTCAAATCAGTCAGCTCGAAGAGCGTCTCACCAAAGTGTATTCCCGAGTCCCCACCTTGAAGGAGCTGGCGACACACTCAGGCTTCTCCGAGAAGGAGATTCTGGAGGCGCAGCAGTCCTGGGAAGCACGTCTTCACTATGAGTCTCTTGATGGGTCAGACGAGGACGATCGCGATGACCATAGAGGGTTGTCTGAAGTCGTTGCTGATAAGAAGTATCAGGAGCTTCTGAAAATGTCAGAAGATCGCGAGCTTCTCGTCCAGGCACTTAAGCGGCTCGGGGAGAAGACCAGGCAGATCGTCGAATTTGTGTTTTTCTACGATCTCTCGCAGAAAGAGACGGCTTGTGTTCTTGGTCTTTCAGAGATGGGGGTCTCCCGTGCCATTCACTCCGGACTCAAGAATCTCAAAGACATAATCGTGGCGGAAACAGCCCAAAAGGCGTCTGCAGAGAAGAAATCCGATAAGAAGTCCGCCGACGATAAGTAGACTAGCTTTGTACTTCTCCGAATCGATTGTTCAGAATGCTCTGTGCCGGCGAGATGCTCCGTAGAGCAGGCTCGAAACTTCGACGCGATCGCGTTCCGTGGGTATCGAGCCATGCGCGTTCACGTTCACTAGATTTTCGACACATCCGTTCTCCGATGATTTTTTTCTTGCGATTGAAAACAGCATTGTTTCTCCGGATTCTCGTTTCTCGCTCCGGTTGGCTCCGGGGATATCTACTCGTCGTTGAATGTGTTTGAAATCGGGTCGAAGCAGGTGATCCGGCGCTGGTCCTGTTCTTCTGATTCTTGACAAGGACGGGCAGCGGATTTTATATTAAATCGCTTCGGATCGCGCGTTTCGGTTGTTGACATTCCCTTAATCTCTGCTAACATTCAACGACTCATGGGCTCCTGTGCCGATGATATGTTTCCGATGTCTATTTATGCTTAGTAACAATCGTTCAATTCAAAATTCTCGTCCAAATGGTGTAGGTATGTTTCCTTCAGCAGATGACCGGGCCATTGTGCTCGACCAGCTCGACGACTACTTGAAGACGATCCTGAAATTCAAGATTCGCGAATTTGTACATCTAAGTCCCTGTTTCGAAGCGATTCCGTCCATTGATGTGCGGCGATATCCGATTGATATAAGGAATTACCGACGCCTGCTATCGCTCGAGCAGAACATTCCGATGAAGCCTCAGCAAGCAACCTGCCGTCAGAAAAAGCGCATCAAGGCTGCTCGCCGACGTATCTTGAGATACATTTCGGTCTAGCTTGTGGATTTGCCACAACCAACGAGCCGCTTCCTTTGCTCGACTTGTCGAATGCCAATGACGAAGCCGGTTGCCGCGCTCACTCAGGAATTGGTTCTGAACTGCCTGGATGCTACACCCTTGGTGCCGGCTGGTTGGTTTGATTACAGCTACAAGCTCGCTCAGGACTGGAGTTCGATTTCAGACGATGGCATCTTTGTAAATTTGACCGATATGCTCAACAGCGTCGAGGGTGGCGCGAGGTCGGGTTGTTGTGGTCCTGATGGCATGGACGGCATCAATGTCTTCTGCACAAACGGACATCCAATCGGCACTGAATACAACGACTGCTGGACACCAGTTTTTATCTACATCCAACTAGCTAACGTTATTCAGGAGATTTGTCAGTCTCGTTAGATCGAGTGGGCGCTTTTCTTCCAATCAGATACATGAGCGTCGCTACGGCTAAGCCCTCCCACGGCTTCTTGTAACGCGCCTCCATTATGAATGACTGCTGGAATAGGAAGAGCAGCAAAGAGCCGACAAACAGAATTGTCATGATGTCGTAGCAGCGTTTTCTGAATGCCAGGAAGATCGCGGCAAGTGTCATGGGTAACCAGATAAAGCGTGCCAGAGGGCAGAGATGCGCAAGTAGTGGAAATCTTTTTTCATCGCCGAACCAATCTTCTGGCCACGACAATCCAAAGAAGAAAAAGATGATGTTTTCAAACGTGTATTTAAGCCGATCTCCGAAGGTCATCGTCGAGGGAGGCAGATACTCGTTGGGCGCTTTTGTGTAATCGACTTCGAATTGGCACAGGCCTTCGCGGCTCGAAACCCAGTTGCTAAGCGGCGCCAGCTGCGGGTGATACAACGACGAGCAATTGATGTCGGCGTCATACTCACGGTAGCTGTCCTGCGCGTCAATGAATTTGAATTTGATTTTCAGGTCTTTTTTCCCGCTCTCGAAAAGAATGCGATGGTGATCGCCTGGAGGGAAGGGGATTAAGGCATGAATGCGTGTGAAAATTTTGACTGGGCTTGCCGCGTAGACACAGAAGGTTGCTGCAATCAAGAGTACTGCGGCGCTAGTCTTCTTTTGAAGGCGAGCCTTCAAAACTAGCCACGGCAGTATGATTACAGCCAAAGGAACAGCCGTGGTTTTCGTCGCGAGGCAGGCGCCCCACGCCAAGCCGCATGCCAAATACGAACCGTAGTCGAGTTTTTCTTTCGCTCGCCATGTAAGCCACAGTGACAACCCTAGCAACGGTAAAAGAAGCGTCTCCTGCATAAAAAATTGATAAAGTCGAATCCAGTCCGGCAGAATGCTTAGAATCGCCCAGCCGCCAAGAGCCAGGGTTCTCTGCCCTATAGACAGCAGCATCCAGCGATACCACAGCCACGGAGTGACGATGCTCAGTCCGGCTGCATAAAATGCAACAGCGATTCGTGCTCCGGAGGTGATGCGCAATACGGCGCTGAGCCAGATTTGATAACCGACAGGGTCGAGGATTCCCAGCGCAGCCAGGATGGTTTTGGTGGAAAAACATTCGAGCGCATTCGAGTAATGGCGAAGACAATCGGAGAGCCAATAGCCCGACAGATAATCAAGAGGATTATGAATGAATGGATTGACCAACCGGACAAGTATTCCGGCGATTATCACAGCCCAGAAGAACAGGGCGAGGACTTTCTCAAACTTGCTCTTGTCCAACCGCGGTGCGCACTTTCTAGGGCTAGAGATGTGATCTGAATAATGCTGGGATTATAGCCAAAAAACAAGAGCCGGACGTATAAATGCGTCCGGCTCAGGCTTCCTGTTATTGGTCGGGGCGAGAGGATTCGAACCTCCGGCCTCACCCACCCCAAAGGTGCGCGCTACCCCTGCGCCACGCCCCGACATCGGATCCAAGGTGGAGATTAAGACAGGCCACTGGCGTCATTATAGTACATTGGTACAATCGGTAGTTGGAGTGCTGGCAGTCATTCATACAACTCTAAATTTTTTTGTCGTTAACTGCTACCATCATGTTGCGTGACCAAGTAAGGTATCCGAAACATCAACGAGCAGCCAATTCCCGGAGACGATCCTGCCCACCCTTCTCATTTGTTTCCATTTGAGCTGGATGACTTTCAGCTGGACGCGATCAGATATTTACAAGAAGGTAAGAGCGTCGTCGTCTGCGCGCCTACTGGTGCGGGAAAAACGGTGATCGCCGAATACGCAGTTGAAATGGCGCTCATGCAGAACAAGCGCTGTTTTTACACGACGCCGCTCAAGGCACTCTCGAATCAAAAACTGCACGACTTCCGACAGAAGTTCGGTGAAGAGAAGGTCGGTTTGCTGACCGGAGATTTGTCCGTAAATCGAGATGCCTCAATCGTAGTCATGACTACCGAAGTGTTTCGGAACATGCTATACGGCACCATCCTTGGTGAAGTCGGAAAAAATCTTCGCGACGTTGCATACGTGGTCCTGGATGAATGCCACTATATGAACGATTCCGAACGCGGAACGGTTTGGGAGGAGTCGATCATCTACGCTCCGACAGATGTTCAGCTTGTTGCGTTGTCGGCCACTGTGGCCAACGCCGATGAGCTCACCACCTGGATTGATGAGACTCATGGTGCGACTGAGCTTGTCGTGTCCGATTTCAGACCGGTACCATTGAGATTTCACTTCTTTGGTGATCAGCGCATTTATCCATTGCTTAACCCCGGCGGTGGTGTCAACAATCTACTGAAGAATCGCTTTGGCAAACGCAGACGATTCGATCCGAGCAAGAAGCGCAGACCAGGCGGACATAACATTGGTACACATCCGGCCGATGTGCTCGCGGTTTTGTCTGCGCGTAATATGCTTCCGGCAATCTACTTTTTATTCTCTCGACGTGGCTGTGAAGAGTCGATGAAGAGAGCGCGTGGAATTCCGCTTATCAACGAAGAAGAGGCAAAGCAACTTCGATTGTCAGTCGATGCATTCACTGCTGCCAATCCTAATTTGAAGAATCATCCTCATCTGCCTTATCTCTTTGAGGGCATGGCGGTGCACCATGCCGGCATGCTGCCCAGTTGGAAAGGAATGGTGGAGAAGCTCTTCCAGAAAGGATTGTTGAAGGCCGTTTTTGCAACAGAGACTCTTGCTGCTGGTATCAATATGCCGGCACGGTCGACTGTTATTAGCTCGCTGACAAAGAGAGCGGATGAGGGTCATAGAGGATTGACCGCTTCCGAGTTTCTCCAGATGTCGGGACGCGCAGGTCGGCGCGGTATGGACGAGGTTGGTCATGTCGTCGTCCTGCATAACACTTTTGAATCTGTCGAGGACGCTGCGAAGCTTGCCACTGCTAGCGCGGATCCGCTGTCCAGTCGGTTTACTCCGTCATATGGAATGGTGTTAAACCTTCTTGAGAGACATACAATTGAAGATGCTCGCGATCTTATTGAACGCAGTTTTGGTCAGTTTAAAACCAACCATGAGCTGGAGCCGCTATTTGTCGAGAAAATGAAGCTCGAAAAGGAATTGCAGGAATTGAGCGGTCCGCTATGTCCTGGAGAGCTTGGCGATCTCGTATTGTATGCAAAACGTCTCGGTGCGATTCGATCAAAACACAAACAGCTCAAGCATATGGAAAAAGGCTTGCGGCCTTTGAAGAAGACAGGCAAGATCAAGCCTTCGCCGCACGCTCAATTGCAAGCCAGTCACGAAGGCGAACAGGCGCTCGGCGCCGTGCGCTTGGACATCTCGGATCTGCTTAAAGAAACATATGCGATGCCGTGTCATGGTTGTCCGGTGCAGAAGCCTTGCAGCAATCAGACCAATCGCATCGAGCATATCGAGCGCCGGATCAAGGAATTGAATAGACGTCTGGAGAAAGAAACAGGAAAATACTGGAGAACTTTTGAAGCGCTGACCGATGTATTAAAACTGCAAGGTTATCTCAATGGCAATCGCCCGACAAGGCTAGGGCGCATGGCCGCGGGGATCAGAGGTACCAACGAGCTGTTCCTTTCTGAAGTGGCGGTTAACGGTCTTTTCGATCACCTCCGTCCCTGGGAGCTTGCTGCTGTTCTGACGGCGCTGGTTCAGGAAGAGGGGCGCGGGCACGACCAGATAAGAATAAAGCTGAGCCCAGGTGTGGAGCACACGCTGGAAGAAGTCGGAAAGCTAGCCCGTAAAATCAAGCGACTGCAACGAGACTTCGACATCGAAATTCCGGTTGAGTTCAGCGCTCACTTTAGCGCCCTTACCGAGATGTGGGCGCAGGGCGCTAGCTGGGAGCAGATTCGTCATGCCACCAATTTCGATGAAGGTGATGTTGTTCGAGCGTTTCGACGCACACTTGATATATGCCGCCAGTACATGAGAGCTGAAGGGGTTCCTGAGCATGTTGTGAACCTGTGCACTGATGTAGAGAGACTCATTAATCGAGATGAAGTAAAAGAAGTTTCGTGATTGGGTTTTACAAGTCCTGGAGATCAAAATGGTAAACGCTGTCGAACTCGGTAAAAATGTCGAGGCAAACTTCAATGCCGGTTGCGAGGGCGGAAGGGGTATCAACGGTTTTGAATACAGCGCGGATGGATTCTCTACTAGATGTCGTTCTCTGTACAAGACACCATGGATGAATCTTATTTTGCAAGCGGACGGCGATCACCCTGATCTCGAAAAGCAAGTTAGAGCAACAATCTCCGAGTATGAAAATGCACCGATGCTCTGGCGCGTCGGACCGGCCTCCGCCAACAGCGAAGCACTCGGATTGGTATTGGAGAAGTCAGGGCTGATTTTCTCCTGCATAGAACCGGCTCTGCGACTTCCCCTGGACAAGTTCAACGAGAGCGGCGCACTCGAGCGGCTTCGGATTGAAGAGATGTCCACAGCCAAGCACGTCGAAGATTTTCTTATCCCCTTTTGTGAGGGATTTTCCGTGCCGACGGATGTGGCGGATCACTTTCGTATTCTTGGAAGAGATCGGGTGATCGGCAGCAAAAATCAAAAGTGGTTCGTCGGATACTTTGACGGGCAGGTCGCCGCCTGTGCCACCTGGTTCGCCAACAGTGGTGTCAATATGATCTACAACATTTGCACTGTGGAACCGTTCAGACGACGAGGAATCGCTCGCAGAATGGTTGATCATGTCGTGAAATCTTCGCTGGCACACTATCAGCAGCCGGTCTGTCTCTTCTCTTCCGAAGCGGGACTGTCGCTATATGAGAGTATCGGATTCGAATTGATTTTCTACAGGACCGACTACGCGTATCAACCTGATAATCCAGTAGATGAATAAGTCGTTCACTGTCATTTTTCTGGCAATTATTACAGTTGCTTCCAGCATCGGCTCCAGCTCTTGCACTTCATGTCATCGACAGTCCGCCAGTGATAGTGCGCTCGTTATCAGGTTTGACGGATTTGTGGAACTTTGAACTGCGCCTGCCCCACGTCGTTTTAAGCGGGAACATCCACTTGCAGTTTTTCCAAAGGTTTGCGTATAACCTCACGAGAGCGATAACTTCTCAGCTTGAGGCCGCCTCGACAGTATAAGTAAAGGGCACGATGTGCTTCGTCTTGAGGCTAATTCCTTCCGGACCGACGAGGAATTTGACGAGGAACGGTGGGTAGACATCGATCACCGTTTGTACCGAAACCTCTCCGTCCAGGCTGCCCCCGCCCATGGTGGCGGGTGGTACATCTTTTACAGTCTCTTTAACGTCCAATGCTTCTCTAATCTTCATAGGTAGATTGGTGTTGTAGACATTTTTCACAACGGCTTTAGCCCGTAGATATGGAGTCTGATCCGGTGCTACGTTCCTCGTGCCTAACGTCTCCAGACCCGGCGGTCCGGCGGCGGCGGCTCGGGCCGCATCTCGACAGACGGAGTCGTTGATGGCTACACCGATTGAAATAGCAAGAAGGTCTATCGTTATAAGGACTAGTGGTGTCATCACGGCCAGGGCACCGGCCAGCTCCGAAAGACTTTGTCCGCGTGTTCTACAGCGGGGATGATCAGCTCGCAGCTTGGCTCTTGATTCAATTGTCATGGATAACATACCTGTTTGGAGCGCCATTCTATATAGTGGCACTAATCTATAAGTCTTTCCCGGACGTTGGCTCGTGTTATGAAATAAACAGGAAAGAATAAGTGTAAAGGGCGCCGAACTACCGTGGGTTGAGCGCGATTCGGCGCCTGTACACTAATTGCCACTCCTCCTCACTAAAGCACAAGCGGTTTTGTTACCTTGGATCGATTACTCAGGCGCCGGAAAGGTTAGGCGGCACTGGACCAAAATGAAATCCAATTAATCCCTCCTAAAATTGCAGTTTGCACTTGTTGTTGGAGGCACAGAGATTTCTGCAGCGCCTTCGCGTTGCGACCCTATGACCGGGGAAATCGATCCAGGAAAGAGGAAGAACAAATGAATAAAGCAATCATCCGGGGCCGGAGGATTATCTCCTCCATGCTCGGTACGGTCCTTGCCATGTCTTTTTTCATGAACACGGCACAGGCCGCGGAGCCCAGCGCTACAAAGCAACTCAGGATGCCGGCCCATATCAAAGTTAAAAAGGCAGTCAACGATCCAAGTGCGGTAAAGTACGATGCGGATCTATTGCTAGTGATGCCGAAGGAAGGCGCAGAGCAAGAAGCTATAGACAAAGCCTTCGAAGATGTTCATGGTACCGTTGTTGGTTACATGGGCGAGGGCGCACTCAAGTGTTATGTTGTCAAAACTGAAAAAGGCAAGATGTATGACACCGAGAAGAAGCTCGGTAAAGACCAGAAGAATTTCAGATGTGTCGGTCGAAATTACAAGCTGAAAGCACAGTTCGTACCGAATGACACGAGTTTTCCCGCTGAATGGCATCTGGCGGCAATTAACTGTCCGAAAGCTTGGGACCATTCCATGGGCAACATCCAGAAGGTCGCCGTCTTCGACACTGGCTGCCAGGCTAACATCACAGATCTTTCAGGTAAGACTCAGAAAGGCTACGATGCCACTACAGTAGGTGCCAAGCTCACGGTGCTTGGTGGCCCTGGTTTGCTTGGAGATCTGCTCGGTGGTCTTGGTGGTGCACTCTCGGGTGGCGCACAGACAGACCCTCATGGACATGGAACATGGGTAGCGACGACAGCGTGCGCCCGTGCCAACAACACTGCTAACACCGCCGGCGTCTCGCCTAACTCTACGGTCTATCCGGTCAGAATAGCCGGCTCCGATGGACAGACAGATGACATCGCCATCATGGCGGGTCTTCTCAATATGATGTCCTCCGGAAATCGAATCGTCAACATCAGCTATGGCGCACCGCCTCCCTGGGGCTTGACCAACGCTCTAATACACGCGCCGCTGCACATCTATATGCAGACCTACCATGACTTGAAAGGTGGTTTGATCTTCATGTCATCAGGTAATGACGCTCAGTTTGATCCCAATCCGAAAATGCATTACGTCAACGTTGTGACCGCGATTGATCCAAGTTTGTCGCTTACAGACTTCAGCAACTATGGCTTGTCATCGACGTTCACCGCTCCGGGAAAAGGCATTGTTTGCTCCGACACAGATGGTACAGTCACGACCGTCGACGGCACGTCCTTCTCCTCACCAATCGCTGCCGCAGTTGCCGCGCTTGTTTGGAATGCCAATCCGGCATTGCCCAACGTCGCAGTAGAGTCGATTCTCAAGGCGAGCTGCTTCAAAGCTGGTGCCGCACCTTGGACTCCATATTACGGCTACGGTATGCCGGATGCTAACCGCGCCGTGCGTATGGCCCGCGGCGGTCTATAAAGGCTAACGCGTCTGTGAGTGAGGGCTCAGTCATGTCAGTAAAAGATGAAATGAAAAATCGATCCAGACTCCGCAATAAGCGCGGTCATGGAATTCCGGAATTCGGCGCTGCGATGGTTGTGTTCATCTGCTTCTTCCTGACACCGATAATCGATCTTTCCTTCGTCCCCTTGCGATACGTAATCGCTCAAGGAGTCGTGACTGAGCTCACTCACCGCCTGTCGCTTTCGGAAAAGCGCAGCGACGCCTATACGCTCCTGGGCGCTGACACATGGTGGCAAACCTTCCTTTCCAACTTCGGTGTGACAGCGCACAATCCCAAGCTGAGACTGGTTGTGTGCGGGCACGACTCATCCAACATGACCTCTGTCAATACGGCTCTAGGTTCGCTGTCGGATGAATGGTTGCCGGAAGGTGCGAATGCTCCTTGCGTCTATAGCCTGGAGTTGAGCGTTGATTGCGAATTGCCGCCGCTGTTCAACTTCAATGTGGGTCTTCCTGGCTTTACAGAACCTTTGACGATGACTATCAAGTCACGCTCGCAGTGGGAAAACTTGGGGCGAGATCCGCAGACCAGCAAGTATTTTGTCAATGAATAGAAAAACAGGTCAATGCAGAAAATGAAAACGTCACTGACTATTTCGGTATTTACCGCACTGATACTAGCAGTAGTGTCTCCACTAGCCGGCATAGGCGCCGATCCACTCGAGAAACCTTATGATTGGACAATCGAAATTAATACAGCCAAACTCGATAGGCACTTCGAGTACGAAGGTTCGACTCTGCGACCGGTAAGCAAAGCGGATGTCACTTATTATCGAGTCAATCATGAAGACGAGAAGACTAATTACGAAGAACTCTGGTTTCACAATGGCAAAGCGCTCGGACTGGAGCGGAAGAATAAGCTCGAGATGGAAGAGGGCGACGGCGTCGCCATCAAAGTCGTCCATAAGACCAGCACTCCTGATGCCGAGGAATTGAAGGCTGCAGCAGATGCAATATCATTGCTTTATCTGGACGCTTATCTCAATCGAAATCTGGTTGTTTCTGTCATTGTGAAAGACTCCACTTTCAACGATATTCTCGGTTGTATGCAAGATCAGCAGTGGCAGGTTTTGCCGGATCAGACTGATGTTGCTATCGACGCCCAGGTCATTTTATATCTCCAATCCGAAAGCGCGGAGCAGAAAAAGACTCTCAAGTATCAAAGTCCTTCATAGTAGGTTGAAAGCCTTGAAGTAGAGGGGTTTATTTAGTCATGAAAAACAAAATGAGAAGTTCAAACGGCAACATGATGATTCTGGTATGTTTCATGTTGACTGCTCTTGTGGTAGCACTGGTGGTGGCTGGCTCGTACGGCTCTCTGGTCTTCATGCAGAACCGACTGCGGACGAGCGCGGATGAGATAGCGCTGGCCGGTGCTAGAAAGCTCAATAATCTCGATCGTCTTGGACAGATGAACAATATGATTTCGAGATCGCGTCAACTGGTTTTTACCTCTAAGAAGCAGTATGAAGATGCACATGAGCACTATCCGCAAGTATCGTTGCTCGCCGATCGTCTCCATGAAGAGGCCCGGGAGAATGCGATTGTGCTGGATAGCCAGCGTGCGTACCTGCGCACCCTCTCTCGCAACGAAGCTATCACTGCGATGAACGAAAAGTTTAATCAGTTGAAGGTGACTTATCCGATGGCGCTTCCTTGGATGAGAGTCGAGATGCCCGAATTCTCGGAACAAAAATTCGGCAAGATCAAAGATTGTGAGTCGAATGTTTCTCAACTGAAAAATGTCGATGAACTGGACAGCTTCGACGATACGACCTATGTTTCTGACAAACCAGGCATCAAGCTTTACAAGGAAGGCATCAACGCCAAGCTTCCCTCATCCGATGGTGATCTTAATTTCAAAATTTCTTCTCTTCCCAGTCCGGTCGACAAAAGCATTAACCCTGCAAGAATGGTCTTGAAAAAATCTTTCGTCGAGATCGTTAGTGATGATCTGCCTTCGGCAACTGAGGTCAAGCTAGAAATTCAACTGAGCACCGGACTTGGTTTGCACGCATCCAACAAGATGCTTGCCGTCGGCACGGCCGCCGCCACAGGTGCGTGCCCTGTGCAGTAGGTTGCGCTAGAGAGAGTTTCACAGAGGTGAATCTAAGCTAAGAGCAGGTTTGCGAACGCCTGCTCTTGCTTTTTTGCACCTTCCGGATCGACTGTCGCGGCGTCGATTATCAGATTGAACGAATTGATTTTTGTCGGGTGCTCCTGAGTAAAGCACTGACACCGCCGGCGTCTCGACGGCTTCTCAGCAAGTTCGAGCAGGTTCGAACCAATGGAAGTGTCGCGCCCGTGTCCAAGGTGTTGGTAACGCTAAGAAGCGGTGTCCACCTACCTCCGAGTTTGCTGCGACAAGTGCGCAGCTCGACACACTCAAAGATAGCCGTCGTTGTTGGCGGCAAAGCGCGACGTGTGATCTTCGCGAGCGGAATTCATGCCACCTGATCGATCGCTGATCGCGCAGCTTCTGCCATCTCCGGCTTGCCATTCTGTTCGAGCTTCGACGCGTATTCAGCCAGGAGCTCTTTCAACTTCGATATCTCAGAATCTCGTTTTTCCGCTTCCGCGGGCAAGATCTTATTAAATTCGCCCAGTCCTTCTGTTTGGCGCCCCAGTGCACAGAGTAATAGTCCGCGTGCCAGAGTTGCGCGTATACTGTTGTCCGAAGACGAGCGAGCTGCTTTGTTGTAGACGGCAAGGGCCTCTTCGAACTGATTTAAGTTTTCCAGGCAGGAGGCTCTGATGAATAGACCTTCGTCGCCTGCAGGTACTTTTTCTAGATAACGATCGATTGCAGTTAGCGCCTCTGGCCAGCGGTCCAATTCTGCGAGGACCGATGCTTTTATCAGATAGGTGTATGGGAAGTCACTATTGGTGTCTTTCTCGAGTGCCTTGTCAGCCATCTCCAGGGCGCCGTTATAGTCACCGACTTCTCCCAGGCAGGCTGTGAGGAAGCTTAGTGCTTGAGCGCTGTCAGGATCAAGCTGGCATGCTCGTTGAGAACGTGTCAGCGCTTCTTGTTTTCTTCCCAGGCTTAGTAAACAGTGGGCGCTCGACATGAGTGTTTGTGAGTCTTCTTTTTTCGCTAGCGCCTGGTCGAACAACTCCAGCGCTTCAGCAAACTTATTCTCTTTCAGTAACTGCTTGGCTTTCTCCGTGCCTGGAGCGACTTTGCTTTTGATAATCCAGGCAACGATAATCAATCCCAGAAGCGGATAAGAGCTCTTCTGGACTGCCGTCAATCCGACGCGCACATTGTCGTAATCCACTCCGATAAAAGTGGCTACGATCGCCGAGAAAAAGCTCATTCCGAATGAAACAGGTGCGCAGAACATGAATAAACCGATTAGTAAGAGAAAGCCGTACTTGCCGAACTCTCTTGCTTTTAGTTGAGCTGCTTTTGGTAGCCAGGGATCGATGATTCCGAATCCATCCAAAGGCGGTATAGGCAGGAGATTGAGAATGAATACGAAGATATGAAGATAGATTAGAGCGCTGAATGCCTGAACGGCAATGTCGTACTGGGCATCGCCTATAGTGGCATGCATAGACGGCAAGAATTGGAAGAGAATCGAAATCCCGATGAGGAAGATCAAGGTAAATAGCGGACCTGCAAAGCTCACGAGCGACTGCATGAACCGACTCTTGATTCGGCCGGTGTTGATGTAAACGGCTGCGCCTGGCAAAGGAATGCCGCCGACCAGCAAAATGATTATCGGAAAAATCAGTGAGAAGCTCGAATTGAAGTATGCAATCGGATTGAGCGTGAGGTAACCCTTCTCCTTCACCGTCTTGTCGCCGCCCCAGTAAGCGGTGATAGCATGGCCGAACTCGTGAAAACAGGTGGAGAGTATCCAGACGGCTACGATTATTATTGCGAGTTCCATTATTTTCTCTGCGTCAAACGTATTGTTAGTTTATTCCATTCCGCACTTTTATATAAGCAGAACCTGACCAACCGTGCTTGTGGCGTTGCGCACATGAGCAAAGCACTGGGACCGCCGACGTATCTCGCCGGATTCTCGGCAAGTTCGAGTAGGTTCAAACCAATCGAACTTGCCGCGCGCAAGACCGTTCGCATCAGAAGATGCCGCGCTCCTCTAGCGCTTCTCTTCAGCCTCTGCCAGGCAGAGCTTGACGATTGCGTCTACGACCTGGTCTATCGTGAGATTGTCGGTGATAATGACCACTGCATCTTCGGCTTGTTTTAGCGGCGAGTCGGCTCGCGAGGAGTCGCGGTTGTCGCGGTCTGCTATCGACATCAGCAATTCTTCATACACCGGGCTTTCGCCGAGCGCTTGGAGGTCTTTCAGTCGGCGCTTCGCGCGAATCTCTGGCGATGCAGTCAGATAAATCTTGAGGTTGGCGTCGGGCATGACCACTGTGCCAATGTCGCGTCCGTCGAGCACAACGCCGCCTCGCTTGGCGAGCTCTTTTTGCTGTGCCACCATTACTTTGCGCAGTGGCGAATGGCTGGAGACGGGACTGACCAAATCGCTAATTTCGTTAGTGCGGATGCCGTGAGTGATGTCCTGGTCATCGACGAAAACTTTGACGCGATTGCTGGTGCTTTCGTCACCTTGTTCCAGGCGAATGTTTGCTTTGGAAGCGGCGTCGGCGATAGCCTGTCCGTCGGTAATCGCGATTCCTCTATGGACGGCTAGCCAAGTCGCTGCCCGATACATAGCTCCCGTGTCGATATATAGATAGCCCAGGCGCTTGGCGGCGAGCTGCGCGACAGTCGACTTCCCTGCGCCGGCCGGACCGTCTATTGCTACCTTTAGCGTTTTCAAGGCGTGGCTAGCCGTTCGATTTGACGTTTCCATTTGCACCCAGACCTGCCCCAATTGGCTTAGCATGGTTATTGTCTCAGACCCCGTTAGATATCGTGGAAAACTATGTTTAATCGATTGCTAGATTTTTCGAGAGGAAAGAGTGGAAATGGTGCACACCGTCCTCCCACCGCGTCGAGTAGCGTCCTCGATCGTAAAGCCGTGAGCGAACACCCTTCTGAACAGCTTCCACAACCTGCTCATCTTCTCTCTCCGTTTGGTCGATGTCGGCAGGAGAGTACTGTGCCATTCGTGCTTCATCCCACACATATGTAAGGAAGCGTATGCGGGTTCTGTCCACCGACATAGGAAGAACTAGATTTATCGAGAGCCCCCATGGATAGAAGTTCCACATCATGTTAGGGAACAGGAAATAGTAGTATGCCGCTATCGATTGTCCGTACTCCGGAGATTCTTTTGGCAGGTCGAATGCGTCACAGGGATTGGCTGCTGGACCGATTTGCAGCGTCGAATACGGCTGCAGCTCGGTGCGGTATGACTTGGTATCGAGGAGTTGAACCAGAGACGGGTGGACGAACGGCACATGCAGCCCTTCCAGGTAGTTGTCGCAATAAAGTGCCCAGTTAGCGTTGACCACATAATCACGGCTGTGTTCTGGCGCGAACACAGAACTTTTCAGCGGCAGAAAACCGACTCGTCTGCTCATGTCGGCGGTCAACTCTGCAAAGGAGAACATCGGGTCTAAGGACGCAAACAAAAATTTGTCCCACGACTCGAGCGGAAGGGAAGGTAAATTGTCGCTCGGTGCGGGGAAGTTGCAGACATCTTCGAAGCCTGGTGCAGAGACGAATTGTCCGTCGAGACCGAATCTACGTCCGTGGTAGCGGCAGCGGATCTGTTTTAAATGGCACTCGGCATCTACGAGGACAGAACCGCGGTGAGTGCAGACATTTGAGAGACAGTGCAATTTGTCCTTGTCATCGCGAGTGAGCATGAGTGGCTCATTGAGACCACCTTCGCCCATTGTCCAGCTGATTATTTGACCAGGCACTTTTAGGCGATCGGTGTCGGTCGCGAACTGCCAGCTCCTAGCAAAAATGCGATCCAGAGCCAGTTTATAAAGATTAGGGTCGGTGTAATATTGTGATGGGATTGTCGCCGCAGATGAGACGTCGGGGTTGATGATATCTTCGGAACGCCGCGGTTTAACTGTCATTACAACATCCTCTCTGCTCACCACAAGCTTACTTATCGCCAAAATATTAGCAGATTCAAGGGATTCCCTTCACTGTGGAGCAGCACAGATAAGCGACTCTGTAATTAGAGTCGAGTCACCATGCGTCTGTTGATAGTTATCGTCTGTTACAAAGTGTTATGGAAGTCTGCGGAACAAGCGCTTCCACCACGGTAACGAGAGGAACTCTTGATATTGTAGGCGGTGCTCTTTGAGCGTGGTCGTTGCTAGGGCCAACTCCTCTTTGAGCGTTGATGTCTGCGATGACTTCATTTCCAGCAGGCGCATAGAGCTTTGCATATCCGAGATCAGGCGCAAATCATCCAGGCGCGCTCGGCGCTCAACAGCCAGCTCTTTGTGAACTTCTGCCAGCTCTCTCAAGAGGCGCTCCACTTCGTCGGAGCGGTCGATCACTATGGTC
>JAIERK010000140.1 GCA_019746975.1 Candidatus Obscuribacterales bacterium
CCGGGGAATCATCGGCGTTATGTGCCTTGGGTCCGTATGGCGAAAGGCGTTGCCTTTTCCAAAGGGTGAGAGAAATCAGGCTCAGTGAGAAGCTCCACGTTCGACTCGGAGTGTATTTCGATATCGAAATGCACTTTTACACCTGCGGAAACCTCGGCTGGACGAGGCGTTGCGCCCTCTTGACGAAAGCGTTTAATGTGACCAAATTGCCGAAGAAGCCAGGCTCAGCGCAATGCCTATGACAAGGATTGATCGAAAGCTTTCAATCCGTCCAAAACACCTGCATCGCCATGCGTAACCAGCGCGCCTTACCAATATCTGTATCTATGAGTTCAAAAGACTGCCGGTGATGCTCGCAGCCGTTTTAAACAACCTGAGGGCGGCATTCCGATTGAAACGACCGTCGGTGAAAACTTCCTTGATCAAGGCTTGTCTTATCACACGGTTGTTCTTCAACAGGAGCTTGTGTGCAAACGGCATGGCGGCGTCGATGAAATTGAACTTCGGATTGATCGTCAGCGCCACTCCTTCAAGTGTCAGAAGCGCCCGCATAACGTAGGTAAACTCCGTCGGCAATCTGAAGGGATAGCGATAGCAGACATCAGAAAAATCAAACAACATCTGACGGAATCGAACTTTCGTCATTCCCTCTGCAAATCGAGTATCGACGATGGGAGCGAGGTCGGCGCAGAGAGCCTCCCTGTCCACATCGTTGTTCAAGAATCCCATACCGACAAAATCATCCACCAGCGCCCTGTAGTCGCGCTGTGTGACGTGAATCAGAGCATTGACCAGATGCTGTTTCAATTCCGCATCGAGCCTTCCGACCATACCGAAGTCGAATATGCCAATTCTGCCGTCAGGCATGACTCTCATATTGCCAGGGTGCGGATCGGCGTGGAAGAAGCCATCCTCGAGCAACTGGCGCAGGTAGAAAGTGGCACCAATCTTGGTGACCTCCTCACGGCTAATGCCTAACGAATCAAGCGTTTCAACGTCAGTAATTCTGAATCCATCTACGAATTCAATTGTCAAAACACGCCGTCCAGTTAGTCTCCAGACAATACGCGGAATATATATGCGTTCGAAATTTCTGAAGTTGCGTCGAAACACATCGGCACTGCGACCTTCGCGAATGTAGTCTATTTCCTCGAAAGTAGTCCGTGCGAACTCTTCACACACGCCGGGCCAATCTGTATGGCGACAGAGGCTTGGATATTCCATCACCTCATCGGCGACGGCACCAAGGACCTGGACGTCTCGAGCCAGGATTTGGGGCAGTCCAGGTCTCTGGACTTTGACGACGACGTCTCGGCCGTCTTTCAAGACAGCTCTATAAGCCTGAGCCAGAGATGCGGCTGCAATCGGTTGGGGATTGAACTCAGTATAAAGGTCTTCCGGATAGGCACCCAACTCGCGATTGATGATTTCTCGTGCGAGCTCGTGAGGGAATGGGGCGACGCCTTCCTGCAGCTTAGCCAATTCCAGCATCGCTGGTAACGGAACGAGGTCGGCTCGAGTGGACAAGGTCTGACCTATCTTAATGAATGTCGGCCCGAGTCGGTGAAGCTGGTCGCAAAGCCAGGCACCCAGCACTCTGTACTCTTCGTACTCCGCGCTGGACAAAGCCCGCTCTTCGGCATCTGTAGCCAGACCACCCTGCCGCATCCTTTCGAACTCCTGGGCGTGGAATTTCGAAAAACCTCGGACTGCTTTGATGATGATCCAGACAATTGGAAAAACTCTGAGAGCTTCCTTCGTACCTTGCAAGGCACGAATACGTCGAAAAACTTTCCATGTTGATATGACCAACTTCTTGACAGTTACGTCGCGGAAAGTATCGCTGATGGGATTTCTGTCTTTGTTTTCTTGGCTGCTCAAGTGAAAGATAACCTGCTTTTCTCTTGACCACTAGTTTAATGGGATATTGTCCGTTGTCAGCAGGATGCGTAGATAAATTTATGCTTGGCTTTACACGGATCCCACCAATACTGCGTCAGTACTGATGGACTACTTCATACTGCTTCGAAATTATTTCCTGCACACCCTTGCCGGCAACATTGAGCAAATCCTGAACCTTTTCGGCTGAATAGGGTCCTGATTCGGCTGATATCTGCAATTCCAGGATTTTTCCGGATTCCGTAAGAACTATATTGCTGTCCATGTCAGCCTGCGAGTCCTCACTATAGTTCGGGTCCAGCAAAAGCTGACCCTTGACCTGAGCGACGCTGACCGCAGCCATGTGCTCAGTGAGAGGAAGTTCGTCCCAGATTCCCTCCTTTTGAAGCTTCAACAAAGCATCATATAGCGCGAGGAAGCCTCCGCAAATGCTGGCTACTCGCGTTCCACCATCGGCTTGAAAAACGTCGCAGTCAATCGTGATGGTCCTTTCGCCCAGCTGCCGTCGATCAACGACAGCCCGCAAAGATCTTCCAATCAGACGTTGAATCTCACTGGTTCTACCTGATGGTTGACCTCTCGTCACCTCTCTTTGAGCGCGAACATGGGTCGAACCAGGTAATAAAGAATATTCAGCCGTGATCCAGCCCTCGCCCTTTCCTATTAAAAAGGCAGGTACACGTTCCTCGATCTTGGCGGTGGTGAATACCTTCGTATCGCCAAGCTCGACCAACACCGAGCCATCGGCATTCTTCGTAAAATTTCGAGTGAACTTAACCGGTCTGAGCTGATCCCACTGTCTGTTGTCACGCCGCCGGAACATCGAACTCTCGCTTTCTATGGTAAAGCCAAGACCTTAGTATATCCGCAATTTCGAGCGGCGATTAGAAGTTTCACAAAGGTTACAGGCTAATGTCTCGCGAAACGTAGCCTATTGACTTGTGCCGTTCCTCTCAAGACGAAGCCTTTTCCAGGTTTGACCTTGATGTCGGTGAACTGAAAGTGGATATCATCGGACTTGGTGCCCCATGAGGATAATCCGTTGACTTTCTTAACAAGCCACTGCGATATCGCCGGAGAGATCTCCTGACCAGCCGTCATCAGTTTGGTATCAGTGGCCTCGACCCAACCGTTAGATAGGCCGAGTACGCTTTGTACCTCGATTGGCATCGGCACAGCCATCTCGCCAACACCAACCTTGGCGTCGAACTTTATATTGACTCGATTCGATTTTCCGAGTACGACCTGACCGTTACTCACAGTCACTCCGATCGACGGCGCGTTGCCACCAAAAAGACCGGCCAACATGCCCGCCTTTTTCACCGCGGTGGCGGACAAGCGATCGAGAGTGTCGGGAGCATTGACGAACTTGTTCAAGCTCTCCTGACTGATCTCGCAGGTTACGTCCGCCTGGGTCGGTTGGGTAAACTGCAAAATTTTCTGGTTGAACAAAACGCCCGCATCAAAGCGCATCGAACCTTGAGTGGTGAGCGTTAGTTTGTCGAATATAAAATCCTGCATGTGCCCACCGGTAACGGCGATATCGAGAGAATTCAAAAGGCCTTCTCGAAGGTCCATGTTGCGAGCGATCAGATGCAGGTTGTCCACTGAAGCATCAAGGAATTGCGCTGCCTCGAGATCGATTTCTAACTTGCCGAATTTTCCCGAATTAACATCGACAAACGAAATCGGTGGCGCCACCATTGGTGCTTGAGCACCGCCAGGTGGTTGACCCTGACCATTCATCAAACGCTGCACCGGCTCCGGTACATTGAAGCCGGGTTGTTGATTTTGCTGTTGATACACAGGCTGTTGGAATTCAGGCCTCGCCTGCTGCGCGGAAGCATGCGGCAGCGAGAAAAATCCAGCAGCAACCGTTGCCGTCATGGACGCAATAAATGCGGTCCGTCGACGCAACATCGACAGACGTCTCAATGTTTTCATACCGAAGTCCTTATAGAAAAGTTTGCTTGCACGAAGCCACGACTCTAATGACAGAAAACCAACCGCAATGTTCCTTGCAAAGACAGTCGCTTTTCAGGTTGAAGACCCAAAAAGCGACTATCGATTATTTCGTTGGTTATTTACCAATTACAAAGAGCGCAATGCTCTTATTCTCCGCCTTCTGCAGGATCAGCATTTTCAGCTGGCTTGTCGCCTTCGGCCGGCTTGTCGCCTTCGGCTGCGGGCTTATCACCTTCTGCAGGCTTGTCACCTTCTGCTGCAGGCTTGTCACCTTCTGCTGCAGGCTTGTCACCTTCCGTGGCGGTTGTTGTTTCGGTAGTTGTCGTCGTGGTTGCAGCGTCAGTGCCGCCGGTGGTGCCAGCTGCTGCATCTGGTGTAGTCGTAGTCGTGGACGTCGTCGAGGTGGAGTCGGTGCCGCCACCGCCGCCACAGGCAGCCAGGCCCACTACGAGGACGAAGCTGGCTAGCGCTAAAGCTAGAGTATTGTATCTAATAGTCATATGGTTGACCGTCTCCTTCTTGGACCGAATGAATAAATCTTCGACAGCTCGTTTGTATTGCGGAGGCAAAAATAGTAAGTTCTGCCAACGAAACGGCCGCAATTATACAGGCATATTTATCAGTTCGCCAACCACTTGAAATGAGTAATGTGCCGTATAACTGATAAATTCCATGTTCTTAGAGCTTTACACGAATAATGCCAAGAGACTGATCGCCGACTGCAGGCGAGATCGAAGGGAAAAACACATGGTGTCGCATTGAAACAAATCATGTCGAACCTAACTGCACCTTGGTTCGGATAAGTACCAACAGCTATTAATTCAACATAAAACAGATGCACTATCCGCGTTTGATTAATGAGGTACCGCTCATCTCAACCGGTTTTTCCAAATTCATCAGCTCAAGAATCGTAGGAGCAACATCTGAAAGCGCACCATGAGCGAGTCTCGATCCGTTAGCCAATCCGACGGGATCATTTTTTTGAAAACTTGCCACTATAAACGGTACCGGACTAGTTGTGTGAGCAGTGTGAGGTTCGCCAGTTTTGTAATCGATCATCTGTTCGACATTGCCATGATCCGAAGTTATTAGAAACGATCCGTTGGCCTCTTTCGTGGCCTCCAAAAGTTTGCCGAATGCGTCATCAACTGACTGCACAGCCTCAATTGCAGCCTCCATTATGCCAGTGTGACCGACCATGTCCGGATTGGCAAAATTGAGAACAATAAATGGATACTGTCCTGACTTAATCGCTTTGACAGCTTCTTCGCAAACTTCAGGAGTTTGCATCTTCGGTGCAAGATCGTAAGTTGCCACCTTCAAGGACGGCACCATTCGGCGCTCTTCACCGAGCACCGCGGCTTCGCGTCCGCCATTCAGGAAATAAGTGACGTGTGCATACTTCTCGGTTTCTGCGGCGTGAAACTGTCCGAGGCTATGGCAGGAGAGCAGCTCCGGAAGCGTCTTTGATATATCCTGAGAGGGCAGCGCTTCGTGACTGAATGCGACAGGTAAAGTCAAACTGCCATCGTATTCGGTTAAACAAACATAATGTATATCCGGCACGGTGATGCGCGCAAAAAAGGAGAAGTCCTTTTGCGTTAAAGCGCGACTGATCTGACGTACGCGATCAGGTCGGAAGTTGAAGCATATTGCGCTATCTCCCGATCTTATTGGTCGATTGGTGACGATGTACGGTTTGACAAATTCATCGCCCTCATCGCGTCGGTATGCATCATCTATTGCATCAACTGCACTGGCAATCGGTCTAGCTTCTCCGAGGACAATAGCTTTCCAGAATTGCTCGACACGCTCCCATCTATTGTCACGATCCATGGCGTAATAGCGACCGCAAATCACACCGATCTCGCCTTTGCCGGCAAGCTTTTCGGTGAGTTCACGCAGAAATCGCCGCGCCGACCGCGGAGGCGTGTCTCTGCCGTCGAGAATTGGATGAACGACGAGATCTTTGATGCCGTTGCGATGCGCAAATTCGATCAGTCCATCAAGATGATCCGGACTGGAATGAACACAGCCGTCAGAAAGTAGCCCGAACACATGAAGAGCGCCGCCGGTCCGCTTGACGTTTTCGGCTGCGCGAACAAGCACCGGATTGCTGAAGAAGCTCCCATCCAGAATCGTATTTGAAATCAAAGTCAGCTTTTGCACAACCGAGCGCCCCGCTCCAATCGTCAGGTGTCCGACTTCGGAGTTGCCCATGAGACCTGGAGGTAGACCCACAGCAACGCCTGAAGCATCAAGAGTGCTATTGGGATAGTTTTCAAGCAAGTACTTGTAGTTGGGCGTATGCGCATGCGCAATCGAATTACCGCGTTTTTCCGCAGTCACACCCCAACCATCTAATATAAGTAGAGTTACAGGTCCCATCTCATCCTCGGTAGCAAGCGCTTGGTAACGCACGAACTGGGATTGTAGCTGACAATTGTCGCGAAGACCTTTTATCGAGCTATATCCTTAAGACTGACTTGAAGAACAAGCTATTTTAGTTTTTCAGAAACACGGCAGTCTCTACGAAAGCGCTTAAGGTAGTACAATCCAGCCAGTTGGTAGCAAGGTTGCAGTTCGCATTATCAAGTGAATCAAGACACCAGAGTTAACTCAGCACAGGACGCTCAGAAATCCCAGGGCGACGCAACGCGAGAGGTCACCCCTCCTCGAGATTCAGACTGGATTGCGGAAGTGTCTCATGAGTTAAGACTGCCTATAGCCAACATCAAACTGCTTGTCGAGACGCTATTGGAAGGCGCCGCCGATGACCCTTCCACGGCGATGCGCATGCTCGAACGCACACGCCAGGAGGTGGAGCGCCTCGAGGCTCTGGTTCTTGACCTTATCTCTATTGAGGAAGTAGCTGGCAATCGCGACAACGTGAAGAAGCGTCCCGCACCGCTTGCCGAAGCAGCCCGCTACGCCAAGGAAAGCGTCGGCAAGGCAGCGGCCAAAAAGAGCATCGTGGTCATAACCGAGATCGAACAGGGCTTTACTGTTAACGCAAATCCGGATCAACTGAATCAGGTCATGCTCAATCTGGTTGAAAACGCAGTCAAATACACAGCTTCCGGAGGAGAGGTCATTATCAAATCCGGTCCGAAAAGGGGCTGTTTCTCCGTTTCAGATAATGGAATCGGCATTCCGGTTAGTGAGATTCCCAAAATCTTCAAACGTTTTTATCGAGTCGATCGTACAAGAGCACCAGGCTCCACAGGGCTCGGGCTGTCCATAGTAAAACACATCGTCGATCTCCACGGTGCTAAGATAAGCGTGCAGTCGCAGGAGTCCAAAGGCTCCACATTTTATCTTCAGTTTCCCGAGGACGGATAACGAGGAGCGATTATGACAGGCACACCGAAAACCATAATGCTCGTTGACGATGATGGCACCATCATCGAAACGCTCACATACAATCTGAAGAGACATGGCTTCGAGGTGGTTTCATACACTCGTGGAATGGAGGCGTTATCGGCACTGGCCAGCCTGGACACCCTCGACCCATGCTTGCTCGTCCTCGACTGGATGTTGCCCGACGTCACTGGTCCGGAAGTTGTGAAATTACTTAGAGAACGCTCTTGCGAAGTGCCGGTTCTGATGCTCACCGGGCGCTCGAATCCAACTGATATTGCCCATGGTCTCTCTTCGGGAGCCGACGATTATCTGGCAAAACCATTCAGCCCCATAGAGTTCATGGCAAGAGTCCAGGCGTTACTTCGTCGCGCCAAGAAAGACAAAGAGCTGCAAGACAGCAAGATTGCCCTCGGACCACTTTTCCTCGATGAAGGCGCACGAAAGGTAACCTTCAAAGGCCAACCAGTAGATCTTTCTCCGAAAGAGTTCGCATTGCTTAAAGTTTTGATGATCAATGCTGACAAGACGTTGAGCACAGATGTTTTACTTAATAAAGTCTGGGGGTCGGACTATCAAGGTGATGTCAAAACAGTCGCCGTGCACATGCGGTGGCTCAGACAAAAGCTGGAAGAAGATCCTAAGAATCCCCAACTGCTTGAGACCGTGCACAGATCCGGTTACAGGCTCAATACACCGGCAACCGCAAATTAGCATGGATGGTCCATCTTCGACGAGGGAATATTGTGAAAGCTGAGGAATTTACGCTACTGAAGGACGATGTCCTGGCCATGGGTCGCTCAGTCGAGAAGACCATCCAGGAACTGACTCGAATGCTCAAGAAAGATCCCTCGGCCAGCCTCGCTCGAGTAGAAGAGGAGGAAGAGACCATCAATCTTCACTGCCAGGAAATCGAGGAAAAATGTCTCGAACTGTTGATCGAGAAAGATCCGATGAGTGAAAAAACAATTCGCAGTCTAGTCAGTATCATCTTGATCGCCACAAAATTGGAACGAATGGCCGACCACGCCATGCGAGTGGCGAAGGTAGCCGATTGGGCAAGAGAAGAGGAAATAGATGTACCGGAAGAACTGATTGAAATGTCCCAGGCCGTTCAAAGAATGGTGCAAGAGGTCCTCCTCGTCTTTCTTACAGACGCGCCAGACAAGGCGATTCTAGTCATTCAAAGAGATAATGGCGTCGACTATCTGCACGATGTTCTCTCCAAGCGGCTGCTGGCTAATCTTGGCGAGCAAGATCAGGCTCATGCTCAGATGCGAGCACAATTCCTATTCTGCACCAGATTTCTGGAGCGCATGGGCGATGCCTGCACTTCAATCGCCAAGCGAGTCTATTTCATCGCGACCGGTACGCGGCTCAAGCCGGCCGCGTCAAAAGTCGGAGATCTGTCATAACTGATACTAGATATGGTGAACGCATAGACAAGGAGAAAGGTGGTGCCGGTCCTAGTTCTGGCAGGCGATGAAGATTTCGAGCTTTACCGCAAGCTGGCTAAACTGAAAGAGTCCCTCCTCGATCCACAATGGGCATCGTTTAATTTCACGCGATTTGAAAAGCCGACAATCGTAGATGTTCTAGACAACGCCCTGGCGATGCCATTCGGCCCCGGCAACAAGGTTGTTGTATTCGACAACTGCGACTTTTTCACCCGCAAATCGGCAGGCAAGAAGGAGAAGGCTGATTCCGGCAGTCTAAGCGCGAAGCAGCTGGAAAATCTCGAAGAATCGGTCGGCTCGGTCGGTCCAAACACCTATCTTATTTTCGCCTGTCCATTCAATTTCGATGCCAATCTCAAACTTTCCAAGGCCGTGTCGAAACACGCTCAGCTGGAAGAGTTTCCGAAGACGAAGTACTACGTGGGCTCCAACAATCCCAAGCTCGAGACCTGGGTCAGGAAAGAAGCGAAGGCCAGGGGTGCCACTATAGACGATACCGCTATAGCCTACTTGTTGGATGGAACGGAGGCCAATCTTCGCCAGATTTATCAGGAAATAGAGAAGGCCGCCACCTTTATCCTGCCGAAGACTCACATAACCTATGAAGTGGTCGAAGAGCTGAGCCCTCATCATTCGCATGTTTTTACCCTGCTCGATCACTGGTTGGAAGGTCGCGCCGACCAGGCTCTCGACAGCTCGAGGGAGCTGTTGTCGCGTCAACCGGCGCTGAAGGTGATTGCCACGTTGCAAACATTTCTATCTCGATGGATAGAGATGAAGGTGATATGCGAGGAAGCCAATGCAAAACTGCCTTGGGGACCCGGGCTGAAGCGAAAAGAGTTGCCCTTTCCTGAGCAAGTGCGCAAAGTGTCGGACAAGCTGAAGGTGAAGCCTTTTCTGATAGAGAAGGATATGAAACGACTGCGCACGCACTCGGCGGAATATCTGATCATGAAGCGCAAACAATTGACTAGTTTTGAATTTCTCGTAAAAAGCGGAAGGTTGAACGAGAAAAATGCTTTGGAGCTTTTTCTCGCCGGTTAACTGAAGGGGACACCATGCCTGATACCAGATACGTGCTCGACGACATGACTATAAAGGACACCTGGCGGATTTTCCGCATGATGGCCGAGTTGGTCGAAGGGTTTGAAGAACTGTCCAAAATCGGTCCGGCCGTTTCCATATTCGGAAGCGCCCGCTGCAAACCGTCTGACCCTGAATATCTCCTCGCGGAGACCATCGCTCGCAAACTCGCGGAACGAGGATTTGCCGTGATCACAGGCGGTGGTCCTGGAGTGATGGAGGGCGGCAACAAAGGTGCCATTGCTGCCGGTGGCACGTCGGTTGGTCTCAACATACATCTACCGAGAGAGCAGGCGCCCAACCCGTACCAAACCGTCGCCGTCGATTTCCGTTATTTCTTCGTGCGCAAACTTATGTTCGTCAAGTATGCCGTGGCTTTCATCATTCTGCCGGGCGGATACGGCAGCCTGGATGAGCTTTTCGAAGCGCTCACCCTGATACAGACTCAAAGAATCAAACGGTTTCCACTCTTCCTCGTCGATTCTTCATTCTGGAATCCGATGCTCGAGTGGCTCAAGACCAGCCCGATCAAACGCGGTTTTCTCACCGAAGAAGAATTGGGTCTGATCACGGTGGTAGACGATCCAGACGAACTTGTCGAACAGATAGTCTGGTGCGAAGAGGAAAAATGCTACCTCACTCCGGATGGTCTCATGTCACATCCGTCGCGTCGGCAGCAACCGAGAGACTGACTCCATGATCCAGATAGATGGTAGCATCGGGGAAGGCGGCGGTCAGATCGTTCGCTCATCGCTTTCGCTCTCGATCATCACCGGAAAACCGTTCATGATTGAACGGGTCCGCGCCAATCGCCAAAAGCCCGGTCTTCTCAACCAACATCTGACCGCCCTGAAAGCAGCGAAGGCGATTTCAGACGCTGAAGTCGATGGCGCGACAATGGGCTCGTCGTTATTCAGTTTTTCGCCTAAATCCGTCATACCAGGAGAATATCGCTTTTCGATTGGCACCGCTGGTAGCACTACATTGGTTTTTCAAACTGTACTGCCACCCTTGATGATCGCGGACCAGCCAAGTGTCATACACCTGGAGGGCGGTACCCACAACCCGATGGCACCGCCTTACGAATTCCTCACCGACACATTTCTCCCGCTCCTGGAGCGCATGGGAATACGAGTCGAGGGCAATCTAAATACTTACGGTTTTTATCCTAGAGGCGGAGGAAAGCTGAATTTCAAAATCGAACCCAACCCTGAGCCTCGTGCTCTTCACCTCAATGAGAAAGGAGTCATATCAGCGGTCGAAGCAAAGGCCGTGGTGGTCAATCTCCCAGACTCAATTGCACAACGGGAGCTCCACGCGGTCAAGTCGGTCTTAGGACGTCTTGATAAGCGCGAAGTTTGCGAAGTGAAAGAGGGGATCTCGCCTGGCAACTTCGTCATCGTGCAGGTAAGAGCGCAGGAGCTGGTAGAGACCTTCACCGCGCTCGGAGAGCGTGGCAAGAAGGCTGAGGAGGTTGCCGAGGAAGCCGCTAAAGAAGCCCGAGAGTATCTGGAGCATAGCGCCCCTGTCGGCGAGCATTTAGCCGATCAGCTTTTGCTCCCGATGGCTTTAGCCGGTGAGGGCTCGTTTATAACCGCCACCATTTCCAGCCACACCACAACTAATATAGAAGTGATTCAAAAATTCCTAGAAGTCGACATTACAACGACCAGACTCGACTCAGGTCTGTGGAAGGTCTCTGTGCAGAAGGTTTGATCGCATGCGCTGTCGGGATAATCAGCGGGTGAACTTCCGATCATAATCGCCGGAAGAAACATTATAAACCGCTCAATAACACAACTCTCTACAAGTTCGTTACATAGGAATTAAGGAATCTGGTAAAAATTGCCAGTTGTTTGATCTTTATCCATACAATGTCTGGTCTTGGGTGTCAGAACGCCGGAGGATAGAGGCTTTGAAGATCGCAGTGTGTGTGAAATCTGTGCCGGACACAGAAACGAAAATCGCTATAGCGCCGGACAAAAAAAATATCGATTTGAATGGAGTTCGCTTCATCACCAGTCCATTCGATGAGTTCGCCATCGAAGAGGCTCTCAAATTGAAAGAGAAGAATGGCGGCGATACCACGGCTATTTCTGTGGGAGGCAAAGAAGTCACCGATGTGCTGAGAGACAGTCTGGCACGTGGAATAGACAGCGCCATCCACGTCGACGATCCGGATCTGACCTGGCTCGATCCGCTCAGCACCGCTAAAGTGCTCGCGGCTGCCATCAAAGATGGTGGCTATGATGTCATCCTTTGCGGTCAGCAAGGCGTCGGCGGCGACAACTCGCAAGTCCCGACCATCCTGGCTGAGCTGCTCGACGTACCGCAAGTGACGCTCGTGGTCAAACTGGAAATCGACGGCGACAAGTTCAAAGCAGAACGTGAAATCGAAGGCGCCCACGAATTCGTAGAAGGCACGCTGCCGGTTGTGCTCAGCGCACAAAAAGGGTTGAACGAGCCGAGATATCCTTCAATCAAGGGTGTCATGGCTGCCCGCCGCAAAGAGATCGTAGTTAAGAACGCCGAATCGCTTGGAATCAAGGGTCAGGTCGGTGGAGACAATCGAAAAGTACTCGTCAAAGAGATGAAGCTCCCGCCAGACAGAGAGCAAGGACGCCGCCTCGAAGGCGATGTCGACACCCAGGTCAAGACCCTGGTCGAGCTGCTCAGAAAGGAAGCTCACGTCATCTAGACGGAGCGTGGTGTTTCTTCTTAGAGAGATTTTCAGGAGATAAAAGATGAGTCAAGGAATTCTGGTTTTCATTGAACAGCGCGGCGGTCATATCCGCAAAGCCAGTCTGGAAGCGTTATCTGAAGCGCAAAAACATGTCGGACTTTCGGGCGGAACCGTCTCAGCAGTTATCGTCGGAGAGAATATCAAAGGACTGGCTGCTGAAGTATGCAAGTACAAGCCAAGCAAAGTCTATCTGGTCGATGGATCGGAATTCGGCGCCTACTCAGCCGAAGCCTATGCCGATGCACTCACCGCAGCAGTCAAGAAAGCTGACCCGAGCTATGTATTTGCAGCTCAGACAGCGATGGTGCGCGACTTTCTGCCAAGAGCAGCGGCCCGTTGCGATGCGCCCGTCATCTCAGACGTAATGAGTTTCGTCACCGACGGTGACAAACTCGGTCCGGTGAGACCGATGTATTCCGGTAAGTGCTTCGGAGAATACGAAATTAAGAGCTCGTTGGCTTTCATCACGCTGAGACCGAACGTGTTTTCTGTTGCGAGCGAAGACGAATCACATGCAGCAGAAATCGAAGAGCTTGCCGTCAAACCTGAAAAGGTAAGAGCGAAGGTTATGGAAACTCACAAAGCTGAAGGGCAGAAAGTTGAACTCAGCGAAGCATCCATCATTGTTAGTGGCGGACGCGGTATCAAAGGTCCGGAAAACTGGGCTGTGCTCGAGGACCTGTGTGACGTACTGGGAGCAGCTCTAGGAGCCTCGCGCGCCGTAGTCGACGCGGGCTGGATTGATCACCAACATCAGGTTGGACAAACAGGCAAGGTAGTAAGTCCTAACCTCTACATCGCTGTTGGAATTTCGGGCGCGATTCAGCACCTTGCCGGAATGTCTTCATCCAAGATAATTGTCGCAATCAACAAAGACCCGGAAGCACCGATCTTCAAACATGCGACGTATTGCGTAGTCGGCGATCTTTTCGAAGTAATTCCAAAGTTCACCGCTGAAGTGAAGAAGCTCAACAACAACGGCAACTAGGACTTCCTAAGGGCCTCATCAATTTCAACATTCAACTGCTCTATAGGTAGGTCCCTTAAGATCGGTAGTGTAGTGCATGGTCAGGTCGTTAAGGAGTTTGGCCCGGCTTGGTCTACCAACGTGCAATTCGCTCGGCCCAACCGTAGTAACAGTGCGCCATGTGGGCATGTTGTTCTTGCTGTGTAGCTTAGATCTTATTTCGGGCTGCCTGGTCGAATTCAACCACAACCAGCCGATTAGCGGTGCTGCGCCGACTATTTCTACTATTCGAAAGGTATTGAAACTCGAGCTCATCCGGTTTGAGCAATGAGCGCTCATCTGATGAAGTTGAAGCAGAGCTGATTCGCGGGTTCATTCTGGCAAGAAATCTTAGGCGATCCTCGTCTATATACCCGATTTCCGCTTGTTCGGTGAAATCAACTATCCTTACAGGCGACTGCTGCGAACCTCTTCTCTACATAGCCTTCCACGAGATTCATAAAGTCCTGCGCCAGTGTCGCACCCTCGAGTGTCGTCACATGTTGGCCATCGACATACACGGGAGCTCTCGGCTCTTCGCCAGTGCCAGGCAACGAGATGCCGATATCGGCATGTTTGGACTCGCCGGGTCCATTTACGATGCAACCCATGACGGCAACTTTCAAATTTTCCACGCCTGGAAAACGCTCTACCCAGACACGGCGATTCCGCGCGAGATGCTCTTCTATCTCCTGAGCCAGGCTCTGAAAGACTGTGCTCGTGGTGCGACCACATCCGGGGCAGGCGGTCACCTGCGGCACAAAAGATCGAATGCCGAGCGATTGCAAAATGCTCTGGCAAACTCTCACTTCTTCGCATCGATCGGCACCGGGGGCTGGTGTGAGGCTAACTCGAATGGTATCGCCGATACCATCGGCTAATAAAATCGAAAGCGCAGCAGTCGAAAATGCAATCCCCTTCGTTCCCATACCGGCTTCCGTGAGACCGAGGTGGAGAGCGTACTGGCAGGCTGCCGCCAGCCTCCTGTATACGGTAATCAGGTCGGGCACTTCAGAAACTTTGGCACTGATTATGATGCGATCAGAAGACAAACCGTAGCTTTCCGCAATCTTCGCCGAATTGAGCGCGCTTTCGATAATCGCATCGATGAGCACCTCGTGCGCGTCTCGCGGTTGCTGAAGCCGGCCATTGTCATCCATCATGCGGGCAAGCAGCTCCTGGTCCAGGGAGCCCCAGTTGACGCCGATACGCACCGGCTTCTCGAATTTGATGGCAGCATCCACCATACTCTTGAAATTGAGATCGTGCTTCTCGCCTCTGCCGACGTTGCCCGGGTTGATCCTGTATTTAGCTAATGCTCGCGCACAATCCGGAAACTCGGTCAATAACAAATGGCCGTTGTAATGGAAGTCACCGACCAAAGGCACATCGACGCCTCGAGAGTGAAGCAGGTCGACAATCTTAGGAACAGCCCGAGCAGCGTCTTTGGTGTTGACTGTGATGCGAACAATCTCAGAACCGGCCTCGAAAAGCTCTTGCACCTGTTGGGCAGTAAGAGCCGGATCTTCGGTTGGCGTATTGGTCATCGACTGCACCAATACTGGTGCCTCCCCTCCGATGAACTTATCGCCTACTTTGACTTGATAGGATTTGCGCCGCTGGATTTTAAACATCAATTTTTCTCTTAAACGATGGCTGAATTGACGTTAGTTTTTCTCGTCACACTCACCAGCCCAAATGTCCGGGTGCCGTTCTCTCAAACTATACCAGTCCGTAATCGATCGCGGACCGATTATCAAATGGTCGATTACATTTACCCCTACAAGGCGACCAGCCTCGACCAGCTGTCGTGTCGTGTCTATATCATCAATACTGGGCTGTATGAGCGATCCGGAGGGGTGGTTATGGCACACGAGTATGGCGTAACTGTTGGCGATCAAGGCCGCTTTAAAAACTTCTCTGGGATGTACGAGACTCGAGCACAGTGTACCGTGCGAGACTTCGTGCAGTCCGAGCACTTCCTGTCTGGCGTTGAGATGTACAGCAATGAAATGTTCTTCACATGCCATGGAGAGGGGCTTAAGATAGCGTGCAGCGTCCATGGGTGTACGGATAGAAACGACTCGTTTTCGCGCCGATCCGTCGCGCACGAGACATAGTTTGAATTTTGGTAATTTGTACGTTAGCTTCTTGATCAAGGATGCTTCAGTCATATCGTAACCCTCCTGGTAAGATACAAGTGCCGGATTTCGGTTTTCTATTTAGTTAAACGGATTTGGATGCCTTGAAGTTCAAAAACCAGAGGTCACCACTTGCCTGTATGTGTTATCCTGACCTGACTTATGAGGCACGGAATGCACATGACGCAAGGTCTAAAAGTAAAACTCTGCCAACAGAGTGATATTGACAAAATAGTCTCGAAACGTGATGGAGAGACAAAAGTAGGACAAGTCATAAGACTGCTGGACAAGGCGCTCGTCGACAAAGTTCCGGATGCACTGAGTCAGGCTCGAAAAGATGGAGCCATTTACGCAATAGTCATGATCCCCGAAGATATCGGACCGCGCGCCAATTCTGGACGCGGGGGGGCACAGAAAGCGCCCGCGACCTTCTTGAGTTACTTCTTGAACATGCAAGCAAATCGGTATTTCGATTACAGCAAAGCGGTTCTGGTCGGCGAAATCGATGTCGATGATTTGATGGAGAAGAGCACCAAAGCAGATGTAAAAGTTCTGAGAGATCTCTGTGGTCAGCTTGATGAGCGAGTCGCTCCAGTGGTTCAAAGTATCGTAGCTTCCGGTATGGAGCCCGTAGTCATCGGTGGCGGCAACAACAACTCTTTGCCGGTAATCCAGGGTGTAGTCGAGGCGCTGAGGAGTTTCGATGGCACCATCGGAATGTCGGTCGTCAACTGCGATCCGCATGCAGACTTTCGCCGATTGGAAGGACGGCACTCGGGAAATCCATTCAGCTATGCCAATGACAGAGGTTATCTAAAGCGTTATTGCGTCTTCGGCATGCACGAAAATTACAACAACGAAGACATGCTCGAGCGATTGGCAAGCAATGGCTTTCCGACATTCAGCTACGAAGATTTTGCCGTTCGAGGCGAGACAACCTTTGCTGAATCAGTAAAAAAGATGTGCGCATACCTGGCAGACGGGGCACATCCGGTAGGTTGCGAACTGGACGTGGACGGTATCATCAACATGCCTGCCAGCGCCCGAACACCATTCGGTATTTCGCAGGAAGAGGCGGCTATGTTTGTCCATGCAGTCGCAACCAGCCTGGATTCATATTACTTGCATCTCTCGGAAGCCGCGCCAGAGTGGTCCTCCGATGAAGGAGAAAAGCAAACCGGCAAAGGACTTGCACTACTGGTGGTGACATACCTGAAGGCGCGAGAGCAGTATCGCCGAAAACACAATTATCAAGTAGGTATCCAGAAACTGATGAATTCAACCAAGGTTTCATCCAGATAATCGACCCGAAAGAGGACGGATCCATGGCTCCCAATGCAGTTTTCTGGATTCGCGACGGTGTGCTGGTCGATCGAATGCACATCAATCCAGTTGCGTTCGCTTTTTCAACCTTCGCATTCGCGCCCATTGAGAAGCGAAAAAACTCACTGCTTGAAGAGCTGATCAATTTTGGTTTTGAGAAATCAGGATACTCCTGCGCCGATAAGATTCGCCTTTATAATGTGGAACGCGCACATCTGGTCGATAACATCGATAATGCTGCAGCGTTTTACAACGCAGTCGCGACTGAAGCCGCGCTGAGCACGGATTATTTCCCAGGCGTGGAAGAACTTGTGTCTGACCTGACAGAGGCTGGCTGTCACAATTTTATTACTTCGGCGGTCGAGCAAGAAGTTCTGAATGCCTGGAGCCGAAGCGAGCAAGGCCAGCGGATCGCGAGATCACTCAAAGAGATTCTAGGGCAACGCGATGGTTTCACAAAGGGCAGAGACCACTTTGCCTACGTTAGTGAAAAGCATGGTGCAGAGAGAATCTTCTACGTAGCAGACGCAGTTTTGGAGATTCAAACCGGCAACGGACATTCATCCGAATTCAACATAACGCCCGTGGGTTTCGGCAACGTGATCACGGTAGAGCGCGTCATGGAAGCTGTCTGCATAGCCTCAAATGCGGCTAGTGCTTGTGACGCGAGCAAAGTGCCGTATCCAATCTCATTCCCTTCTGTCGATGAGAAAAAGATTCAGCTCCCGGATTCAGAGACAATAAGCTCGTCTCTGACCGCAGCGGGAGCCCACACGGTCGTAAGCGGCACCAAAGACAGTATCATGGAAGACCTCCGCAACTACTTCGAATCGTGCGGCTGCTTCGACAGTTTAAAAACGCGAAAACTTACACCTTAACGAGCTTCCAGATGCCGGTCCTGTATCGCCATACGGCGAGAATTCCGAGCACGGTTGAAGAACACGCGATTCCGATCCAACACCCCATCGGTCCATCTGCATTACCTGTCAGCACCCAGGCGAGGGGTAGACGGAGCAAGGTCAGGACAATGACACCCGCCCACATGGGCCATGCTGTATAGCCGGCGCCCTGCATGGCGCCGAAAAGAATAATCCAGAGCGATACGAACGGCTGCGACAATCCGATCACCTGAAAATATTGCGTGGAGTAGGCCACCACGGTCTTGTCGCTGCTCATCAACTGCGCAATTGGTTGGGCACCGAAGAACAGCACGAACGCAATAAAACCGGTGAACACCAACCCGATAATACTTACTTGCCAGCCAGCCGTCTCCGCGCGCTCCGGCTGTAAGGCGCCTAGATTTTGTCCTACGATAGGGCCGACTGCAGCGCCGAGAGCGTAGAGAGGAAGACAGCTTACAATCTCCTCCAGCCTGAAGCCGACTGCCCACGAAGCCTGGCAGGCGGTTGGATTGACTGTTCGGGCGAAGATAGCAAACAGGGCAAAGGATCCTCCCACCCAGGCGAGGTCCATGATGCAAGCCGGTATGCCAATTCTCAGTATCTTGGTGAACCAATGACGATTGATTCCGCGTGAAAATAGTGTGCGCAAATCGGCACATTCTTTCAGCTCAGTGCGCCCAAGCAAAACCAGGTTGAGCGCCATGCCGACCACCGCAGCGACGACCCAGGCATAACCTATCCCAGCGATTCCAAGCTGGAAAGGATGAATACAGAGGGAAAAATCGAGAGCGATTATGATTAAAGTCATAACAACCCAGTTAATCATCGGAACACGAGTGTTGCCTTTGGCACGCCAGATTGAATGAGCAACCCAACAAATCGTGAATGGCAACTGTGAAAGCATATCCACACGCATGTACTGCCAGCCGAGCTCTTGAACGTTGGCCGACGCACCGAGCATTGAGATTAGTGGACGGGCGACAGCCAGTCCTAGGAGGGCCGAACAGATCCCGAAGATGAAACCGAAGACCATCGACTGGTTAGCCGCCTTTTGAGCCATATCCATGTTGCGCGCGCCCCAGTACCGGCTGACTAGCGCGGTCGTACCGGAAGAGAGAGCCACGGTCATGAGAATCATGAAAAACCATATTTGTCCGCAAATGCCTATTGCAGCCTGAGTGTCGGAACCCAATTTGCCAGCAACCCAGACGTCACAGAAGCTGGCGATCGACACGCTGGACATCTGCAGTAGAAGCGGCCAGGCCATATGCCAGATAGCGGCCCAGGTTGAACCGTTGATGATGACGTCATCAAGTACCTGGTCTTTCGAGTCGACTTCATGACAAGTAGTCATGTCTGTTTTCCTGGGCTTTGGCGAACAGCGCCGCAATATTGCGTATCTTAGTTTCATCCGAGCCGTTATAACTCGAATCGCTGGATTGGCCTTAATTTCTGGCACAAGGCACGGTTGATCGACAAGTCAAAGCCGAGCACATGTGCTCGAATGAGACCTGCCTTGCTCTACAATACAGCTAAACTGCCGCGAAGGAAATTGATTCCTAACCTCTACAACGAAATAATTTTTCTATTGAAACCAGATCAACCAAAACCTGCACTGCGCTCGTTTATCGCCGATTCAGCCAACCATCGACTGCCAACAGATGCCGAACTGTGGGCTTTGTTGCAAAGGCTAATCAGCTTTGAAGAGCCGGATGCCCGCTTTGGGGATACCAAAAAGGCTTTGAAAAAGCTTCTGCCGAAGAGCGCAGCAGTAGAAACACTTTCTCTGGAGGAGCATGGTTACAGCTTTTCCCATTTTTTTGGATTGACCAGCACCGATGTACAGACGGAGCAGCTCTCCCGCGCCAACTTCCTTGTCAGTTTGATTCTGGCATACGAGGATCTTCGCCGATTCAATAAGCTAGCGTTTGACGCCTGGATGAAAACCGGCTGGCGAGACGAGAATCTGTCAGAAGCGCGAATCCCTAAGTTACGACTGAGCGCGTCCGAACAATGTTGGCTCGCGTCCGCCGCACTGGCTGTACCGGACTGGACGAGACTGTCGGGAAGTGGTCCCTGGTCCGATGATCCAAGAGCTGATTTCGTGGCAACATTCTGCCGGCACGTAATGTTCGACTTTGATCCGACTTTATGGGAAGACGTAGATAAGCTGTTCGACAAAGGCTTCGCACTTTGGATTGAACATCTTCAGTCAGTGCGCGCCTCCATACCGGGCACGTTCTTGCCGCAGATCATTGTTCTGGCCGAGGGTCCGACGGAAGCACTCTTGCTGCCCGCATTTGCTAATGCCCTGGGTCTAAATCTCAATTCTATGGCCACCCATGTGGAAGCGTGCGGAGGCGCACAGCAAGTTGTGAAGCAGTATCTTAACTGGAAAGAAGTGACCGTCCTTCCGATTGTTTGCCTGCTGGACAATGATGTCAGCGAGGCTCGAGAGATTATCAACGATAGCCTTCGAGCACAAGATCGCGTAGTTACGGTAAGCGCCGGCGAAATCGAAGATAGCTTCTCGGCGCCGGTGTTCAGCAGGTTGCTTAACCTCTACCTCGAGCGGGTAGGTTGCCTTGAGCCAATCAAACTGGATGAGTTGACCAATTCCCGCCTCTCTCGAATCGACACGCTGAATCGACTGTTCAAACAGAGAGGGCTAGGCAGTTTTGATAAAATCGGGTTTGCGGAGGTCGTCGTCGAGAACCTGGAGAGACAGGATGTTCCGGAAGACGGGAAGCGGATAATCGGTGTTCTAACAGAGATCCAAGATGCCGGAGTCAAACTTAGATCCCCATAACCAGAACACTCCGCCAGGAGACTCCCGCTCCGAGGATATCCCGACGCCGACGGGAAAGAAAAAATCGCTCGGACTGAAGATCGCGGGCGCACTGTCTACGGTGCTCTGGATAGGTGGATTTGTCCTTCCGTTCGTGCTGCCTTCAACGAGTCGCTTTGTTTGGCTCTCGGACACGCTGCTTCTAATTGGGTTTTGGCCGTTGCTCTTTGTCTATCGTACCGGATGGACGTGGGTTGTTTTCGGTGTTCTGAATATACTGCTTGGATTTGGATTGGAGTTGGTTCATTGGCTCATGCTTTCGATACCAGACACTTTCTGGACACCAGATAAAGCGGCATTCAAGCCAATGTTTGAAGGCATGGCAGAACACATAAGGGTCATGCATCCGTTCCTGCCCTGGATGTTAATCGGAGCGGTCAGTGCCGTATATGGTGTCTTTCGAATAGTCAAAACGATTATTATCTGGCTTTTCAAACGATACAAAAAATCGAGAGCGGCTGGTCAAATTTGGTAATCTATCTACCTTTTGTTGGATGATTTGCTGCAACTCGCACTATCCAGGTCTGGTTTATCTCCCTTCTTAAAACGACTGCTTCATTTCTTGAACTTCAGACTCAGGCATCGAAGTCTGCAAATTCCTGGTTAATCTCAGTCAGTTGTGGGCAGCATATATGTATGTGCAGGAGATCTTTTCTGGTGATTGGAAAGAACAACATAATCTCACTATTGCTCATCACCTTCTTGGTGGCGCAGTTTCTCTCCATCGGCAACGCATTTACTGTGATCTCGCTGGCTGGTTACGACGACATAGAAGATATTTATGACATCGAAAAAATAGTCACCCTTGATCCATTCCTGGCTTCCTCGAAGTCAGAATGCAGCGAAGAGAGTATTGCCTCTGCAATTCAAATAATTCTACTTTGCGTACAAGTGTTTCGGCTCGACGTTTCCCATCGCCAACAGCCGGCGACCTGTGGACATCAGCGTCCTCGACTATGCCAGGACGGCACGAGACTTTGGCTGAAAAATCGGGCGATACTGCTCTAAATCATCCAAGTAATAAGTATTCAATTGACTCTGGTTCTACTGGCACGCACCTCTGCCACGCACTGCTCGAAGAACCACCAAGCAACTATGTAGCCTTTCATTCCGCCGTCTCTGCTGAGCTCATTTGCATCGAGAGCGGGGAACCAACGACTCTGAATGGTGCTCTTCTGCAATCGCCACATTTTAGGCTTGCGCGAGTAATACGATGATAAACAAGCTGATTTCGTTCGCGCTTACTCAGCGCGCGGTGACGCTGCTGCTCGTGGTAGCAGCGATAGTTCTGGGTTTATATTCAATCAGCACACTGCCCACGGACTCTTTTCCTGATGTGAGTAATGTTCAGGTTCAGATCATTACGGACCCGGATAATCTGGCAACGGAAGAGGTGGAGTCTCTGGTCACCATACCCATCGAGTACGCGCTCAATGGGCTACCTTTCATTCAGAAAATCCGTTCGACATCAGAGGATAGTCTGTCTGTTGTGACAGCAATCTTTGATGATAGCTGTGATGTGTATCTTGCTCGTCAGCTTGTTCAACAACGGTTAAACAGCCTGAGCCTGCCGCCCGAGGTTCCAGCTCCGCAGCTCGGTCCAGTGGTATCAAGCTTCAGCCAGGTTTTCATGTACAACGTCACTAGTGATAGACACAATCTGATCGAATTGAGAACCATTCAGGATTGGGACATCTCAAAGCGACTGCTCGCGGTGCAGGGTGTAGGCAATGTCGTGACGTACGGCGGTTGGACAAAACAGTACCAGGTGCTCATCGACCAGTACAATTTGAAATCATATAAACTCACTGTCCAGGACGTTCTCACTGCGGTGGCGCGCAACAACATCAACGCCGGAGGAAGCTTCATCGAGTCCGGCGATGAGGAGGTTATCATCCGTGGGCTTGGACGTGTAAACAAGGTGCAGGACATTGAAAATATTGTCTTGAAGGAAGATAGCGGCACTCCGGTCCTCGTCAAGAACATAGCAAAAGTCACGATCGGACCTGCGTTCCGAAGAGGATCTGCTTCGAAGAACGGTAAAGGAGAGACAATCATCGGAATTGTTATGGCACGCAAAGGCGCTAACACGAAGAACGTCGTCGAGTGTGTCGAACAGCGCCTCAAGGAGATCCAAAAGACGCTCCCGCCTGGGGTCAAGATCACCCCGTTTTACAACCAAAAGGATCTTGTCGACAAAACCACTGAGACCGTAAAAGAAATCTTGTTGCTCAGCGGAGGTCTTGTCCTCATCATTCTCGCGGGAGTTTTGATGAACGTCCCTGTCTCGTTGATCGTCTGCATAGTGATACCACTCTCTTTGTTGGTGAGCTTCACGTTGATGAAATTCACAGGCCTATCGTCTAACTTGATGACGCTCGGAGCGGTGGACTTCGGCATTGTCGTCGATGCCGGTGTCGTAATGGCGGAAAACATCTTTAGAAAGCTTGCGGAAGCGCAGGAGAAAGAAACTCAGGGGAAATCAATCAATACCTTACCGATCATCATGTCGGCCGCTCAGGAGGTTGGTCGTCCAATTTCTTTTGCTGTCATCATCATTATTGCTGTTTACCTCCCTCTCTTCACGCTCGAGGGCGTCGAAGGCAAAATGTTTCATCCACTGGCTCTGACATTCATGTATGCACTTTTGGGCGCTCTAGCGGTCGCACTCACGATTGTTCCTGTCCTGTGTTTCTGGTTTCTCAAAGGAAAAATTGTTGAAAAACACAATCCAGTGTTGGAATGGATTATGCACATTTATGCACCAGCATTGCGGTGGTCGCTGGTCAAACCCAAAGTCATCACAACGATATCGTTCGCGCTTCTATTTGGAAGCTTTCTGTTCTTTCCATTCCTGGGATCCGAATTCATACCAAGTCTTGATGAGGGCTCACTCTGGCTTCGCTTAAGGATGCCTGCAAGCATCTCTCATACAAGAACAACGGAGTTCACCAAAATCGTAGAAGATATCATCAGTAAATTTCCAGAGACAACGATCGCTACGACTAGAGTAGGTAGATCGGGTATGGGATCTGATGTTGAAGGCGTCGACGCCGCAGATATGTATATCGGGCTCAAAGAAAAATCAACCTGGCAGGACAAAAATAAAGAACACCTTGTGGAACGCATGGCGAAAGAAGTCGGCATGATTCCCGGATTGATGTACAGCTTTTCACAACCAATTGCCGACATGATAGATGACCTGATTACAGGCATCAAGGCGGATGTGGGCATCAAGATTTTCGGAGACGATCTCAAGACTATCGATAGATTGGCAAATGAGATTGCTGCATCGGTAAAAAAGGTTGATGGCACCGGCGATATCACGAGAGAACCGATTTTGGGCTCACCGCAGCTCAAAATACATTTACGCCGCCTCGACTTAGCTCGGCACGGAATCAACGTCGCCGATGTCCAGGACATCATCCAAACCACTCTAGCTGGAAAGATTGTTTCCGAAGTAATTGACGGAAGTCGGCGTTTCGGAATTCTGGTTCGCTTTCCACTCGAGCATAGAAGAACCGTGGAAGACGTAGGAAATCTGATGATTCAAGCGCCAACAGGAGCACAGCTATCTCTCAAGAGCCTAGCCACTATCCATGTAGAACATGGCGCTCTCGTTATTAATCGTGAAGACGGGCAAAGGCGGAGCGCCGTAATGGTAAACATTCGAGGCAGAGACTTAGGGAGTTGGGTCAAGGATGCTCAACAGCAAGTTCAAAAAGACGTAAAATTTCCAGCCAGTTGCACCATTGTCTGGGGCGGTCAGTTTGAGAATCAACAACGAGCAATGACTCGCCTGGCAATAGTGGTACCACTTGTACTATTCCTGATTTTCATCCTTTTGTTCTTCACCTTTGACTCGTTCAAAAATGCTGCGATCATAATGCTTACTGTGCCGTTTGCAACGATAGGGGGCGTTGTTGCGCTCTTCCTTTCGCATCAACCATTATCGGTTCCAGCAATAATCGGTTTCATCGCCCTGTACGGAGTGGCTGTGCAAAACGGCGTGATATTGGTCAGCTATATAATGCAACTCGAACAGCAAGGACATTCAAAAATAGAAGCTATTCGACAAGGAGCCGCTATCAGGCTCCGTCCAGTCTTAATCACGGCATTGGTTGCAATTGTAGGATTACTCCCAAAAGTCCTTTCAGACGGCACCGGAGCGGAGATCCAACGGCCGCTAGCGACAGTGGTACTCGGTGGATTATTCTCTGCCACCATAATGACACTACTGGTGCTGCCGTCGATTTACCTGTTGGTTAACCGGCGAAACAAACAAAACTAGTTCGAGCTATCAATATAAATTCATTCCAGGCGCGCCCAAACTCTAGCCCTAATCCGAGTGAAAGAAAATCGTTACTACAATCGAGATACCTGACAAATCGGCAAGCTCACGAAGTTGAGGACTTGCTACTCAGCAGGTCTCTCACTCGCCTTCTTCGAACCGCCAAGTAAAACTTTGACGGAGCCATCTTCCGGAATCAAAACTCGTCCCAAGTACTTACCTGGCCTCTCGAATCTAGTAGGCAATGAGCCTGCCAACTTCTCGAGGTGGTTCTTAGCCTGTGCCTTCTGGTCATGGAAATCGGATTTCTTGTAAATGAAATACCAGTTCTTGACGACAAAGTTGTAGAGCTTCGGATCTCTTTTCTTCGAGTGTTGCTTCATCAATTTTTTCTCGAGTGCTGAAGCGTAGAGAATTCTACCGTCCATGTCACCAGGCGACATCTCGAGGGCTTTCTGTAGAATAAGGCAAGCTCGGTCGACGTTGCCGAGCCTGATGCACTGTTCTCCTTCGAGACGAAGCCCATCAGAAGAAAGCATCCCGAGTTCCAGCAACTGATCGGAAATAATTACGCCATTGCTTCGACCGACATTAGCAGTGTCGAATATGAAGTCATTGTCCTTTTCACTAGCTGTCGCGTCACCCACGAAGAGCGCGGACACTGTAGCAACTGCAAAAACGGTGCTCATGAGTTTTGTGTTTCGCATCTAGAACAACGCTCCTTAAAGACGTTTCTAACCCCAATAACAACATCTAACAACAATCATCCGTAGCGGACGAACTCTTCGCCGCGACCTTTGCGCCGGTCTTCCCAGACGCCGCTTCTTTGAGGTCCTTTATCGCATCTTCGACAGATGGCGCGCCATAGATGCTACTGCCGGCAACAAGCACATTGGCACCAGCCGCAACTACCTGACGAGCGGTATCATTATTGATACCACCATCCACCGATATCAACGCGTCTTTGAAGCCTGCGTCGTCAAACATTCTACGAATTCGAGTGATTTTGGGAACGACTTCCGAGATAAAGGACTGTCCTCCAAATCCGGGATTGACAGTCATGACGAGCACGAGGTCGATGTCCTTGAGGACATATTCGAGAGCCGCCTCAGATGTCCCTGGATTGAGCGCCACACCAGCTCTCTTTCCAAGACTACGGATATGGCTAAGTGTTCGTTGTAGGTGAGTAGCGGCTTCTGCATGCACCGTTATGTAATCGGAACCGGCGTTGGCAAAGGCCTCTACATAGTCATCTGGTCGCGAGATCATCAGGTGAACGTCGAGAGGCAGTTTTGTACAGCCTCGAATACTTTTGACTACGGGTACGCCAATCGTGATGTTTGGCACGAAGTGCCCGTCCATGACGTCGACATGAACCCAGTCCGCTCCGCCGGCTTCGGCCTTGCCTATGTCAGCGCCCAGTCGAGTGAAGTCAGCCGACAATATTGATGGTGCTATTCGAACCTGCATAACCTGTCACTACCCGCGATACCGAATCAGTTCAACTCTTGACAACAGCATCGTCAAGCAACGACGCTGCCGGACATTATCATGACTACCAAGACGATGATGGTCAAGTGGAAGTGTCCAAACACTTACGGGTCACAGCTGAATAAAATCTAACAAGCGCAGTGGTCAACAGCCATAAAGCTAGTCGTTCTCACGATTGGAAGTTTTTGGCAGCCTTGCCGCATATGCATCCAATCATGTTTATAAAAAACTCAGCGAAGTCAATTCGAAAGCCGTCTCCAATCTCAGCGAGCAATATCCATGTCGAAAGCAAGCAACCTGCGCAAGGTCCAGATAATACTGCCAAGGCATCTGGAACGCATAGAAAGACCAACCGCGTAGCGGTGCAATGGCGCATCTCGTCCGTGGCGAGACAAAAATTGGAAGTACCAGCCAAAAGATTCGAAAAACGCCGAAAAACATAATAAAGAGCTTGTATTTGATGTCATTCGGTCGCAGAGATCGTATATTTAGCTCGAATGACTGTGAGGCGAAGCTATGGCCCAGATTAAGCTCACTGAAGAAAAAGAGCAATTCCGTCGAGTCGCTAGAGATTTTACTGAGTGTGAGATACGCCCTCGCGCAGCCCACTTCGAAGAGAGTGGCGAATTTCCAACCGAGATATTCGTCAGCGCGTGGGAGACTGGACTGGTTAATTTTCAGATTCCGGATCGGCACGGCGGACTGGGTTTGGGTCATCTAGAAGCGTGCCTGATCCTCGAGGAGTTGGCAGCGGGTTGCGCAGGGATTAGTGGTGTGATCGAGGCAACGACATTCGCACAGCTTCCTCTGATCCAGTTCGGAAATCGAGAAGTTAAAGAGGCTTGCCTGGAGCGCTTGATGCAAGAGCCGCTTATCGCGGGTTATTCAACTTTTGATACCGCGGGTGATGACCTCACTTTAAGAGTGCGCGATGACAAGTATGTGATCGAGGGCAGCCACAATTTGGTTAATGGAGGCAACGCCTCCTGGTACTTCGTGACAGCAAAGGATCCGGCGAAGGGGCAGAAAAGCAGTTTTGTCGTCCCGGCCGAAATCGAAGGTCTGACCTTTGGCGACAAGGTCTATGCGATTGGTCGCAAAGCCCGGGTCACCAGGAGAGCCGTGTTCAAAGATGTGCAACTCTCAGACGACCATCTTGTTGGAACTCTAGGCCAGGGGGAACTCATCAAGTCAAAGACATGGCCTAGCATTTGCACAATGGTCGCAGCTGGTGCAACTGGTGTCGCGCGTAGTGCCATGCATCATGCCATTGGTTACTCAAAAGAGAGAAAAACTTTTGGTCGTCCAATTTCTCAACATCAAGGTGTTGCGTTCATGCTTGCCGACATGGCACGTGAGATCGAAGCGGCGCGATTACTAACATGGCAAGCAGCTTATCTGCTAGACCAGGGTGAGGATGCATCGTCTTACGCATTGACGGCAAAAGCGTTTGCTCAAGATGTAGCGATGAGGGTAACTACTGACGCCGTTCAGGTGTTTGGAGGTTACGGTTACACGAGAGAATATCCGGTAGAAAAACTCATGCGCGATGCAAAACAATATCAAATTGCAGAGGAAAGCTCGCTCAAGACCAAGGTCGCGCTTGCCAAATCACTTGTGTTATCGACATAGTGTCATCTGGAATCGGATGAAAGAGAAGATACAGAAAGGCTGTCTGCTAGTCGTGAAAGTCGCTCCTTACTACGAAAAGGAGTATTACTATGAGGTCACCAGTGCCGGCGATAAGTTGATTCGAGCTGACCTGTATCACTCGCCCAGAGTCAAGAAATCCTGGACGGTTAGAGAGCTGGATGCGCTGATCAACATGGGAATCGTGCGCATTGCTAGAGTAGACGAGCGTCCGCAGGGAAGTGCCGAAGTTCACAAGGACTGACGATGAACGTTTGAGTCGTTGCCGTTTTTCCTTATCGAACATCCGATTTGATCCGCACGGATGCCTCTTGTCGACGAGCAGTCTGCCAGTAAGCACGGTTGACTTGATCGCGGAACTTGCGGTGAAAGGTTCTGGCTCAGCCTTTGGATGAAACTTTCGACTTCTTCTTTTTCTTCTTTGCTTTCTTCGAAGCAGCCTTCTGGCCTTGAGGGCTCTTTGTATCGGCCGCAGCGCCAGGAGTAACCTTCGGAGGATTGACGATCACCACTTGATTTGTATTTGTCAGCTGCTGAATCTGCGGCATTCCAGCAGTTTTTTCGTGGACGAACTGCCTAATCTTGTCGATAGGAACTCTAGTTTCTGTGAATTTGCCAGGAAAGACGGTTTCCAAAGTGAATTGCAGAGCTGCATAAAAGAGCCCGGTAGCGACAAACAGATAGACACCGTTAACAAAAACAAACCTGCTGCCTCGCTCGAAATCATGAGACCTTCGCGATTTTCTAAATCGGGCGACTGTTATCAGCTCATCCAGCCGTCGCGTAATGTCTGCCGGTCTAAACCCACCTCGGAGCCCGCCGCCGACTTTTCCCATCGATTCGTGCGCAACGTGCCGTCCGCACACAACACAAAACTTGAGTCCGAGGTTGAGTTTGGCACCACAATATGGACAGGTCGAAGACATTCGAGACTCAAGAGCTCATAACAGCGCGTGGCAAAGGACTTTGTCCTATCTTACATGGTCAGAGAGCCTTTTGCCCACAGACCTGAAAGGCTAAAAAGACAGCTAGTTCTGTGCACCGTCGCCAGTGGCGTAGCGACTAAACATTTCTGAAATCGACTGTTTATCGTGCGACAGCGTGTCCTGCTTGGCATTCAGTTGGACGATTCGATCTTTGAGCTCATCGATTTGCTGCTCAATCGCCTTGATTTCCTCGGTTATTTCCATTTCAGTAACTGCCAAAGCATCCGTCAGTGTATGAAACGCTTTTTCGAGTTCGTTCTCCGCCGCCAAGATTGATCCCCCTTTCACTGTCTGATTCATTCTACCCTTCTTGCTTCAACTGTTGACTATGTTTGAAGGAAAAACAGAACCAACTTGTCGATCAGATACCAGCGCCCTGAAGAAAGACATCGACAGGGTCTGACCCATCCGCTGGTAGTCCGGAGCCTCTCGCTGCGGTCTCTTCAGCTGATGAAAGGCTTGTATCAAGACTCGAAGCTTTCATCAGTCTGGACAGGGTCGCCTCAAGCGCATCAATCCTCTGTTTCAAGCGTTTTATTGCTTCTGCTTCCGGGTCCGGAGTCGTGTTGTCAACTCTCTTTCCATCACGATACAAAATTCGGCCGGGCACGCCGACAACAATTGAATTATCAGGCACATCTTTGAGAACAATCGAGCCGGATGCGACGCGAACATTGCTTCCGACTGATATATCACCTTGAATTTCAGCCCCGCTACCGACGACAACACCGTTGCCCAAGGTTGGATGCCGTTTTGTCCCTCGTGTTTCCTCGCCTTGCCTGGCTTCCGCCCCAGCTCCCAGAGTGACGCCCTGGTAGAGAAAGCAGTCGTCACCTATGACTGTGGTCTCACCGATGACCACTCCCATCCCGTGGTCGATGACAAACCGCCTGCCTATGGAAGCACCGGGGTGTATCTCGATACCGGTAAGAAAGCGGGCAAACTGCGAAAGGCAGCGAGCAAGCGTGTATTGCTCCTGTTTGTAGAGGATATTGGCAAATCGATAAAGCGCGACCGCGTGGAAGCCGGGGTAGCACAGATACACTTCGAGTTTGCTGCGGGCAGCCGGGTCCTTTTCCAGGATGGTATCTGCGGTTTCGTTAATTAGAGTCCAATCCATATGCCTGAAAACTAGCGCTGGTGGGGGAAATACGAGTTTAGAAACGCTTCTATGCGGGGAATCTAACAGAGTAGAGATCAGAACATACATTAATTCTGATGTTTCTTTACATATTGAGGGCGGCAGCTACGTAATCTCCCCATGTTTTGCGGCAATCAAGCCAGTATTCTGGGAAAAAACCCTCTTTGCAACTGTCCAAAATCACACATAGCCGGATAGATGCGTTCACCGAGATTGTATCTCAACCAGTAGGCAAGGTCCCCCTAGGACTTCTGGAACCAGCGGCGGCATCAAAAAACCTCTTTATGTCTTCCCGTTCAAACGACTTATTGAAAGAGACACCGCAGGAGCCAAACTCCGGCGATCAAGACGCGACTAAGTCGACGCTGAGCCTTACTTCGGTCAGCGATAAGAAACCGTCTATTCTCGGCAAATCTCAAGACCAGAAGAAAACTGCGCTACCAGCACCAGAAGTCAAATCTGAGCCCGCACCCACGCCTAGGGTCGAGCCAGCACCAGCCGCAGAGCCTACCCCGCCGGTAGCTCCGCTGTCCAGTCAAGAACGCTTGACTCTGACGGCGCTCACGCCTCCCGCTTCCAAGAACGCCTCTATGAAAGCGAAGCTGAGCGCGGTCGTCACAACCGAGACCGTCGCCCAACAGAAGAAAGCAGCCGAAGACAAACGAAATCAAGGCGTTGTCGAACGCTTCGGCGGCGGTTTCCAAAAGAGTATCGTTCATCAAGCCGAAGGTCTCGCAGACATCGCCTTCGGCAAACGGGACGAAACCACAGAACTAACAAGCACACTAACCGGGAAGAAGACCGGCAACGAATTCGTACTGAAGAACATTGCAAAAACGACCGTCAGCGTATCAGGCGTGGTCAAAGACCTGGCCGCCGACACCGTAGGACTCGGAGACGGGAAGACCTCCGCGGCTTTCGGAAAGGCAATAGACAAGACCATTACTGATTTCAGGACAGGCTCAGCTGGTGACAAAGCCGATTTCCTCGGACAAGGCACCGGTTTTGTGTCCACCCTCTTCCTGGGAGGCGGAGGGACCTCCAAAGGGGTGCAAGGTCTATCGACCGACATCCGAGCGATGCGCGCGCTCATCAATACGGAGAAAGAGTTAGGCGCCATGGGCGAAGCCGCAGCTTTGCTCAGACCGGCGAAAGCACTCGCAGGAGCAGAAGAGGTGTCTGTAGTCGCAGCTAAAACCGCTACGACCACACCACTCACCAGACCAGGTTTGGTGACGAAAGTCGCCGGAGCTTCAGAGAATCTCGCGGCACGCGTAGCGCCCGGCGAGCTCAGCAGGGTAGCCACCGGTGGTGGCTCACTGACTGGCGGTTCCTCATTGAGCACTCGCCTCATCACCGCGGGTCGTGAGACGACCGGCGGTACAAGCCTACTCAGAACCGGCGAGAACGCGCTCGGCATGCAGACCGGAGGAACCAGTCTCCTCCGGAGCGGCGAGAACATGCTCGGCATGCAGACCGGTTCCACAACGTCTTTGCTCAAACCAGGAGGTAAGCTCGGGACACTTGGAGGGGATGGCGCTTCGGCACTGCCTGGCGGTTCGAAGTTCAATCCAAGTGCGTACGCGGGCGACATGCGTCCAACAGGGACACTGACGCAGCCTCTCGCGAAAGATGCGTCAGCCCTAAGAACGCCGACATCTTTGAGACCGGGCGGTGAGCCGTTCAGACCTGGACTCGGCGGAGATCCGTTAACGCATAGCGGTGGAGCGACAGGATTCAAACCTGGCGGGCTCAGTCTGCAAGGAGAAACCAAACTTGGCACCAGCACTACTGGCGGTGGCGCTAGTCTCAGGTCCGGCGAGCCGCTCGGAGTCAACAGAATCAAGCCGTTCGAGACTCCCGCCGCCAAGCCACCCACACTCAAGCCGGGAGAAACCCCCGCTGTCAAGCCCACAGAGCCCATCTTCAAACCTGGCGAAACTCCTGCCGCGGTCAAGCCCACAGAACCCGTCGTCAAACCTGGCGAGACACCTGCCGCGGTCAAGCCTGCAGAGCCTGTCGTGAAGCCTGGCGAGACTCCTGCT
>JAIERK010000053.1 GCA_019746975.1 Candidatus Obscuribacterales bacterium
CAGTGGGGGATTATTCTCAAAGTCAAAATCGGTACCGGCTCCCACGGTGAAGCCTGTGAGCGGACCGATTACGACATCGTATCTCAGCTCGTCCACATGATCGGTTGTCTCGGAAAATGAAATGTACGGAACGAGAGTTCGACCCTCAGGCGGCATCTCGCCGTTGGCTTCAGGTACGATCTCGTGAAGCTCCCACTTGTCGCTCATTACATAGTAGGTGTGCCGACCGGCCCGGTTATCGACACGCAAGAGATTGCTATATGGAATCTGCTGCACCCGATCGGACACGTCCATAACGGTTTGTTCCGTCTTCATCTTGTCCAGGATGGGGGTCGAGAGGATGTGAATTCTGAGTTTGTTGGAGCCAAACTGAAGAAGCTGGCCTATCGGGGTAAACTCGCTGACAAGGATAATAACGAGGAAAATTAGCGCTGCGACGGCTAGGCCGACGCGGCTCCGGGAGATTAGCCCCGGCTTCATACCATCGTATTCCGATTGATTATTTTCTTGTTCGGTCACTTAGAACTCTCAGCTGCCTTTCCAGAAAGCTTTATGGATAGAGCCCGCGCAACCAGCGCGCTTCGACCACCCTATCGATAGCGATACGCATCGCCGCCATCCGCAAGGAGCAGCCGCCATATTGTTCCGACATCTTGAACACTTTGGTCGTGACCCGGTCGACTAGCTCTTCCAGTCGGGAATAGACTTCGTCTTCCGTCCAGAGCAGTCTCATCAGTCCTTGCACCCATTCGAAATAACCAACGGTCACACCGGTGCCGGTCGTGAGAATATCGGGTACCACGATAATGCCGCGTGATTCGAGCATCTCATCAGCTTCAGGCGTTACGGCTCCGTTGGCGCCTTCAACGAGAATCTTGCACTTTAACTGATTGGCGTTGTCTCGGTTGACTTGGTTGCTCACCGCACATGGTGCGAGAATGTCACAATCAATGGTGAGGAGATCTTCGTTGCTAATCGGATCACCGCCAGGGCAGCCTTCTAATGTGTCATGTTTGGCTTTATAGTCCTGGACGACTTGCAAATCGAGTCCGTCACGATTATAGATGCCGCCACGGCTATCGGAAACAGCCATGATCAGGAATCCCATTGATTTGAGGCTCATCGCGAGCGCGGAGCCCACCTGACCGAAGCCTTGAATCACCACTCGCGGAGTCTTTCTATCCAAATCGTGGTGGCGGACTACCTTCCTCGTCACGAGTGCGACACCATATCCAGTGGCATGGTGGGAGCTGAGCGATCCGCCGATCGATTTCGGTTTGCCGGTCACGATCGAAGGAATAGTGTTGCCGACGTTGACACTGAATGTATCTAGAATCCAGGCCATTGTCTGTTCGTTGGTGTTCAAGTCGGGTGTCTGGATATCCTGATTTGGTCCAATCAGTTCTATGATTTCCGAGCAATATCTGCGCGTGGCTCGTTCCAGCTCACCTTGGGAATGATCTCGTGGATCGATGCGGAGACCGCCGTGCGCACCGCCGAAAGGCAGATTCATTAGGGCGCATTTCCAGGTCATGCGCATCGCCATCGATGCGACTTCGCCCATTGTCAAATTGGCGCTGAATCTCACTCCGCCCATGCCGGGACCCATTGCAAGATCATGATGTACGCGATACCCGACGAATGAGCGGACTGTGTCGTCATCCATCCTGACCGGCACCATTACCGTCATCGCTCTCTTTGGATTACGCAGCGGCAAGAGCACATTTTCGTCGAGCTTCATCCAGCGCGTCGTTTTGTCCAGGTATGTCTGGGCCATTTTGAAGTCTTCGGTATCCCACTCATTTTGAGACTCATCATGGTCTGTTGCCGGCGGCAGTTTTTCTGTAGTGGTCACCATTACTCCTCCAGGGGCGCGAGAACTCGCAAAGAAGCGACACGATATCAATCCGTTTGCAACGGCAACTGAAATTGTACTCCTAAGCCTGTCTATAGCTCTGTTTGCGCCATTCTTTTTTAAAGAAGTTAAATCCTGACCGGGATAGTCAAGAAGTTTGAGCCCGAATGGGTAAGTTTGTCAGTAGTTTTGCAACCCGAATTCTGTCATAGTTGATGTGCATCGGTGGACGTAAGGCGGACGTGGCGATCGAGCAAGATCAGAGCTTCTGTTCCAAATGTGGCTTCGTCGCTACAGGCGACGAACAGACTTGTCCAGCCGACGGCAGCAAATTGAGCCAACCCGCAGGCTACGTTGGCGCGACCCTTCTTGATAAGTATCAGATTCTGCAGGAGCTTGGCTCTGGCGGAATGAGCGTGGTCTATAAGGTCCGGCACAAGATGATGGACCGGATAGAGGCGCTCAAGATGCTCCGCAAGGAGCTCGTTCATGACGCCAGCTTTAAGCGCTTCCAGCAGGAGTCTCAGGCCGTTGCGGCGCTCAGGCATGTCAATGTAGTCAAAGTACTTGATTTTGGCGTCCTCGAGGATGAGAGCGCCTACCTGACAATGGAGTTCCTCGAGGGCAAGGATCTCGCCGCGATTATGAAAAATGAGCGGATACTCGACGTCGAGCGAGCCATGCCTCTGTTCTTGCAGATCTGCGAGGGGCTTTTCCACGCCCACAGTCATAACGTTGTTCATCGAGACATCAAGCCCGGCAATATCATTATTACGCACGACACCAACGGCAAAGAGCTGGCCGTGATCGTCGACTTCGGAATAGCAAAACTGGCGGGTCCCGACGGCTCATCCATCTCCAAGCTCACCCGCACGGGAGAAATTTTCGGCAGTCCGTTGTATATGAGTCCTGAGCAGTGTAGCGGCAAAAAGCTAGATGAGCGGACCGACATTTATGCGGTTGGCTGCATGTTCTATCGAGCGCTCACCGGTATTCCTCCGTTCTACGGTGCCACCCCGATGGATACGATGATGAGTCAGATCCAAGACGATGCCCGACCGTTTCAATTGGTGTGCCCGGAGCTTTCCTTTCCAGCCTCGCTTGAATCAGCAATCCTCAAGTGTCTGGCTAAGGATCCTAAAGAAAGATTCGTCAGCATGAATGAGTTGCGAAAAGCACTCCTGGGGTCCGTCGGTCTTCCAGTCACCGATTTGCAAATCACCGGTCCAAACAAATTGGTATCGTCTCGAGATGATGATACCGAAAGAGGTGCCGAAGTGACGCAAGGAACGACAACTTCGCGACTGCGCCTTGAGCAGGACGAAATGAAAGATTCTCTGGCTGGGACTGTCGAGAACGAGCCTCTGGTGAGCCGATCGGTCAAGATGATTGCTATCGGCCTGAGTGTTCTGGCCGTGGCGGTCGGCGTGTCGGCCTACGTGTTCTTGCCGTCGGTTTTCAACCGACAAGCCAGTGCCGACGGCGGTAATCAGTCGCATCAATCGATTACTACCAGAGATGATGTATTTTCAGAGAAACAGATGGCGACCACGAGCCGGTTAGATAGCAAGTTGCCGCACTGTTATATTGGTAGCCTCAAAGTATTCAGTGACTGGCGCTGTTGCTCCGATCAGGCCGAATCGCTGTCTTCCAACGGACCTGGTTCTGGACCCGAACAGGGAGATGTTTATACAATCGCCTATTCCAGAGATCGTGGTTCGGACCTGAAAGCAATAGCACAGTCCGAATTTGCGCTGTTGGCGAAGAGCGGCATCAGCGCGGATGGATCTGCCAGCGTTTTGAAGCTCGGTACCGATGTGAAAGTCGAGGCGATTCTTCAGGTACTCGATTACGGGCAAAAAATGAAAGGCGCCGTGATCTTCTACAGCGACAATGGGCAGCCCAATGCACTGCAGATAGTGCCACGAAAAGGGAGCAAAACGGACCTGGTTAGTTTTATCGAAAATAATGTAGTTTCAGCGTTTTTAACGCAGTAGACCTCTACTTGTCGCGTTTAATCAGCTTTGTCGACGTCGATTTGCCGGGCAGTTTTTTCTTTAATGTGCCTATACCGTAGGTGTACCAAACGGTCGTGCCTAGTAGTACTACCGATAGTGTCGCCCACAGAAAGCTCCAGAATAATGACGGCAAAATGAAGTTATGTTCCATGACCGTTGCATCAGACCATGCCGTAGATCCGAAAATGGAGGCAGAGAGGACCACGCTTATCGAACGCAGGCTGTCCATGGCTGTATAAATTGCGAGGAAGAGAACCACGAGGTTGGCTTTGGCGTCTTTCAATTTGACACCAAGATAGATTGTCACCGCCGACATGGCTACTCCCCAGAGCAAGCTGAACAGCGCTTGCACGAAGATCGGTGAAAAGATGGTCGGGGCGATGAAAAAGACTGATGCTATTCCCATCATCGAGCCCATGCCCACCAGAAGTGCTTTGGAAAGTCTGTGGAACTGGCTCAAATAGACGAGCGAACAGCCAAAAAAGGCTGTCCCCAGATAGCCAGCCTGCGTCACGAGAAATGGGATCCCGCCATGCGCCATGGTCAGGCCTCCGTGTCCCTGTCCATCAGCCACGATGGTCATACCAGAGACATATCCGCCTGTGAGCACGCACATTATCGCGTGACTCATCTCGTGCACCATGGTGGCAAACTGGTTGAGCGGTGTGAATAAGAGTTCCGCACCTGGAACTTTGGACAGTATCACGCTGAGCACTACAATGCCCCAGAAAAGCGTCAGCTTTTTCGAGGTCCCGTGAGTCGCGAATAGGGTGTCGCGCACCTCGCTCTGGGTGGACTCGATTGAAAGGCTAGAGCTATTGTCCTTGGCTGAAACTTCGGCTTCCAACTTCGCCAGTTTGTCTTTGTGCGCGTCGGAAGACTCGACATTGTCTTTGCCTACTCGAAATTTGAATTTCTGCTTTTCGCCAACTTTCTTGGTCATGTTTAACCAACTCGACTTTAGACTTCTTCGGTAATAACTGGCTGTTCGGAGGAATAAGATTGAAGCAATGTGCGATCCGCCGAAGTTATCTCTCATTGTACCGAAGGATTGTGGAATGACTAAGTCAAATTCGGAGTTGAATGAGAAAGACGACCATATACACAGGCAGCGAGCCTACTTTGACAGATATTCTGAATTCTTTTGCCGCCCAATTCCGGAGGAGATTCAAGCGCGCACCAGGCACATTGTGCAGTGCGCCAATCTTGCCGCCGATTCTCGCGTCTTAGATGTGGGAACGGGTGTCGGCTGTCTCATCAATCACTTTTTCGAATTCGGAGTCCAACCCACCAACCTGGTCGGACTCGATCTGTCAGAGAAAATGTTAAGCGAAGCACGATCGCGATTCGGTAACGTGCACTTTTGCCAGAAAGACATAGCCTCGGCGCATCCGGACGATTTCCCATCACATATAAGAGTTTTTGATGTAGTTTTCTTCAATGCTTGTTTCGGGAATATGTTTGATCAGATGGAGGCTTTGAGAGCAGCCGTTAAGCTGTTGGCGGGAGAGGGGCGCGTTATTATCAGTCATCCCCTGGGTGTGGAGTTTCAAGAATCTCTCCATCTCAACGAACCGGACATCGTCCCGCATCGACTTCCGGGTGACAGAACCCTGAGCGAATGGTGCTCGCAGTTGAATCTTTCAATCGTCCACTCTGATATTCGAAACGAGTTCTACCTGGTCAACCTGAAGAAGAACAAATAACTCAATTATTGAATCGCTCGAGGTTATTTCATGCGCGACAATGACGAAAAGAGACCGCAACTGGGCAGCACTCCTCCTCCTCAGGAGAAGCCCGACCTTAAACGTCGAATATTGGAGACCAAGCAGCGATATCTCAGCTCGATGAAGGATAAGTTCACCGGCGAAGAGACATCCAGGTGGCTGCACAGCATTGAAGAGAGTCCCGGAGCTGCTGAAGAGACAATCATGACCGGTAGCCTGGTTGATGACTCTCTGGTTTCTATGCCGGCTTTGATGGATATTCTTTTCGATCATTTGCAGCGCTATTCATTCGAGCTCAACAAAGTTTCGACCGATGCAGACGTAAAAATCAATTGCGAGCGTCCGGCAGGTTGGCAGGAAAAAGTCGAGTTCCTGGCTAAGATTCGATACATGCGCGGTCATCTATCCACCCGCTATTGGACTTTCATAATTTGGGCGGAAGAGGCGCAGGCACTTGGATTTTTCATCCCGACTGATTTTTTGATGGGCTTCACACCTAATGGCGGAGATTTCCCACCATATATCAAGATCAACCGAATGCCTTCCAACACCGACGAGGGGGTTGTTTGGGGAATCGAAGGCAAGACACTTCTTGTCTCTGAGGTTCCGAGATTGGCTAGGCGTCTGATTACCCATTTGATCAAAGTAGCAACTGGACAGGCTTCGTCTGACGAACGGTTCACCTTTTCGAGCTCTGAATCCAACGTCGTTGCGCAAGTTATACCAGAGCGTCCGTATGACACTGATAGCTTCCTCGAAGGACAATCCGATTTGTACGGTAGTGACAGCGGAAGTCACTCCGAAACTCGTTCTCAGAAATTGAAGAGGTTGATGGACGAGGCTGGAAAACAGGAAGATCTCGATCGGGCCATCCAAACCAATGAAGTGCGAAAGCTGGTTGGCGTAGCTGAGCGTTCTGGACAAGCTCAACCAGCCGTATTTAGAGCACCCGAAGGCTCAACGCGCTCCAACGGACCTGAGACTCTGCCCGGTGCCGGTGCGCCACCTGCATTCATGGCTCCTGGCGGCGGATTCCCTCCGCCGACAGGACAGACTCGACCATTTCCGGGATTTGCTCCGGCTCCAGGAGCGATGCCGCCACCTCCCGGTCAAATGGCTTCTCTACCCGGCAGCGGCATCGCACCTCCAGGAGGTGCTCCACCTCTGCCGATGCCTCCAGGCGGATTTGGTGCCGGTGGATTTTCAGCACCAGGGGCGCCACCACCGCCTCCGCCAGCCGCTCCAGGTCTGCAACCGCAGATCGGACAACTCAGTTCAGACTCACACCAAGCGATGCCGGCTATGCCTCCATCGGCTCCTCCGCCGATGACTCCCGGCGTGCCGTCTGGTCTTCCCCTCGGTCCTGGGAGCCCACCGCCGATGCCTGCGCCCGCGTTGCGCAGCACGGCCGATGAAGCCCAATTCGGAATGCCGCCAACTAACCATAACGATAACTCCGTTCCAATGCCTCCTCCTCCTCCTCCTCCTCAGCCGTTGCCACAAGCGCCATTGCAGCCACCAGCCTCGGTTTTCGCTGCTCCTCCTCTGGGAGTATCTACAGCGCTTTTGCCGGAGCACTCCGGTATGCACTCCACTACTCCGATAGAGGATATCGATGACCAACCCGCACCCTGGCTCAAGCTCGCGCAGGAGAGTAAAAGGGCTGACAGTCCTCCGGCAGCGCCTGTGAGCGTGCCCACGCCGCCGCCTGCTTTGCCGACTTCCAGCCACCAGGACATGCAACCAGCTTTCAGCAATGTTACGCGATCGGCTCCCCAGGCTCCTCAGCCTCCGTCGCAGCTTCCACCGCTTCCAGCGCCACCGCTTCCAGCGCCACCGCTTCCGGCGCCACCGGCACAGGAAGAAAAGGCTGCTCCGCTTCCAGATTCGCCACCACAATCGCGAGGTTTGGCGGGGCTGGTTCGGCGCAACGTTGATCCCGGCCACCTCGCGCCGCCGACCTCTATGCCGGCTCCGCCGGCTCCAGCGCCCCCTCCAGCACCTCAGGAGCCACCGGTTGCGCCATCGACGCCTCAACCGGCCGTCCCGACGCCGGTTACTGATCTCGCACACCTGTTCTCACCTCCGCCGGCTCCGGCCCCAGCTCCATCGTCCGGCCCCGACCTTTCTTCCTTGTTCTCGGCTCCAGAGGCGGAAATCCCCGGCCTTCCTCAAGAGCCCGCCTCAAAGGATCGTGAGGCTCCAGCCAGGCAGACGCTCACGTCGCTGCTTAAGCCGGATCAAAATCTGACCTCTTCAGAACCTGATGACATTGTCAAATTGGTTGATTTCGCACAAAAGACAGCAATCGATAAGCTCGGCGCCATTATTTTCGAAATTGATAAGGCAATGCGAACGCTTCAAGAGGTTGGCGTTGAAGCCATGCAGAGTAGCAATTTTGAGAACGTGCAGCTCGTCATGGAGCACACAAAACGGCTCAAAAATACTAAAGATCGACTAACTCAACTGGTTACGGAAATCTCCGATATCTAATATCGTATCGAGTTTCAGGTTTCTGGTGTTTAGTCACTAAATGAGCTCGTCATCAATTAGATAGATCCAACGCGCGTTTAAAGGCGCAGGAGCTGGGAGCCGAACTCCGGCGAGAATGGCGCGATCTTGCTTGGTGGCGGCCAGCGCTCCGTATTACGCAACTCCGGAGCGGATTGCCAAGTGTGCAAAAAGAAATCTGCCGGAGCTGGAAGCCCCGGCAGTTGGATACGGAGAGGGTGGGATTCGAACCCACGGTACAGTTTTTGACCATACAACTTCTTAGCAGGAAGCCGCTTTCGACCACTCAGCCACCTCTCCAGGCAGCAATAAGTATATGATACCAGGCGAAAAATGGATATTCTGCGTTACAGAATGCCAAGCACAACGATTTTAATCCAATAAAAAGAAATCGGTCCTCCGAACAACAGGCTGTCTCCGCGGTCGAGAAAGCCTCCGTGACCAGGGATCATGTCGCTCGAGTCCTTCAGCCCGGCATCTCGCTTCATCAGCGATTCGCACAGGTCGCCGAGTTGAGAGGCTACGGACACGACAAGTCCCATGATTGGTGCTTGCCAGATTTTGAATTGAAACGGATGACAAGGGAAAAAATAGTGGTCGGCGGTAAAAACCACGACCGATGCCCAGAAAATCGCAGCGACAAGGCCGCCGATCGCTCCTTCCACCGTTTTCTTGGGACTTATCTCGGGATACAACGGCGTCTTGCCCCATTTCTTCCCGCAGTAGTAAGCCAGAACATCGGTTGCCCAGATTATAAAGAGGCTCACCCACACATAGGCGAGACCTGGTTGTTGCAATGGATTCGATATGTTTTCCGTACCGGGTGGGGCCAGATTTCTAAGTAGAATTAGGTGGCTTGGCATCCATCCGACGTAGATGAAACCCATGATGGTAGAGGCAATATCGGCAATGGTGGCAGGATGTTTCTCGAATCGAAGTACCAAACGAAAGAATGAAATGCATATGCCGACGGTCAGAAGAATTGGATAGTGTGAAAGAGGAAATGTCTCGGGCAGGTGAATTCCTGGAAGTTTTGGCAATGAAGCCAGCACGATGAAAGCGATGATCATTCCTATTACAATCCGGCTCGACGGCCTGTAACCCTTGGCTTGAGCCATTCCGATGAATTCGAGCCCGCCCAGTACGCAACCGATCGCTAGCAATACAGAGAAAAGCAGCCCCCCGACCATTACGCCGGCTACTGCGATGAGGCAGAGTATCCATCCGAAAACGACTCGCTTCATACTTTCTTATCCGACATCAGTTTTGCGGCGGCAAGTGCCGTGAGAGGGATGGTGAATGTCAGACCGAGGCTGCCGCTCAAAGCGGACGCTACTTCCGTCGCGAATAAGTCCAGGTTGAGGAGTTTGATGCTTGGCATCTGGGTGGCCAGGAGGAGGAGGGGCAGGGCACTTCCAGCATATGCCAGGATTAGTGTGTTCGTCATCGTGCCCATGATATCGCGACCGACGTTCATTCCGGCTTCGTATAATTGTTTTGTTGTCGCGTTCGGATCGGCCTTTGCTACCTCGGCGACTGATGAGGCAATTGAGATTCCGACATCCATTATCACTCCCAGTGCGCCTATCAACATCCCTGCTGCTAGAAGCCCGCAGTAAAATGGCAACTCCTGGACCAAAACCGAGCCGCGCAGAATTTGAGCTTCTTCGCTGGAGAGACCTGTCAAGGGAGCGTAGTCTATGACGAGCTGCGCCGAGACTCCCGCTATAATGACACCGCCTACGGTGCCGATGATGGCGGAAAGTGATTTCTTCGAGAGCCCGCCGATCAACAATATGCTAGTTGCGGTGGCCAGTAAACAGATTCCGACGGCAGTGATCAGCGGGTTGTAACCCTTCAGGCTCAAGGGTAGCAGTATGCATCCTATCAGCAGCACTGTCGCTAGAAGCCCAATCAGCGATTTAACCCCTTTCTTGCCGCCAAAGAGTAGAAAGGCGACCAGAAATACGCCAAGCAGTCCGAAAAGGACTGGAGCGCGGTGGTAGTCGGCGATGCTGATATCGAGTTGTCCGTCTTGACCTGGTACTACTGCTAATACCACTTCCTGATCGGGTTTGACGCTGATGTTGAAGGCTGGATTGTCAGTCAATTCGTGAGGAATTACGAATTCCTTGCCGTTGAGAGGTCCTTCTTGCACCCGCACTCTGACAGTCTGATGCTGAGTGACCATGCCCGTGTGTTGGAGTAATTCTTTGTTGATCTTCGGGACCGTTACTGAGAGAACTTTTCCGACGACCATCTCTTCATCGAGGTTGGCTCCGCCGAATACGGTATCGCCAGCGGTACCGGATGATGCCGCCACCGATCGGGCAGATGAAGTGCTGTTGGCTTCTCCTGTATTTTGTGGACCGGTCTTGTCCGGTTTCACGAGCTTCTGTACTCTGACTACATCTGCCTTGTTCTGGTCAGCCTGACCCAGTGCCGATGCCGGCACGAACAACGGTATCAGGAATATTGCCACGACCGTTGCCGCTAACCTGGTCAACCGCGATGATTTCAGACTACATGACGTCAACGCCCTAAGTCTCCTTCATCATTCCGATGATTTGTCAACTTCGGTGAAATCCATCTTTAGTTGCTGTGATTGTGTAGGAGTTAAACCTAGATGATTATATGCTCTAACAGTCGCCACTCGCCCACGTGGCGTGCGCTGTATGAAGCCGGCTTGGATGAGAAATGGCTCATAGACATCTTCGAGCGTCTCATTGTCCTCACCTAGAGTGACTGCAATTGTATCGATGCCGACCGGTCCACCGTCGTAGTGCTGAATCAATATTTCAAGAAAACGTCTGTCGGTATTGTCCAGACCGAATGCGTCGACCTGATATGACTCGAGCGCCTGAATCGCGAATGCTTCGTCGACCACGTTTTGGCCCTGGAACTGTCCGAAGTCGCGGACGAGCCGCACTAATCTGTTGGCGATTCGCGGCGTGCCCCTCGCTCTCGAAGCAATCGCCTTCACCGCTCCTTCGTCGACCGTCACCGATAGAAGGGCGGCCGTCCTTGCCACAATCAAACTGAGTTCGGACAGATCGTAAAACTCAAGACGGCAAGCAAATCCAAAACGATCGCGCAAGGCTTTGGATAGTCGACCGGCCTTAGTTGTTGCTCCAACCAGAGTGAACCTGGGCAAGGGCAGTCTCATCGTCCTGGTGGCATGACCCTTCCCGGAGGTCAGGTCGATGACGAAATCTTCGATCGCAGGATACAGAAGTTCCTCTGCCACTTTGTTGAGACGGTGAATTTCGTCGATAAAGAGGACGTCCCCTTGCTCGAGCTGGTGGACCAGACCGACGATATCGCGCGGTCTTTCGAGGCTCGGACCGGAGGTCATATGAATTCGAGCACTCATCTCATTGGCGATCACTCGTGCCAGCGTAGTCTTCCCCAGACCGGGCGGTCCGTAGAGCAGAACGTGGTCGAGCGGCTCGTTGCGTGTGCGCGCTGCCGATATCGACATCGTAAGCATCGTCTTCAGTCGTGACTGTCCGATGTATTCGCTCAGGCTCTCGGGACGCAGCGTCGCGTCAGACTTCTTGTCTGATGAGGTCTCTCCCGTGGACAACACGGTCGTCCTTACTTTCTTCTCTTCACCTGCCATAAATGCTTTGACCGGTCTTTCGTATGCACCGGTCGACGCCTTCTTGCCGTCTTCCGGGAGCTGATGTCCATGGCTTTGGATTATAGTCATTCAAGTAATTATGTCATTGTTGAGAGCTAAGTTTTTAATGTGTTTATCTTATGAAACAGAACTCAAGATCTCAACGTATATATGCCTGGCGAAAAGGTCAGCGGTTGTGAGTGATGCCACGCTTGTCCTCCATATCCATGACCTCTTCTGAATCGATCAACAGTGACTTGAGCTCATCCACACGCTTGTTTCTCAATTGGCTGCCAATGGCTCGGAAATCAACATCCGGTCGAGATTTCTTGAATTGTTCTATGGCGTCATCCGAAAGGGAATGACAGTCCCGAATCGAAACGAATTCGAGCGATTCTATCGATGCGATGGCCGACAGACCGGTGTCGTCGATAGTGCTTTCGGCACAAAAGAGCTCCCGAATTCTACTTTCCTTCAATGCCTCAATCTGCTCCTTTGACGCCTTCATTCCGGTGATTCCAAGGTAGGTCAAATTGGGCATATTTGCGATCTTGGTGAAAGCATCATCGGTGATACCAGTCAGACCGACTGACAATGCGTTGATATTGGGCCAACGTTCGATGACCAGGTCTAAACACTGATCGTTAAGTCCCGGCACCCAGTGACGTGAAGCCCGTGAAGCTCGACGTCAGTGAGCTGCTTCAGTCCATCAATGTTCGTGCTCGTCTCCGCCAGAGATAGATCGTGGAGATCTGGGTACGAAGTCTAGCACCATATACGGTGCACCTTCGTTGGTTGTGCCGAAGTCCAGAATGGTGACGATGTTCGGATATTGCAGAGCGCTTGTTGCTCTTGCCTCCTGCTGGAAGCTGATTAGTTGATCTGGGGTGCTGCGTCGAGTCTTGATTGCCACCTTCTTCCCGAGTACTCGATCACGGCATAAATAGACATTGCCGGCAGAACCGTGTCCAAGTTCGCCAAGCGGCTTGTACCTGTCTTTTGGAAACAAGTCGTTGACAACGTTAATCTCTATCTCTGCTTGATCGCTCGCCACCCTTCTATGTTCCGGCAACGATCGGGTTCGGCAACAACAGAGCTCGAGCCTTAAGTCCCATCGGGTGACATCTCCTCGTGATCGAGATGCTACCTTCTTGCCGCACTGTTCACACCGCTCTGCCCATCTGTGCACCTTCTTGATGGTCTTAATTCTATCTTTATTGGCTGCTGCCGGTTCGCCTGCATACCTACTGGTTATGCCAATCGCGTTTTTTAGTCAAATCTAATGTGTTGCTTTCGCCGGTGTCGGTCCGTGTCACTTGTGGGATGCAAAGAACCTTAGTACGATATACCAACTCTTTCATCCAGATTGGTCAAAGGCGAAGAGCGGTTCAAGGTTGTTATTGCTGGTGATACTAAATGTAGTGTCGTCGCTGCAAGTGTTTTAATCCACCGAGGTTTTATGGTCGAGAAAGAACGCACTGTGATCATTAGAGAGAAATCGGACGGTGGCGCCGTCAAAGTTGCTGCCCTGGTCGCACTGGTAGCGACCAGCCCTTTCTGGTTTATCATCGGCATTACAATCGTGGTCGCCTTGTCCTCTAGTTTTTTACATGCAGGAGTATGGCCCTTTATCCTGTTGACTATATTTAGCCTGTTCCCCGCCGTACGAGAGCGAATCTCCGGCAAGCATGACAGCAAGCGTCTGGAGCGGCGCATTGAAGAGCTCGAATTGGACAATGCCGATCTGCGCCTCCAGTATCTAGCGCTTCAAGAAAGCATCGAATTCGATACCACGCTCAAGCTTCATTCACAACACAACCAGCAAGAGCAAGCAAGCGACAGCCTCGCCGGAATAGGCAAATAAACAGACACTTAGAATTTTCTGTTCTGCTCCCACAGCCAGGCCGTCTCTACGATTTTTTCCAGGCTGTACTCAGGCTTCCATCCGAGCATTTCGGTCGCCTTATCATTGTTGGCGTAAAGCGCAACCGCATCTCCTGGACGACGAGCGCAGTAATTTACGTTGATTTTGCGGCCCGTGACCTCTTCGCACACCCTGATCACCTCTTTCACCGATGCTCCCACCGACGAGCCCAGATTAAGAGACAACTTTGCTTTTTCTTTCAATTTGTCTAGTGCGAGGATATGAGCATCGGCCAGGTCGTTGACATGAACGTAATCGCGAACGCAAGTGCCGTCGGCCGTGTCGTAATCGTTGCCCCAGACATTCAGCTGGTCGCGCTGTCCGATTGCGGTTTGCAATGTCAACGGTATGAGATGAGTCTCCGGATCGTGACTCTCTCCAATGTCTGAAGACTCGTCGCAGCCGGCCGCATTGAAGTAGCGAAGACTGACGAAAGACCAGTCTTTCGCGTCAGCAAGCGCTTGAATTGCCTTTTCGATGATGAACTTGGTCATCCCGTAGACGCTCACGGGACGCTGCGGGTGATTTTCATCGATCGGGCAATAATCCGGGTTGCCGTATGTGGCACAGCTCGAAGAAAACACTAGTTTGTCGACTGACGCTTCTTGCATCGCTTTGAACAGATTGAGTGTCGCAACGACATTGTTGTCGAAGTATTTGAAGGGATTTTCCTGCGACTCGCCGACGTAGGCAAAGGCCGCGAAATGTACGACTGCGTCTACGTTGTTGTTTTTTAGAAGAGTCGACATGAAATCGAAATCGCCTACGTCTTTGCCGAAAAATCTCAGTCGGTCGTCAGGTGGCAAGGACTCTCGATGACCAAGCGATAAATTGTCAACAGCTATAATCTCGACGTCCGGTCTTCGGCTCAACAATCGTCTGACGAAATGACAGCCAATATAGCCTGCCGCGCCCGTTACAAGAATCGTACTCAATGCTAAATTTCACACTCCAATTGACCAATAAACAATAACCGGTTTCCCGCTTAAACAACTAGGAGTAAGATGAATGTTTGAGGGTTGAATGTTTGCTCATTGTTTATGAGTCTCAAACCGTCCTCAGGGTGACAATGTGAGCACACCGCAACGCCAGGGCGGATCATCCGCTACGGCTAGTCAAGTAAATCCGCATCAGCACCACGACGAATTGCACGGCGCTATCTTTCCGTCGGGCAAAGACTTCTTCGCCTGGCTGACAACCGGATTTGTCGGGGCAATCCTGCTCTTCTTCTCCTTCACGGCAGGGGAGATTTTTGCCCCGGGAATTTCGCCTGGAGACGTCGCGGAAAAGGACATCCGGGCTCCTCAGGACGCGACCGTGATCGACGCCGAGGCGACAAAATCATCTGAAGAAGAGGCTCGTCAACATGTTATTCCCGATTTCGTCGTGGACCGCGGTCACGACCAAACTACCTTGGAGAGGGTCAAACAACACTTCGATAACATCGAGAGTCTGCAAAACCTTGGTATTCAACCGCTGTCGCAACTTTCTGCCCTGGCGGTCGAGCCGGACCAACATGTATTCATCCTGACGACCAGCGAGAGCATATATCAACAACTCACGGGTGCCTCCTCTCAGCCGATTACCGATAATTACGTCGAGCTTTTGAAGAATCGATTGGAATCACCTCCTTACCCACCTGTCAAGGTCAAAGGCAAGTCCAGACTGAGATCTATGCCTCCTTCAGTAGCACCAGGCGAGCTGTTGTCGAAAGAGCGACTGGCATTAAGCAGTTATGAAAAACAGCATGGGGCGATCGATAAAAATGAATTGCTGATCGCTGTGACTATCCCACCCGCGCAACTCATCTCTTTCGAGGAGAGCGTGTTGGAGAGCGCTAATCGCATTTGCCAGCAATTCTCCAGATTTCCCGTCACCAACAAAAGCGAGTGGGAAGGAATCGTCGTCGAATTTTTGCCTGATACCTGGACTGTATCTTTGCGTAAGACCATAGCCGTCCTCGTCTCACAGGCACTGGAGCCTAACCTCGTAATTGATCCTGCCGCGACCAAGTCGAAAGCCGACCACGCAGTCCGAATGGTGAAGCCGGTTACCAGGGAGATAAAGAAAGACGAGATAGTGATCAAGCGAGGCGAGATCATCACGGACGAACGACAACAGGTGCTACAGGCTCTTTCGATTCAGAGCGTGAAAAGCACCACGCTTCTTTTTGTCCTTGGAATATCGTTGCTCGCGGCGCTCGGCTTCACCGGGCTATTTCTGCTCACATACGAGCCGAAACATTTTTTCTCTTCGACCTCCATAGCGCTGATGTACACAGTCGGCATCGTGACCTCGGTGCTCACGGCTCTTCTGGGAAGCACCTATCCTCAGTTCGTTCCGATTTCGGGCGCAGCGCTCGTGTTGACGATATTTTTCCGGCGTAGGGTTGCTGCGGCTTTGATTTTGCCAATAGTAGTTTTACTCTTCGTCGGCGGACTGATTAACGGCTCACACCTTCTTGCTCTGACGATCGGAGCTATTGCGGCCATCTTGACCTACTCGAGAAGACCCAATTCACTCGTCTTCACCGGTCTCGTGGTCGGTGTTGCGCAGGCTCTGGGATTCCTTATCGCATTCGTTATAGGTAAAGGTATTCCGATTGTGTTCGGCGCCCACGTTGCACCATATCTGGTGGCGTGGTTGCCGGCGTCCACACCGGATCTCCAATCCGTCGGACTGCAATTCGCGGGCGGAATCGCTTCATCCATAGTGGCAATCGGTTCCTTACCTTTCCTTGAAAATATATTTGGCATGGTCACACCTTTCAGACTGGTCGAACTTACCGATGCCGAACAGCCCTTGCTTCGCCAGTTGGAGGAGAAGGCTCCTGGTACTTATCAACACAGTCTCGCCGTAGCCAACCTAGCTGAAGCCGGTGCCAAGGCCATCCATGCCGACGCGAATCTGGTTCGGGCAGGAGCTCTGTATCACGATATAGGGAAGATGGTTAAGCCTAAGTTTTTCATAGAAAATCAATTGGGAGCAACCAATCCGCACGACTCGATGACTCCGGAAGAAAGTCGCAGTCGCGTATTGGCGCATGTGACGGACGGTATCGAACTGGCAAAGAAGTATGCCTTGCCCAAGGCGGTTCAAGACTTCATTCCGATGCACCAGGGCACGACCCTGATGGCATACTTCTATCACAAAGCCTGTCAGCGGGACGGCGTCGAAAACGTCGATGCGAGCTTCTATCGATATCCCGGTCCGAAGCCGCAATCCAAAGAGACTGCAATCGTTATGCTCGCCGATGTCTCTGAAGCTGTTACACACAGCATGAAGGATCCGAGCGAACAAGAGGTCGACGATGCCATTGAAAAGGTTTTTGAAAACCGATGGCAAGACGGACAGTTCAACGAATCATCGTTGACCTATGATGAGCTCCATCGTGTTAAACTGGCCTTTGTTCGAGTCTGGCGCACGTTGCACCACGACCGACTAAAGTATCCTGCAACAACGACAGGGCGGATGGCTGTTCCTCCTACTGAGGACAAATCAGGCTCGAACGGCAAAGCTGCCGAAAAGGATGCGGTATCATCAGCAGTGGCGGTTGCCGAGCCTCCTTCAATCGATGACGGACCATGCGATTGCGTAGTAGCCGAATTCGGTCATTCCATGGATCTTGGACATGACCACGTGCATCATGTTACCGAGCCTGAAGCCCAATCGGCCCAGAAGCAAGTTCCCGACTAACTTTCTATTGCGAAAGTATTATTTCTTGCTCTTGCAGTCGAGTTCGTTCGGTTACTCCCAGCATGTAGAGCGCGTATTCCACATCGGTGTTCGAGCGAGCGGCGAATTCCAGAGCGATAGCTGCTTTCTCTTCGTCGATCTTCCCGCGTGTGAGCATATCAACGAGACGTAATGAGGAATAGAGAGTGTTTTCGTCCACCATTCCGTTAGACAAGAGCGCCCGACAAATGTACATTACCTGGTTGTAGTTGACGATTGCGCGCTCTTGCATCTCCGTCGGAATCTGGTTGATGTCGAGCACGTTGATCTGGTGCAAAAGCGCTATCAGCTGCCGTGATTGGTTGGTCTGCAATCGAAAAGTGCAAGCCTCAGACGCGGCGCGCATTGCAGAGACTCCTTTTGTTCTTATCTCGATAAGCGCTTCTCGAGCACGATCCAATTCTAATGTGCCGTTGTCCATCATCTCCTGAATTGCCACCGCCGACAAGACGAATTGCTCTGAAAAGAGGCGTGCCGCCACGAATGCCTGACCGATTGGTTTGTTGATTGTGATGTGGGCAAGAAGCGCTTCACGAACCTGTCTGTCGGTGACCACTCCGGCATTGAGCAGAAGGTCGGCGAACAATGGTGTGCCCTTCAAGGGTTGTTTCTTGAAGCCTCGATTGATCTGGAGGGTCATTAAGATTGCTTCTCGCTCGCCGGCTAACTTCAATGAGTCGATGCCCTGATCGCGTATGACCTGTCCACGTCGAATGTGCTGTTGGATAGTCAGGGCTCGATTGATTAGTTGCTGAGAGATCAAACCTTTTTGACAAAGGATGTGTCCAAGAGGCAATCCAGTGGCGCTGTTTGCTTCCAATGAAAGTTCGACCGCTTCTTCGGTGATGTTGTCACTGTCGACCAGCAGCTGTCCGAGTTTGTTAGTTTCCTGCTCCTCAGGCTGTACCAGACCGGTCTTCCTGAATGATTCTTCTAGAGTCAATCCGCCACCATGCGCGGTTCGCAGTACTTCGACTGCGGCCTCTCGCGTCAGCAATCGGTCGTTGACCATGTACTGTATGGACAGTGCGTTCCTGAGCTCTCCATCGCTGAGATAACCCGATATCACGAGCGCCTTTCCGATTGGCAACCCATCTTCTTCGAATCGCGCCAACGCATCTTTGATATAGGTGGACGACAGTATTCCAGCCTCCAGAAGGAGGTCCCCGAGTCGCAAATGTTGGGAGATTTCCGTCACTGTTTGTCCTTACTCTTCCGTCACTTGCTTGTCGAAAAACGAGAGGCAGGTCCGACCATATTCTCTCTGTTTAGTGAGTTTAACGGATATCTTTTCAACTGGTAAATCGGCTGACTTAGCGTGTTCGATTATCAGCAGACCATCTTCCTGCAAAAGACCGTAACGGTCCACCAACTGCACGGTCGACCCGGCAAGACCGCTTTTATATGGCGGATCGGCAAAGATAATGTCGAATTTTTGACCGCGCATCTCGGACAATACCTGCCTGACATCACCGGTAATAACATCGCCTTCGAATCCAAACTGATCAAGACTCTCTTTTATGTTGTCGGCAAGCGTGCGTTCAAGCTCCACCGCCACAAGACTTTTCGCTCCGCGGCTCAAAGCCTCCATTCCCATCAACCCGCTTCCGGCGAAAAGATCCAGAAATTTGGCATTATTTAGTCGTCCAGAAAGGATGTTGAACAGCGCCTGTCTGATTTTGGAGCTCGTGGGGCGGACCTCCAACCCGCGAGGACTCGTTATTACACGACCTCTCGCCCCACCACCAGTGATTCGCAAACTCATCCGAGGCTCTCCGGCTTCTACATATGGTGATGATAGGCCCGGCAATCTCATTTCCGCAATCTGCAGGCTTAACATGTGCGCAACACTACAGCCACCATCAACTCACGGTTGTCATAGTGGTGGTACCATGAGGCGTTATCATCGTTCTCATTGTCAAGTGGGGACTTTCGGGAGCTTTCATGACAGCACGGCGGATCGCACGGGAGCTGGCAGTGATAGTACTGCCTCAGTTACCGAAAGATCAGAATAAGATTGAAAAACTGGAAATTGAGGATCTGGTCGGACGGGCCGTGCATTTGCTTACGGGTCATGCTCGAGAGATACTGGAGACCGCTAGCGCGGAGCTTAGCAAGGTTTCACAAGAGCTTGCCGATTTCGAGGCAGATGACCCGAAGAACAGACATAAGCTTGAAAACCTTAGACCAGTAACCCTGACATCGGAACAGCTAAAAACGCAGCTTCATCAAATAGATCGTGTCGTCAACTTCTTGTCCGAGGCGATCGATATCCCCGAGATGACGCTACATAGCGGCAGATCGCGAATCGAAATTCCTTGCTCGAAGTGCAACCACGTCGCTACCGTTGTCCTCGATCGCGAAGATCGTTCGGAAGTGAGAAATTTTCTAATCCAGTTGGTTTTGGCTTATGTGGAAAACCGCAGCGCGATTGATGATTTCATAAGAGCCGCCCGAGCGAAATGGAAGGTGGAGCGGATGGTGAGCATCGACCGCGACATTTTGAGATTGGCTTGTGCCGAAGCCTTTTTCATGCCTGATGTTCCAATCAAGGTGGCAATCAACGAAGCGGTCGAGCTGTGCCACAGATTTGCAGATGAAAGAGCCGCCAAGTTTGTTAATGGCATCCTCGGCGATCTCGTCGAAGAAGCTGAATATTTTCGCGAGACCGGTGAGTTTCGCGTTAAAACTAATACGAATGGAAACAAGAAGGGATAGGAGCGGACATGGAAGAATCCGGAGAACGGAAAGGTTTTTGGGGCTCGACGCTGTCTAAGTTGAAGACGGCTCTATCGAAGACCAAAACCCAGATTGTAGGTTCGATCGAAGATGAGACCGGGGACGGAGAGACTCTGGTGTACATGCAGTCTCCTGACCTTCTGGAAAATGCCAAACCTGTCGATGGAGTGATCGGCAACGGAGGGCTTGTTGCCACGCCTCCCGATTATGCCAGTGGCGGCGCCCAGTACTTTGCTGTTTCCGATGCTGCTACATCTGTTGCCGACAAAGATGCTACCAACTTGATTCGTTCTACCGAGCCTGGTGCTACCAGTAGTATCACGGCCGAGGCTCCTCGCGCGGAGTCCGCTGTTAAAAACAGTGCACAGACCCTGGCTCCCGCTCCGTCACATGCAGGCAATCGTCATGCCATCGACGATGAATATCTCGAAGATCTCGAAGACAAGCTCATCAAGTCGGATATCGGTCTTGCCAATGTGCAGAGCATGATTGCTCATTTGCGAAAAGAGGGCAGAGGCAAAAGCTGGACGAGCCGCGAAGTTATCGAGTTTTTGAAAGGCGAATTTCAGGCTGTATTGAAAGCCGCACCTTCTCCAGAGCTCAAGTGCGTCCCCGGCAAGGTGAATATCATTCTCGTTGTCGGTGTCAATGGCACCGGAAAGACAACCAGCATCGGCAAACTTTGTTGGAGATTCAAACAAGAAGGCAAGCGTGTTCTGATGGCTGCCGGCGACACATTCCGCGCGGCCGCCGAATCACAACTGGAGATTTGGTCCGAGCGAGCCGGCGTTGATATCTTGCGCCTGCAAGAAGGAGCTGATCCTGGAGCCGTAGTGTTCACCGCCATCGATCGAGCAAAGAAAGAGAACTACGACTGTCTCGTGATCGATACTGCCGGACGTTTGCATAATAAGACGAACCTTATGGCAGAACTCGGGAAGATTCGCGGTGTCGTTGAGAAGCACGGTCAAGGTCTACCACTCGAGTGCTTGCTTGTCCTCGATGCATCCACCGGGCAGAATGGCTTGCAGCAAGCGAAGGTATTTACCGAGGTCTGCAAGTTGACCGGCGTTATATTGACCAAGCTCGATGGTACCGCCAAGGGTGGTGTCGTATTCAGTATCGCAAAAGAGCTGCAAATTCCAGTCAAATTGATCGGACTCGGCGAGCAAATGGACGATCTTCGCGACTTCGAACCGCAGCTTTTCGTTGAAGCTTTGTTCTAAGCCTGAGCTGTCGGAATCTCGCTATCTGATTCGAGTAATCTCTGTTGCGCGTCGTCCTGGAAAGCGACGGCTTGAATGGTTGCACCCCTGGAGAGACTAATCGCTTTTCGTGATTGCAAATACTTGCTTGCCAACATCGCACCAGTGAGCGGTGTGCCCACCGAGAGGGCCAATGCGCACAGTGCTCCGGCGTAGTCGACCCAAGTGATGAAAGTCGGTCCCGTGAACGTGAGCCATATAGTGGTGGCAATCATGACTGGCAGAAGCAGCACATTCGAAAGAATGAACGGGCTCCACAATACGGTAGCGAGCGTTCGCGCCGTCGATGCCTTTGCTGCGTCGAATTTGAGAACCAGAGCAAGAGAACTGGCTGCCACCAGGCAAGTCAGAAACAGAAATATATCCGTATATGATAGGTAAAACCCACTTGTTATGCCGATTGTGACTAGTGACGCAATCACTAATGGAATGAGTGCAAAGCATCGAATCATCGGTATGATGACTTTGTCTGCACCAACTGTTTGATTCAGACTTTGATAGGAAAGTTCCGCGATCTTGGTACCGAGTAGCGCTATTCCCGCGCTAGCCATGTTCCAGATTACCAGCAAACCTCCGTCCCCGGGCTGAACAGATTGACCATCAACGGCCCAGAATGTGATCGTTAGTATGTATCCGAGAACTAGACCCGCTTGTGTGTAAACCCAGGGCTTGCCGCCGTCGAACAGCAGTCGCTTGTAGGTGAAGAGCATACTGAAAACGAGGCACGGCACAAACCAGACGCCGAACGCAATTGCCACATTCGAAGCCATTGCGACAGTTCCGAAAAGCTCCGAAATTTTCGTACAAAGGATGAGCTGGACACCGGAAAATAAGAGCATTGCTCCACTGGCACTGGCTCCACTGACGATTAGCGACCAGGTGAAGTCCATCCAATTTGGTGTGTATGTGCGTGGAGCCGTGAGCGCGTGCTTCTCGTCTAGAAGCGTTACCGCCGCCAACCATTTCTCTTCAGGTGCTTTCGGGTCACTTGCTATGTCCCAGACCTGTTGTTTGACGTTGCGCTCCATAAACCTTCCTATTCCTGGAGATCGATCATGTTTCGGGCACATGCTAGCGGAATCGGTTCACATGAATCCATCGATGTTTTGCGCAACATCCTGGCGCCGAGCCGGGCCCCTATCATCGGACCCCCTATCAAACAGAGGATGGTTCCAAAACCAACGGCGAACTCTGAGAGCGAAATCTGCAAGACCGGCACGAATAGGGCGCATGCAGAGTTGAGCAACAGCGCCGGAATAAGTACGATGTTGGCAAGAATCAGAGGACCCCAGGCACAGATCGCTAGAGCACTCGCTGTCTGAGAGTCGGATGCCTTGTTGACGGTGGCGATGTAATACCCGGACGTAATAAGAAGTATGGGCAACCAAAAACACATCGCTGAAAACACCGTGAATATGGGAGGAAAAGCCGTCAGTGTTAGCAGTAGTGTCCCAGATGCGGCAAAAATCAATCTCGAATGAGGAAAGACACGCCTAGCCCCGACGGTCGATTCGAGAGTCTGAATTGTTCGTGTTGTGAGCTTTGATGACACCGCCGAAAGTCCGATGAATCCGGCACTCCATAACGCGAACAGGCAGAGGTTGCCGATCGATGCGGACGGTGAGAGGAATAGTTCTAATGAAAACGGCAACAGGGCCCCGCAAGCCACGATGGCGTAATGAAAAATCGACCAGGCTCGACCACCACCCCAAATGTGTTGTTGAAACGAAAAAATTGAGCTGAAGGCGATGAAGGCCGCGCTCAACAATGCGAACGCATGGGCTCCGTTAAACGTGTAAAAAACTCCGGTTGTTATCGCTGCCAACTCGCAGACGGCAGCCGAGAGAAAGCCGAAGATCATGAAAGCGCCTAGACCACTCAGTCCGCTGACGCTGAGCGACCAGGGTAGTCCAAGAGATGGATGTAGACATTGACGAGAGGACGGAGCCTCTTTGCCATCGATGAGCGTGCAGGCGGCCATCCATTGCTTCTCTTTGGCCGATGGATCGGATGCGATCGCCCAGGCCTTTTCATTAATCGATCGATTGTCTTCCGTACTCATAGGTCGATTCCACTGAAAACTAGAGGCCTGCGCGAGTTGAGAATTCTGAGATGTCTAGAGTCGGCAGGTCGAATTGCCGCCTCTGAATTGTATGCACCCGAGATCGCCGTGTGCATAGACTTCTTACCCGTACAGGCAGGAAAACCTTACCTGATATTGCCTTAATTATAGTAGTTGTGGAATCACGATGCTCAGGCAGAGCCGGAATCGGTGTGGTCGATTACGGGCGCCTCGTTGAAGCATCTGGATTCTGGAAATTTGGGTATGGCATTGAGAGGGTTCGAGCTATGACCGAAGCAATACCACAACTTCCGATTAGTGCTGCTTCCGACGAAGGTATGGAGGCGCTCTCGTTTTTCGCCCAACGGCACAAGCTTTCATATTCGCATCCGATCTTCCGTCGATTTAAGTGGACCACATCTACTGGGCTGAGTTGGGCAATAGTGCTTCTAGGCTCCCCGATAATCGGGCTGGTTGTTTTTGTGATGTCTATGGCTATGCCAACCTTCATGGTGCTGGCAATATGCGGATTGATGACCCTGACCGGAGGCTATCTGCTTTCAGGTGCCTGGCTGGGCAATACGACAATCAGCTTCGACTCGGAAGGCATACTGTTTCCACTGTGCCTCAGCCGACAACTCCACGGACACTTGTATCGTGAATGGTCGGACCTGAAGGTGTTGGTATTTGTAGATCGCAATGTACCGTCGGAAAATCCGACCAAAATTAAGCTCGGCTTCAAGGATGACGCCCATGCTCTGCTGAATATTGACGGCTTCAATCGTGCCGAGCTGGAGCTTTTGTTTCTCGCGATCGATACCTATTCACCAAAGTTGTACAAGCTGCCCGATCCACAGCGTGTGAAGCTGAGTGCTTCCTGGAAAGGCGATGAAGTTGTTCGACTAGGATTTACAGAGTTGTGGAACGAGTCGTTAAGCAGCCGCTTCGGTTCGACTGCATTCGTTCCTTTGGAATGCGGTGCAACGCTGCGCAACGGATCCATCAAGGTTTTGGGTAATAAGGCCTTTGGTGGCTTATCGGCAGTGTACCTCGCCAAGCTTGAGAGTGGTGAGTTTGCCGCATTGAAAGAGTGTGTTACGCAAGATCTCGGTGACCCTGAAGCATTGTCGAAATCCCGTGAAATGTTCGAGAGAGAAGCGAAAATTCTTGCTGGGCTCGACCATCCACGCATTGCCAAAGTGATTGATTATTTTGTTGAAAACGGCAGGCACTATCTGGTTTTACAACACATAGTCGGAAAGAATCTTAGAAACATCGTCATGGACCAGGGTCCGCAATCCGAGGACATCGTCTGGGATTGGGCGAGCCAACTCACCGAAATAGTCGATTATCTTCATTCATTAGAACCACCTGTAGTGCATCGTGATATCACTCCAGATAATATAATTCTGGCACCGGATGGGAGTTTGTACTTGATAGATTTTGGTGCTGCCAACACATTCATTGGTACCGCTACCGGTACCGTCGTCGGAAAGTCCTCTTACATTCCGCTCGAGCAATTTAAAGGCAAAGCCTGTCCTGCGAGCGATGTGTTCGCTTTTGGCGCTACGCTCTATTTCTTTACGACTGGACGCGATCCAAAACCGCTTTCCGAATGTGATGCAATCGCCGATGGTGGCAAAATCAGCGTCAGTCTCAATGATTTGATCAAACAGTGTACGAAAGTTGATGTAGATGAAAGACTTTCCCAGGTCCGAGCGGCTGTTCGAGACGGGCGAGGCGTAGTGAAGTAATGGCTATAGAACTCGCTGGGAAGAAAATTGTGACTTCAATCGACAGACCTCGACACAGTCCGCTTCGCGATTTTTTTCTATATCTAGTTCCGTTTTTGTTGATTGGGGTTGTTGTTGTCAATGGAATCTCGGCTGGCCAGTTACTTACCAATGGCTCCTTATCTTCGTTGTTTTTTCGATGGGACATTGGCTGGATACTTGTGGCACTATACGCGCTCGGCATTCTTTCGTTCGGCCTTGTCGCTCAGCATCGATATAATCGCAGTCTGGATCTCCTCCAGATTTTGTCGGTCGACGAAGAAGGGATAAGGCTTGGGCGACAGGGCGAGGAGTCTCAAGAATGCAAAGAGATGATCCTCTGGACGAAGATAAAAAACATCGGAGCATCACAATCTGGTTCCAACAGAGATTTTCTAATTGAGGTTCATGGTTCGAAGGTCTACACGTTAAGTTGGAACAATGCCATCGCATGGGTTCCATCCTCCAGTCTTTTGTCGAACATCCGGGTTTATGCACCGCAGTCCGAGATCATCGAGCAGGTCGCACTCCTCTTGCAAGAGCAGTTGCATAACTCGCACACGCGACTCTGGTTGGAGTGCTTTTCTCCTTCAAGCAAGCGGATTAACGCGAGTCAGTTGGCCGACGGACAACAACTTCAAAATGGCCATTATTCCATCATCAGGAAAATTGGTGCCGGAGGACAAGGTATTGCTTACCTGGCAAAACGAAGTCCCGATGATGATGATGTGGTGCTGAAAGAGTTCGTTCTACCGGTACACAAGGGAAATGAATTTGAAGCGAATAAGATCGCGCTTTTGAGTCGCGAGTTTGAAATACTCTCCAAAATAAGACATCCGCTAATTGTTAAGTTACTAGACTGCTTTGTTGAAGATCACCGTGGCTACATGGTGCTTGAATATGTTGAAGGAAAAACTCTGAAGGAATCGGTTAGGACCAATGGACCGATGGATGAGCGAGATGCCCTCAAACACCTAGTCCTCATATGTGAGACTGTGGAGTATCTGCATTCGTTGCAGCCTCCGATTATTCATAGAGACATAACTCCGGACAATCTAATTCTGCAGGACGATGGTACCGTAAAGTTGGTTGACTTTACCGTCGCCCACCAATTCGAGTCTCAAGGTGTCTCTACCGTAGTTGGAAAGCAGGCGTACATGCCACCGGAGCAGTTTCAGGGTGAACCCTGTCCGCAGAGCGATGTCTATGCCATTGGTGCCACAATGTACTTTCTCTTGACCGCTCGCGAGCCGGAGCCGATGGAGCCATCCCATCCTCGCCTTGTCGTCGAGTCCCTGTCGCCAGAATTGGACGATTTGATTGCTAAAGCGACAGCGTTCAACAAGGACAATCGAATAGCAAGCGCGACCGAGCTGCGCTGCGCGATTGAGAAACTGACGGAAGTTACAGTCAAGTAGAATACTCCGAATCTAGTGTCGAAAGTCGCGCAAAGTGAAACACGCGAAACTCTCGTTTTGAGTTCCACGTGTTCGCAGTGATTCGTTTAACTATCCCTTCGCGCCAGGTAGTTTGCCTATCGGCCCGAGTGCATCTGGGTTTTCTACTGAAGAGAGATCTCCAGTTGGTTCACCGAGATACATCGCTCGAATTGTGCGGCGAACGATTTTTCCGGAGCGCGTCTTTGGAAGTGCGCCCACAGTGTGAATTACTTCCGGGCGCATTACCGGACCGAGCTTGTGCGCGACGAGATCGCGGAGCTCCTTCGTCAGTTCTGTCGATGCGGACTTGCCCGGCATAAGAACAACAAAGCACACGAGAGCTTCGCCTTTGACGTCGTCAGGGACGCCGATGACGGCTGCTTCTGCTACATCTTTATGTTCTACAAGAACGGACTCGACTTCGCCGGGACCGACGCGCTTTCCTGCGACCTTGATCGTATCGTCTGATCTCCCGAAGAGGAACCAAGACTCGTCCTCATCACACTTCGCCCAGTCGCCGTGATACCAGACTCCGGGGAATTTCGAAAAATACGTTTCAATATAACGATCCGGATCTTTCAAGAATCCTTTAGTCATCGACGGTCCAGGCTTCTTGCACACGAGATGACCGATTGAATTGCTTACGCTCTGTCCGTTTTCATCGAAAACATCGATGTCCATTCCGAGACCGGGACCGCCGAGCGAGCACGGCTTTAATGGCATCAGTGGTAGTGGCGTGAGCAGACCGCCGACTAGTTCGGTGCCACCGGAGATATTCATGATCGGGCAATTGCTTTTGCCAACGTTCTTGAAATACCACATGTAGCTATCTTCGTCCCATGGTTCACCGGTTGAACCGAGGAGGCGGAGGCTGGATAGATCATGCGTCTGCACCCAGCCGTCACCGGATGAGCGCAATGCTCGAATAAGAGTAGGACTGATACCGAGCGTGTTCACCTTATGGCGATCAACGATCTGCCATACGCGATCTGGAGTCGGATGGTTTGGAGCTCCTTCGAAAATAACTATAGTGCCGCCCCAGAAATAGACACCGATGATCTCCCAGGGACCCATCATCCAGCCGATATCCGATACCCAGAAGAACACATCATCAGGACGCACATCGAAAGTAAAGCCGAGCTCTTTCACAATCTGCGCCATTGCGCCGGCGTGAGTGTGTACTGTGCCTTTCGGTTTGCCGGTGGTGCCTGAAGTATAGAGGTACATCGATGGATGTTCGGCATCGAGGTCTACTTTGGTTTCTGCCGGCTTAACGTTCTCTAGTGCTTCGTGCAGCCAGACATCTCTTTCCTTGTTCCAAGAAATTTGATTCTGTGTGTGTTTTACAACAACAATTTTCTTGAGATTTGGTAGATCTTTCGCGGCTTCATCAGCATCATTCTTGATCTCGATGAGCTTGCCTCTGCGCTTGCCACCGTCTGCGGTGAACAGCACTTTCGCTTCGGCGTCGGAAAGTCTAGTTACAAGCGCCTGAGAGCCGAATCCGCTGAAGACCGGCACCGCGACTGCACCAATTTTGAAACAAGCGAGGAGCGTAGCTACCGTCTCTGGTATCATCGGCATGTACATGCCGACTGCGTCGCCTGGCTTCACGTCTAGCTCCAGCATCAGCCCGGCAATCTTGCTGACCATCTCATTCAATTCGCCATAGTTGAATTTTCGGAGACCGCCTTCTTCGCCTTCCCAGATCAGTGCTGGATGTGCGCTTCCTACGCTGGTTCTGCTGCCCAGCATTTGACCCTTTGTTTGATGCCAATCAAGCACGTTGTCGACGATGTTAAGTTCGCCGCCGACGAACCACTTGGTCCATTCAAAGCCTTTGCTGTCGTCCATCAGTTGGCTGTACGGCGTCGACCATTTGAAACCCATGAAATCAATCGCTTCTTTCCAGAACCAATTGGTATCTTCCGTCGATCGTTTAATTAAATGACGCCAATCTTTCAGCCCATGCTGGGTAATGAAGTCTGCCGCGCGGCATTTGAGGTATTGACCGGTAGGTTTCCAAATTATGTCCGTCATAGTAGTACTCATCGAAACGCCCTCGTGGAGACAAGTCAGGCGCCCGAGGCATTGCCCTTCAGCCAGCTCAACTGGCATTGCGGGGCGGCTCAGCGCCGTGGAACACAAACGGTCATAGTATCGGACGTTTTAAGCGCTTTGTATCAAACCATAGAGAAAAATTAGAATTGCACGCTGTGGACAACCACATATTGGCAGCCTCTCGGCTCAGGTGTTAGTTAGCTTGGCTTGACCTTTTTACAGCGAAAACGGTATCGAGTCCTCTGAAGCTGACACTGCCGGTGGTGGTAGTGGTTTTGTTGGACGAAATCAAATCGTGCCACGGAATAGAGTTGAAAAAAACTTCGCAGTCGAGCACTATGCAGCCTAGAAGATTGGCGATTAGAACCGCTGACCAGACCAGCTTCGGGGGATGGCGTTCTAAGAGCATGAGTACGGTGCCTTCGACCATTATCGAGTAGGTGCCGAACAGCGTTAATCCCCACGGTCCAGAACCGGCTATGTAAGGTCCCAAACCAAGAATAAGTCCGAGGAATGATGCAAAGTTCATCAGCAACGAGTCGAACATCGATCTGCCCAGCCCGCCCCACTTCATGCGCCATAGTACAAATCCTTCAACCAGGAGAATGGGCACGAATTGAAAGATGTAAAAACCGAGCATTGTTGCCACGTGGTCATCATGGATGCGATCGAGACTATTCTAGCGTAACCACTAACGCTTCGCTTTCCCTTGTCGGGGATCAATCGAGCGTCGTGCTCCGAGCAGTTTCAATCAGTGGAAGTGTAGTGCGTACATAGGCTGCGCCCTGGGACCGCCGGCGTCTCCCGGCTTTTCGACGAATTCGAGCAGGTTCAAAAACTCGAAGTGTCGTGCGCACATAGGCTGCGCCCTGGGACCGCCGGCATCTTGCCGGCTTTTCGACGAATTCGAGCAGGTTCAAAAACTCGAAGTGTAGTGCGTACATAGGCTGCGCACTGGGACCGCCGGCGTCTCCCGGGTAAAAGGAGATCGTCAGGTCACTCGGGCAAGACGTCTATAAAGACCAGCTCGGGTCTGCAAAAGAATCGAATACGTGGGGCATCACAGCGTTCCATGCCAACACCTCGAGAGATGCAGAGCATGGTTCCAGTTCCAATATCGGTCATACACCCGCCGGCCCACTCTCTCGGCACGTCGCTATAAGTGATAAGCGGACCAAAGAAGGGTAGTTGAACCTGACCTCCGTGCGTATGACCGGCAACTATCAAATCGACAGGAGGGTTGGTTAGCGCATAATCAGGCGCGTGTCCGAGCGCGATGTGAAACTCTTCTGTTTTCGCGAACTTGTACTTGCATGTTCGCGAATCTTGAAGACTTAGCTGTGTCACTACTATGTCTCCATACTTGCCTGTTTTGCTGGTCTCGGTGATCTGATAGGGAAGATTTTTGAAGCACGTCATCCAGTCGGGCGCGTCGATATCGCCTTTGACGATAAACACACCTATGGGTGGTGTCAGACCTACTCGTTTTAGCGTGTCGTTGAGTAGCTGAATTTGTCGCGGCCTATCATCGTTGTACACGTTGATGTAATCTCCGGCGAACAGCACTAAGTCAGGATTGTATTCTTTGACGTGCATGAGTGCATCAAAGTCATAACCGCAAACATCATCGGTTTGGATGTCTGCTATAACTGCGACTTTCAGCGGATGTTTCAATTTGCTCGATTTCATTGTTTCTCTTCGGATTGTCAGCCAATGCGGCTCGATGACGAACCCTTCGATACCGACGACCAACAAGATCGCCGCGATTGATGCAAAACATATTGAGAGCGCTTTGAAGTTTTTTCTCGAATACCAAGCGCAAACGGTCAGCAGCAGCACTCCGAAAATGAAGACACTGAAGCTTAGAAAGCCCAATGCGTTCATCGCAGACTTTGCCTGCCAAAAGATGGAACTGATAGTGAACGGCGGATACACGACGCAAATTAAAAGGTAGGTCCACAATTTGTTGCCGAATCCACGAAGCAGAGCATAGGCGACAATGAAATAGGTCGCCTGGAGCGTTAAGAACAAGCAGAAGTTCTGTTCCATTGCATCTCAGTATTGTATGTATCTCTTTCCCTCTCCTGCGAGCATCTATGTCGAATTGGGAAAGTTTGATTGCCGTTTGAACGAGCCCTTTGCCTTTGCGGGAATAATGGCTTAAATTGAGAAGAGGCATTTTCGAGATCCCACGTACTCATGAAGTCCAGCAAAAACACTATGGCGTCGATAGCCCTTGGATTGGGGGCGCTGGTGTTTGCATTTTTCCTGGTTTTGTCCGACCCGCAGCAAGGCGGACAGGTCGTACAGCAGATTCAGCAGACGACTTCGAATTGGACGCCCAAGCCGGCCGCGACCCCGATGGCACTTTCGCCGGAATCGCGTATGGAAGCTGGGATGCCCACTTCTCCGCAGATTACGCCTGCTCCTGGTGGAAATGTCAGACCTGATGAGTCATTGTCCAGCGCCGAGAGCTATCTTGACTCTGCCTGGAAGACACCGCAAGCCGCGGGTCAGGCCAATCAGGGCATGACGAATCAGTTTACCCAGCAGCAAGGGATGCAATCTCGAGGCGGTGGCGCTCGGATGCTGATGAGTCAAAGCGGTTTTGGAGGCGGATTTGGTAGACCTGGAATTCGGCGGTCTGGATTCCAGCGACAGGGATTCCAGCAGCAGGGATTCCAGCAGGGATTTCAGCAGCAGGGCTTTCAGCAACAGAGCTTTCAGCAACAAGGCTTTCAACAGCAGGGCTTTCAACAACCTGGCGGTCAACGCCCCGGCCTGAGCCAATTCTTTGGTCAACAGCCCCAGCCCAATCCCAACATGAATCAGCAAGCCAATGGACAGAGATCTGCTGAAGAGTCCGTCCGTTACGAGCTCGGGGTGGCGCGCAGTGAGGCTGCGCAGGCATATTCATGTCTAGATCGGGCGAGAGGTGCGGAAGATTCGTCGCAAAAGCGGTCAGCAGCGGCGGAAGCGAGAAGTCACGCCTCGCAGGCAAACTCTGCTGCCAGTCGTGCTCTTTCCCGCGGTGGTTCGGTGCCTGAAGTGCAAGGATTGATTGGGGATGTGCGCGCTACTGCTGCTCGAGCTCAGGACTATGCAGATCAAGCATCGAGTGCGGCTTCCGGTTGGTGAACTTTCTCCTACGCCAGGTTCGCACACGGTTTCACTTGGAGAACCGGTCGTTGCTGCCTGCTGACGCAAGCGAGTTACTTACCGTTGCTGTTGCCATTACCATTACCATTACCATTACCATTACCATTACCATTGCCGTGTCCGTTTCCGTGAGCTGAAGCGCTGGGAATCATCACGCGAAAGATAGTTCCTCCACCTGGTCGATCGAGCACGTCGACGGTGGCGCCATTAGTGGCTGCGGCTTCGCTTACAATTGCCAACCCTAGCCCGCACCCGGATCCGTTGCTTCCTGGAATCCTGTAGAATCGCTCAAAGACCTTTTGCTTCTCAATGTCATCGATTCCTGGACCATTGTCCTCGACTGTAAGGACCACCTTCTCCGAGTCTTCAACCTTAATCCAAATGGATCCTTGCGCCGAAGTGTACTTGATTGCGTTATCGAACAAGTTTGTCAGCATCTCGGATAGATCGCCTTTGT
>JAIERK010000037.1 GCA_019746975.1 Candidatus Obscuribacterales bacterium
TTTTCCCAGAGGCTTTTGCCGCTCACAGATCTAACCTTGGTTATGTTTGGGGCTAAAAGTTGTCAAAGTCCCACTAGGGCGTTTCTCGCTTCCTCAAATGTCCTGAAGAGACAGTGTTCATTCACATCAATTTCTGTAGCCAGCGAATTGCAAGACAACGGCGAGCACTCTGCAGACGAGTCAGCAGTATACGTCACGACATCAAAGCCTTCCAGTGTTTTTTCTTTAGGCAAAATAACATTCGTAGGAAAAGCAGCATCAGACTTAAACTCTGACCAACTCTTGAGGTATTCATCGTACTGTTGTTCAAAGACCTCAAAGTAGAACAAAGTGCAGAAAGAGATATTGATACCTTCACTCCGCACAATTTCATCGAGTACTTCGATTGAGTCGAATAACCAGTAACCTGTGCTTCCAGAACTTGATGTAGTCTGCAAAATCATCAGATGCACAATTGCTAAGCGAAAAGATATCAACTACCGAATCTGCCGCGATCCAATCAGGTCGAGGCACAACTTTTTTCAGCATGTAACCGGCTGGCTTCATTACTACTTCACTCGCTTGAGTTTCCATTTCTGCTTCATCTCTGACATCTCCGCTGGAAGAATTTCCACGTTCCGCGCCATGGATGCTTGTGCCGCTTCCATAGCTTGTTTCAGAGGATCAAAAGAAAGCCGTGAGTAAATCTGCGTTGCGGTCGGCGATTTGTGTCCGAGAACTTTTCCGATAATCTGCAATGATTGATTGTTCATGGCCATATAGCTTCCTAGTGTCCTGCGTAAATCGTGCATCCGCAAATCTTGTAAACCTGTGCGCTTCATGAATTTGCGCCAAGCAGTTTTCGGCTCTACAACATGTCCTGTTGCGCTCTTGCTCGGGAAAACCCACTCGTCAGTTTTTTTGCGCTTGTCGTATCGGTCATTCAGTATGAACGCTCGGTTTTCAGTTTTTGCAACAGAGCCCCTAAGACTAATTTGTCTTCATGCGCTACAGAATATCGGTGAAGGTCGACGAGCATGCCATGCTCGAAAAGGTTGCTGCTATTTGGGCGCCAGTGTAAATAAGAAATCCGTGATCTGCTTGATTTCCTTCGTCGACAGCTTAGATGGTGGCATTCGATACGCTGCTGGCTTGTAATGCTCGGATCCAAAGAAAATCAGCGATCCTTCTGAAACTCGCCTCTCAACAAAGGCACGGCTGCGCCGAGCTCCGACGCCATCCAGAGCTAGGCCGCGCCCTCCCGCGCCGCCGATAGAGTGGCACGCTGCACATGCTCAAGATGGGAGTTCCGCGTTCAATTAGTGATGGTGCAGTTGGCTTGAGTTCACCGGTCTTCTTCAATTGCATCACATTGCTTTGATAAATTGGATTTGTCCATTTCCCTGGTGAAAATCGCACACTCAGCATGCACTTGAAAGAATAATCGCCTCGGCAGCCTTAGTCCCACTCAAATAGGCACCCTCCACTCTTGGTCCCGCACACCAATCGCCGCAATAAAAGACGGCGGCGCCTCGGTCTGCGATGCACCCCCAGTCGGGCGTCGCAATTGGCAACGCGAACCTCCATTTTTGTATTTTCGCGAATTGGATCGAGGCAAGAGTGATATTGAATACAGTGGCGAACCTCTCAAGTAAAGACTTTTCGATCGTTTCGTTACTTTCGCCATAATTTCCCATGGACCAGTCAGGTGAAGCGTGAATCACCCATCGCTCACCAGGACTGCGTCCCGGTTTACTGGAATCGCGCGCGACCCAAGAAATAACTTCATCATCGAGCCTGATACCATCAAAACTAAGATTGATGCGGTCTGAGAAGGCAACTTGCAGTGCTAGACATGGCTTCATTTCGACATTTTCAAGCTGAGCATGAGGTCTGAGAAGAGCTGCTTGAGCTGGAGGCATATTCAGCAAGAGGAAGTCAAAGTCAGCGAAGACGAATTCCTGATCGGTGCAATCATTATTAATACGACCTCTTACTGTCCACTTTTCATTCGACCTTGAAACTTCGGTCACAAAATGCGACATGCAGCAGTTCAAATCTCCGGACAATTGCTCAGCAAGCGCTCGCATAAGCGGAACTCCAACGTAGCGAGGCGACGCAGGTTCATCTTCGTTCAAGTGCCCTTCGGCTAATTGTCCGAATCTTCCATTCCACCGGGCCACTTTACGATCTTTCAAAAGAGGCAGCAGAAATTGCCTGAATCTAGGACCCCTTGCCGTGAAATATTGTGCGCCGTAGTCGAAGCTGTAGCCATCACGGTCCCGCGAGGCTAAGCGGCCGCCGGGAAAACGTCCTTTGTCGAAAAGTTTGACTGTAAATCCGTTTTTCGAGAGCACTGCTGCGCAAACGAGTCCAGATATACCAGCACCGACTATAGCAATCGCAGGAGTTTTCATAGATGCTGAACCAACTTTCCCTCAACTGCTAAAGAAACTAGTTGCGCTGAAGCCGAGTTCCGCCGCCGATGTTTTTGCCGTCAGATGGGCTGCGCCGCACGACTTTGAGGCACCAAGGCCGCCCGGAGCAACTCAGGACGCTCTAACATCAGGTAGTGAAACGCGGTGATCACCAGCGAGTGCGTGATTATGCCACTTCGAATCAATGTGTTTATGTTGGTCAGAGGAACCTTGCTGTTCAAGATCTGTTCGGTCCCGGTACTATCGAAGCGGGGCGCCTCTACTTGACTAACCCCCTCGGCGAGGAAAGTGTAGCACAAGTTGTTCTGCATCGCCGGATTGGGGTGGTTCTTTCCGAGGTAGGACCAGCGTTCAGCGACGCTACCAGTCTCCTCTCTCAACTCACGAACGGCTGCAGAGAGCGGGTCTGCATCTGTACTATCGACACAGCCTCCGGGGATCTCGAGGGTGAGGTCCGCTATTCCATGGCGAAACTGTCGGACTAGTAGCACTTCTGCGTGGTCCGTGATGGCGATGATGTTGACCCAGGATGCGCAGTCCAGAGTAAAGAACCGCCCCTTCTTCTCCTCGACAGAGCGGCTAGCAGCAATGACCCTGTTGACCGCGAAGATTTTGCAGTCCGCCAATAATTCAGTCGAGAGGGTCTTCCACGAGAGAAACTCAAGTTCCTTTGATAAATTCTTAGCGGGCTTTTCCATCTTTGAAGTGCCTGAAGACTGAGGGTCTAAGCGCTGTTGCCTTACGAGTATCCTTAACGTCAGTGAACGGCACGTGAACAGTTGAGGCCTACCACCCACAATGCAATGACCTATAGTCTTCCGTTTTGAATCATTTCTTTGACTTGACTTACTCCCTCGTAAATTTCTTCCATGAGCTCCGCAGGGCGACTTTCCAGGTTTCGTAACATCATTTGCATTCTATGGTCGGCAGCAAACGATTCGCGATTTCGTGAGAGGAAATTCCAGTAGAGTGTGTTGAACGGACAAGCTTCGGCGCTCGCTGCTTTTTTCGGATCGTAATCACAGCTTTTACAATAGCTCGACGTGAGATTGATATAGTTCGCCGATGCGGCATATGGTTTCGTTACCACATAACCTCCATCAGCATGCAGACGCATGCCGATAACATTTGGTACCATGACCCAATCGTACGCGCCGACGTACATGCAATAGAAAATCAGTTTATATTTTGGAGAGCAGGGCAGGTGTAAAAAGTGATTTCAATTTATAGTACTGCGGTAGTATCACCAGCGATGTCAGTTGACTCTATTTCGTCCTCGTCGTCCGATGCTCTGCAAGATGAATTCTGAACTGGCAAGGTGAACCAAAGAGTCGAGCCACGGTCTTCTTCGCTATCAACCCCGATCTTGCCGCCATGCTGTTCCATTATGGACTTGCAAACTGAAAGAACCAATCCGAATCCCTGCCCTCTTTTACTGTCTGACTTCGCAACCTGCATAAACTTGTGAAAAACCTGTGTCAGCATTGAGCGAGGTATTCCTCGCCCAAGATCAATAACGCTTATCTTAACCAGGTCCCCAGATGTTTCAGCGTCGATTTAGTTCAGGTGGTGAAAACCTACCGAGGGGCAGCCGACGTTGTCGATCAATGTACTATCGCACCCACTTCCAGTGCGCATCATTGAGGAACTAAGAACGCAAGAACTCACAGTTGGCGCTCTAAAGGATATTCTCGAGATATCCCCTGCGGCCGCTTCCCAACAGCTATCGATTTTGCGCAGTCACGGAATTGTTGTGGAAAATAGGCAGGGGCGTAACGTCTACTACCATCTTTGGCAGCCTGGAAGAGCCAGGTGGAGCATGGATGGATTGAAGTTTATCGGGCCGAACCAATAGGAAGTCCAGAAAATAGCTTTAGTTATAGAAAATGCCCGCAATGCCTGGAGTGCAGATACTCCCGAGCCAAAGAAGCCTTCAACAAAACCAAGAAAGCGACGAAACTAATTTGCGCGGCGATTTAAACACCCTAACATTGTGCAAAGTGCCGAGTGACGAAAGTGTTTTTGAAACTGCTACCGCCGGTGGCACCATCTGGGGAAGTCCGGCTTACATGAGTTAGGGTCAAGGAGCGTTCGGATACTTACGCGCTTGGATGTGTTTTCTTCGCGCTGCTTAAGGGAGCTCCGCCATTTTGCGGCGCCACTGCTCTCGAAATCATTGAGCACCTCAACTCGGCTCCTCCGGCAACTATTAGCATTGCTGGCTGCGTTAACTGCGACCGGTCTATTTCTCGTTGTCTCGTATAAACGTTCGCTCGAAAGAGAATTGAGCCTCTCTGCTCGTTTACACGCATTTGGTGGCATCCTATCCAGCCTGCAGACTGACAGGGTGTCGGCTCAACGTGTTCACTGGTTGGTCACATTGCTCTCGTAAGTTAGCTGGAGTGGCAGGAGGTTGACCTGACCCGAAGGTCTGGCTAGAACGTGTTTTGTTGAAAATCAAATCAAGTCCTGGTGGCGCACTGTCACCGGCGCGACCTAGGCCCGCGTAATTAGTAAAAGGTGCAGGAGGTTCCGGTCGGAACACCTACGAGGATGAAGAAATGTCTACGAGTAAAGAACTTGAGAAATCACACAGCGGGGGATCCGACGATGCTAGCAGAGTCTATGTCGTACTAGGGGGGACTGGTGGGATAGGAAGTCGAGTGGCGTCGTTGCTGAGAGGGGCTGGTCACGAGGTCGTCGTGTCAGGTCGAGACCAGGCGAAGTTGGAGCGGCTCGAATCGAATCTAGGTGTGATTCCGTTTACTCATTCTCGGAGCGGGTGCGAAGACATAGACAGCTGCATCTCCGCGACCGTAGAGAGATTCGGCCGCCTAGATGGCGCCGTCAATTGCCTGGGATCGGTCCTGCTCAAACCTGCGCACCGAACCAGCGACGAAGAGTGGAGTTCGACTATAGAGATGAACCTCACCACGAGCTTCAGACTGATTCGGGCGGCTGTCTCTGCTATGCTCAAATCGGGCGGGTCTATAGTACTGATATCTTCTGCAGCAGGTCTGACCGGCATGCCTAACCATGAAGCTATAGCAGCTGCAAAGGCAGGAGTAATCGGTCTATGTAAGTCTGCTGCCGCATCATACGCCAGACGTGCAATCCGCATCAACAGCATCGCACCAGGATTGGTGCAGACCACGATGACCAGAGACCTTATTGCCAGCGAAGAAAATCGCCACGCATCTGAATGCATGCATCCCATGGGTCGACTTGGCACACCTGAAGATATCGCTGAAGCGGTGGTCTGGCTTCTTTCATCAAAATCTTCCTGGATTACTGGGCAAGTCCTCAGCGTAGATGGCGGTCTAGCTAACCTGAAACCCCAGAACCGTCGCTAGTATTTACCAGTTTCAGGCGACATGTGTTCCATATGCACCATGGAAAGTTTATTGCTATGCTGAGAGCGTTATGAGCAAAGACAACGAAGGCGAAAAGATAGAGCAGCCGGAAAAAGGGCTCAAAACAAGCTGCTCACCCTTCTTAGGCACCTACAAGAGCACGAGTGAAAAACTTCTGGTGCTGGAGCGTGCACTGATCTCCGCCTGCAACGGGATTGTAATAACCGACCCTTATCAGAGAGATAATCCGATTATATATGCGAACCCGAGCTTCCTACAGCTGACGGGCTACTCCAGGGAAGAGGTGTTGGGACAAAATTGTCGTTTTTTGCAAGGCGATGATAGGCGACAGGAGGCTGTGAAAGATCTTCGCATGGCGATAGATGAGGAGCGCTCCATCACTGTGGTCTTGAAAAACTACAGGAAAAACGGTTCGCTCTTCTGGAATGAGCTAACGGTTTCGCCAGTTCACGATGAATCTGGCAGACTTATCAATTTCATAGGAATCCAAAATGACATCTCCGCAAGAATGGAGGCGGATCAGAGAATATCGGAGTTTTACTCTATGGTGTCTCACGAGTTGCGAACCCCTCTGACCTCAATTCGCACCTCCCTGGGTCTTCTCGAGGAGGGCACTGGCGGACCTCTGTCCAGAGAATCATACAAGCTCGTCGAGATCGCTTTCCGAAATACAGACAGACTGGTTAGGCTCGTAAACGATATTCTGGATTTCCGCAAGATTCAGGCTGGTAAGTTAGAGCTTCACTCGGAAGATCTTCTCGCTAGAGAAGCAATCGAGCAGGTGACCAATGAGCTGGAGTCCACAGCTAAAGAAAAGCAGATCACATTCGAGATCTCCATCAACTTCGAGAAGAAGTTCAAAGCAGATCGAGACCGCATAGAGCAAGTCTTGACCAATCTCGTCGGCAACGCAATCAAGTTTTCGCCAGAAAGAAGCAAAGTAATCATCCAGGCAGATTATGGCAGGGATGGTTTCGTATGCTTCACGGTCCGCGACAGTGGACCTGGCATACCCAAAAGTGAGTTTAATAAGTTGTTCCAGAAGTTTCAGCAACTAGACGCCTCGGACAAGCGAAGAAATGGCGGCACAGGTCTGGGTCTGGCTATCTCCAAAGCACTGGTCGAGATGCACGGTGGTAGTATCGGTGTGGACAGTAAGGTTGGTAACGGGAGCGCCTTCTGGTTCGAGGTTCCGATCGAATCAATGAGCAATTCCTAATCTCCCGCAGGGAGTGGAGAAAGCAATCGTCAAATCGTCAGCTTCTTGATTCCCTGCGCTCATGGCAGCCTTAATTGAATTGTCATCATCCAATAAAAGTTAGCTCTGCCTTTGGTTATGGGTCGTGTTTATAAAAAGCACGTTCACTCAGTTTTCCCGATATTAAGGCGATAATTGAGAAGCTTCAGTTAAGCGCTTGAGCAGACAGAAGACGGGCATTGCTAGCATGGCTGCTTCTTTCGGCAACTAGACTCCAGGAATATCGACTGTGGAACTTCCAAAAATTCGTGTGCGTTCGAACGCACACAAAAATTCTGAGTTTTCTGGACTCTGATAATGCGTCCGCCCCGCTAGATGAGTCAAAGCAGTTGCCTCGCAGTTGCCTCGCAGTTCCAGCCTAGACCGCTGGATTCCATTCATTTTTCTTCATCTCACATGCTTGCTCGTTCTCGTCGTCGGCTGGAGTCCCTTGGCGCTGACCCGCTGCCTGGTGCTGTACGGCAGAATTCTTTATTCACCAGCGTTTTGCCGAACCTGGTCATACGATATTCACAAATCTCTGACATTATCAGAGTACGCAACAGGTTCAGGAGGTCAGGAAATGGGCGCTAATTGTCCGCTAGATGTTAGGTCAGGTGCGGGTACTGTGGAAATTTTCGCCTATGACCTAACGATACATCTTGAAGAGCACGAATCCCGATTGCTTCTTGATTGGCTCAGAGAGTCTCTTGAAAGCACGATTGCTTTCCTTCTTCGTGTCGATTGCCCTGGTCTCGAGATTGAAGGTCGCAACTACCAAAACTATCTGGACTTCACAATTTTTTTGCACTCGGACGAAGGGTTGATGAGTGCTCGTACTTTTAAAATTTCCAAAAGAGTAGCTCCCGAAATCCTGGACAAACTCAAGCGCGCCATTGAGCTTTCATTCACCTCATCAAATCACTCCGACAAACCACAAACAGCAGCATAGTAGATTTTCTGACAGGCTAAATAGCAAGCCGTCACCAGCCGATCACACAAACTCAGGCATTTCACAAGTTCATAAGCGGACTTTCAAGAATGCGCCGCTATCTCGATTCGCTAAACAGACTCGCTTGAATTGTGCGCGGTCGCGAGTGCCAGACTAGGCAGTGTTGACGGTGGTTTAAAAGCGAACGTTCTTGGGTGGCAACTGAAATGGCACAGTGATTTATTCGCCAAGATTTGTTTCGGTCCTGGCGATCTGACACATTGATTCTGTTCTTGAATTCAAGGGTTCAAGCTGTAACTTGAACCCCTGGATCATCATTGGACGATGACATCTAGAGTCTCGTACATGCAGGTGTTCATGTCCAGATATTTCTGTTCACTGATTGGACCAGAAAACACTTTCTTATCGACTGTTCAACTGTGCCTGGTGCAGTCATCAGGTTCGCCTGTGCTCGACTTGCGATCGTGGCAACCGATACTGGTAAGGTTTGCGCGCTTTCAAGTCTCGGTCGGTCAGTGGCAGCAGCTGGCCGGCGATATCAGCGCACGTTTGCAGGGGCAGTTAAGCACGGCGAACGGAATGCAGTGTACCGAGCGCGCTTGCAAGACAAAGTGACGCATCAGGGTTCACTTCCTATTCCTCCGCATGCCATCTTGTATTCGGCAAGCGGCAAAAGGGCGGAAAGCCCAACCAATCAAACACCAGAGTTTGACGAAGAAGGACACACACGCTGTAGCGTGTGCGCAGCTTTCTGCGGTCCTTTTGCGCGCATCGAATTCATCGACCGATATCGGTCGATGAATTATGGAGGGAAAAATGAGCATTTCAAAGGAAACAGAATCAGAGATTCTTCGCCTTTTCCACGTTGAGAAATGGAAAAGAGGAACAATTGCAAGTCAGCAAAACATCCACCACGGAGTGGTTGACAGGGTCTTGTTTCAAAACGGTATCACCCTTGATCGACTGCAGGTGAGGACAGCGATGATTGATTCCTATTCAGCAGCCTTTGATATCGCAAAGGGCTCTTCTCTCAGCTGAATTGTCTCGATATCTTAGGGCGTTTTTTCCGATTGCACTTGCGCGTCTTCTTTCAATGGAGACTGTTTAGCTTACTGCAAATATTGGGTCCAGATAAACAGAGAAAAAGTTAGTGTGAATTCACACCGGGTTTTCTATTTTGCGTTTGAGCTGTTGTAATAAATCTGGGCTATAGCCCCTGAAGCTTTTTCGCAGCAACTTTGTTGGAACAATCGAGTTACTCGTGATACTTACAGCATAAGTGACTGTGGTTGTACGGTTGGCTGGATTCGGCAGGACCTTCCAGAAACCTTCGAATTTCTGGATGTTGCCCTCTATCGATTTGAAGTCGATTCTTCGTGGACTCTCCTTGGAGAGGACCAGGTACTTAAGCCTAAATGGTAAAAGGCTCGACTTGACGTGCTGCCTGACGAGCACGCCCGACTCTGTTGTCTCAACCACTTCACACTCAGAGAGATTATCGAACACTTTCGATGCTCCTTTGTAGTCGGTCAAGACTGACCAGACCTGGGACTCATCTGCATTAATATCGACTTCGCCTACGATATAGTGTTTATCGTCAATGACTTTATCAACTACTCTCACGGTGCTAGCCTCGGCTGAAAATACCATCAAACTGAAAAGAACCAGAGTCGCAGATAGCGTGGACGAAATTCTCATTGCTTTGCACCTCTCGTGCTAAAGAGCTAGTCGTAGACATAAGCTTCGGGTGGGATTAATCGTGCTTGCCACGCGGGTTGCAGAACCCGAGCCTCAAACGCTTATTTGTCACGAAGCAGTGAAAGCGCCTCTGCTCGGGCTTCCATGTCTGTTTTCATAGTTCCCTTAAACAAAGTTGTAATGGTTTTCGACCCGGGTTTCTTGATGCCTCGCATCGACATGCAGAAGTGCTCTGCTTCAACGAGAACTGCTACGCCAGATGGGTCTATCGCATCTTCAATGGCCCGAGCGATTTCTTCCGTCATCCGCTCCTGTACTTGTGGTCGTCTGGATGTCAGTTCAACAACTCGTGCTAACTTGGACAGACCTGTGACGACCCCATTCTTTGGCAGGTAGGCGATGTTGGCGGTACCGATAAAAGGTACGAGATGGTGCTCGCACATACTGTTGAACCCGATGTCCCTGACAACAACTAGACCATCGCTGCCTTCGTCGAAACTACAGGTGATTTCAGTCGAGGCATCTACTCCGACTCCATAACACAGTTCCTGAAACATTCTTGCAAAACGCGCCGGAGTGTCTCTGAGACCTTCGCGGAAGACGTTCTCTCCTATGGCCTCAAGAATCAAGGAGGCGGCGTGAGCTAACTTTTCCTGGTCTACGCGGTTGCCGGCATCATCGCCGAGATCGTTCCTGACTTTGGTTGCGGACTTACTCCTCGACTTGAGCAGCCTGGAATATGCGAGATTGGTGACCGATGCTTCCATTGTTTGCCTCCCTTTCGGATTTGATTTCACTCTCTTCACTCTAGTCAACTTAAGTGAACAGGGTATGAACGCAGAATGTTGATTTTAGAATTTAAACATTGTGACCTAGAAAACGACGGACACCCTTTGCAGCCATGATACCGCTACCGGTGGCATAAGCGATACGATCATATCCGCAATGCAAGATGTCGCCAGAGGCGAAGACATGAGCTAAGGATGTCTCCCCAGTCGGACCGGCTTTTATATGCCCGCTCTCATCCATGTCGATTTGACCCCGAAAAAGTTCGGTATTGGGAACATAGCCGATTTTGACAATCAACTTGTCGACCTGAAGATGTTTGAGTCCGGAAGGACAATCTATGTCAACTCCCGAAAGCGAATCTCGTCCGACCAATCTCCGTATACTACTTTGATTATGAATTGTGATCGAAGGATGGTTCATAACATCACGTGCTACGTCGGGCCTAGCTTTAAAGTGATCGGATCTGACGATGAGGTGAACCGTTTTCGATCTCTCAGCCAGGTCCAGGGCTGTCATGAAGGCACTGTCCCCGCCACCAACTACGCCAACATTCTTATTTGCCAGCAGCTCTTTGCACGCACCGCTCCTATAAAGAATGTCCTCACCGAAAGTGTTCGCCAATTCTAGCGGGAGTCGTCTTACGCGATAGCCGGTAGCCAGAACAAAAGCTCCTACCTCCATCGCCCCTGAGTTCGTAGTCAGTTTTCGTTTGAGCAGATCGACCTCAGTTACTTCGACACCAGTCTTGATGTGGCCAGTGAGTGTCTTTCGCGCGATTTTCTCGAGGTCATCCCGCAGGGCTTTCCCGTCCTTGTATAGCCCACCGGAAAAGTTACTGATAGGACTGGGAATATCAGGCAACTGTCCGCCTATGCGCTGATTTCGCTCAAGGATGCAGGGGCTCAATTTGTTTTCTATGCACTCGAGAGCGCAGCTGATACCAGCAGGGCCGCCACCGATGATTACAACTTCGTGTATTTCCATCCTTTGGACCTCCCGATCGACCTTCACAATCCTCTCACGCTCAGCGTGAACAGTCGGTGACTCAAGTGTCTTGAATTTAGAGTCTCCGGCGAGACAACTGTTAAGCTGCTGGATGAACAAAACAGAAAACGATTTGGAAAAATTACCCAGGAGCTTTCAAGGTCCGGCTGCTTACAGCCAAGAACCTTGCCCCGCGTTCGGTGGAATGCTGCTAGAGTTTACCTAAGACCTGCCTCAGTGCCGACTCGAGCTCCGGTTGTCGGAAACCGAATCCAGCGGACTCAAGTTTCATCGGTCTGGCCCGGCAACTCGCCAGCATCGTTTCATCCGCCATCTGACCGAACGCTATCCGTGCCCCAGATGCCGGTACCGGAAAAATTGCCGGTCTTGCAAGTATTTTCCCAAGAGTTTTGGTGAAGAAATCGTTGGTGCATGGGTTTGGAGACACTGCATTTAGTGGCCCTTGAAGCGTCTCTTCCGTTACTCCATGGTAAATGGCACCAACTACATCTTCGATGGAGATCCAGCTGATGTATTGCTTGCCTGTGCCGATCGTACCACCAGCGCCCATCATAAACGGTGACAATAACTTCTCTAGCATTCCGCCCTGCGGAGTGAGAACTACACCAATTCGTAAGTTCACCGTGCGGATTCCAATTTCCCCGGCCCTGCTGGCTGCTGCCTCCCAGTCGCGGCAGAGATTAGCCAGGAAACCCTCGCCCGGTCTACAGTGTTCTGTCAGTTCTTCGGGACCGCGGTCTCCGTAGAAGCCGATTGCTGAGGCTGCTACGAAAACTGATGGCGGTTTCTTCAGAGCGGAAAGAGCATCCACCAGAAAGCTAGTGGAGTCTACTCTGCTTCTGCGTAACCTCTCTTTCTTTTCATTTGTCCATCTGCCTTTAGCAATATTGTCACCGGCCAGATGGACCACTGCGTCGAAACCCTCTAGGTCGTCAGAGGGGACAACCCGACGAGCTGGATCCCACTCAATACCGCTGTAGCAAGAGTTGGGTCGCACGAGTCGCACCACTTCGTGACCCTGGGTCTTGAGAAAGGGTACAAGGGAGGACCCTATTACCCTCGAAGAGCCTGTGACCAGTATTCTTTTCGATTTGACCTGTTTAGTCTTTTTAAGAAGCACATCTCGCTCTGTAACAGAATGTCTGTACTCGAACATCCGCTTCAACTTTTCGCGAATCAAATCAACACCGACGTGAGTGATGAATGATGCCGGCAACTCGAATTCAATTCTGTCTTCGAGGAGGCATCCCCCTCCTTCAATTTGCTCAAATTTATGCCTGTGGTCCCAGTACTTAAAAGGGCCGTTGATCTGCCTGTCTGAAAATTCCTTGCCTGGCTCCACGTCGTGATGCTCGGCTGTCCACTCCAGCGCGAGCGGGCCGGAGTTTATGGTCAAAACAGCCCGAGAGCCTTCCGCTACTGAGGCGTCGCGACTCTTCAATGCTACTGCCTCCCATGGAGGAGTCAGTCTCTCGAAAGCACCGTCTGTCATGTGCCAATCGTACACCTCCCGCGCGGAAGCGTCGATCCTGACAGATCTTTTAAAATCTACTCTCATAACCCACCCTGATGACTATAAGTGTCTTAAGTTCGTCCAACTTGCAGTGCTCTTCTAGGGCACCCAGTACTTCCGGCCGACCATTTGCGCAGCTGTTGGAAGTGGAGTGTCATCGTTCTCGCCCACTAGAGAAACGTGCCTGAAAGCGAGAGACCGCAGAGCGTCGGATAAGCTCATCGCGGCTGTTTTTTGCCCCGAAGCACGTATCCTTTGCCCCTGACTGTGTCGATTAGATCAGCCGAGTCGTCCACGTCTTGGATGGAACGCCGAAGCAGCTTGATGTGCGTTCTGACCGTGTCGGCTGAAGCAGTGCTGTCGTCCATCCAGACGCGCTCGAGGAGAGCATCGGCTGTGAAGACCTGGTCAGGATGACGGAAGAAAAACTCAAGAAGGTCGTACACTTTCGGCCTCAAGTGGATCTGCTTGCCAGCCTTACACACTTCACAGGATGCAGGGTTCAGGGTGATTGCTCCGTACTCGAGCACTGTCTCTGTCACGCCGGCAGGCCTGCGCAGGAGTGCACGTACACGTGCGTGTAACTCTTTGTTGTTGAATGGCTTTGTCAGGTAATCATCAGCACCGGCATCCAGTCCGTGAACCTTGTCGTCGCTAGCCGCCTTAGCGGTCAGCATCAGAACAGGTGTCTTGCCACCCATTTCTCTGTACTGTCTGCAAACATCGGTGCCTGTTATCTCTGGCATCATCCAGTCCAATATAAGTAGATCGAACTTATATACGCGGAGCATGCCTAGTGCCTCAGACCCGCCGTCGCATCTCTGCACCTGATGACCCTGGGCCTTGAGGGAAATCTCAAGCAGATCGAGAAGGTCGTGGTCGTCCTCTACTAAAAGAATTTTGGCCATTTCTGTCTCTCAGTTGGAGTCTGCCATTCTAGCCGCCGCAGCAACATAACATCATACCTTCATTTATCCAGATTCAGCCAGAGCGGGTTTCCCCAGACAACCGGGGCGATCCGCTCTGGCGAATGTCGCGTGTATGATACCAGTAACATCTTCATCTTTATATCCGGGAACTCTCAGGGAGCATATCAGGCTTTGCCGGTTAAGTCAGATGCTCAGCGGATTCGCAAGTCCTGATGTTGAGCACACCGTTCACCTTCCATAACGCGTGATCAGCAGTATCACCTACCCCACTAGGCACCTGAACTTCCAATTGCCGAAAGTCGTAACATATCTCAGCACCGCGCTGCGTTAGTTTTTCAAAAAGACCTACTGCAAGGTCGGGCCAGTTTCTTGTATGTTCTTTGTTGTTCCTCATTGTTCTTCTCATCTAGGGCACTCTCTCAGAGTAAATCGTCGACGTGAACGGAGCATGAACAAGCGAGCTCAGTCTCTTATCCTTCGTCATCCCAAGGCTGATCCGTTCCTTATATAGTTTTGCACCCGCAAGAAAGTCGGTTGTGCTGATCGAGAGATTGGCGAGATTGACGTTAGGGCAAGTCGCGCTGCAGGCACTATGGGCGGTGGCGCCGAAACATAGAACGCACAATCTTGCTGTAGTTCCTATCGGAGAATATCAAATGTTTCAAGGCCGCCGGGGTGATGCTCTGAAGTCAATATCATGGTAGAAGTGCTTGTGGCCAGCTCGAATCGGCCAACTCCGCCGTTTCCGTAATAGCAATGTTTTTTTTCGACGATTCTTATCGTTCAACCATTGTTCATATCAACTGGTGACAATATCGTTGTTAGTTAACGTTTGAGTGATTTTCATGGACAAGAAAGAAGTGACTCGAGTAGCCGTGCTTCCTGATTTTCTCCGTGAACTTTCGGGCGATAGTCCAGTAATGCTGGTTTTTCTGCGACACTTCGGTTGACTGTTTTGTCAACAGATGCTTGCGGAGCTGGCATTGGCAAGAAGGCAAATATAGGACATCGGGGTTGAGTTAGTTCTGGAAATTGGTGGCATTTCAGGACTATTGGTTCTAGCTGTGGTGACCTCCCTGATGCTCATATGGAAACAAGCAGAATTCGCACGGTATGTCTCTGGAGTCACCTACGAGGAGCCTACTCAAGAAAATATGGCAAGCTATCCACATAAGGGGAGTAGAACGGTGCCTCTGCTCATGGGCGTCTGCGCGGATCAAAATTTCACCGGAGGAGTAATCGGACTTCCCGGTCACGAGACTATAGTTCTTCCAAAACAATGGATAGAAACATTATCTGAGCAACAGGCCTCGACGGAGCTGACCAGGCGTCATCAAGTCATTGAGCCGGGGAGCAGAACCAGGGGAGTGATTGTCGCCATAGTTTTTAACAGCGTTGGAATTCTCCTTTCGGCATTCTGTACGTCCCTGACTACCGGCGTGCCGCTAGATACCGCTGCCGGTCTACTCTCGATATCTCTTTGCTTCACAATCTGGTCGTTCATTGGCTTGCTGATTCTTCCGAGATATAGTCATGCAGGAGTTGTTGAAGCAGATTATCTCGCTCTTAGAAGGGTCGTGGATGCAGAGCTGCTCGAAGAAACAATCAGGAAATAGGACACGTTAATGGAGGTCGAGCCAGAGAGAGCATTGAGCCAGGATTTGGTATTTCACCCGATACCGTCGCTAGAGCGCAGAGTTGCCAAAATTAGAGACAAGGGCGTCTCAACAGAAGGCGCCTGGAATTGCGCTCGTTACTCTGTATTCCTGTCTATCGTAGGTCTTGGCTGGATGGAATTTTGTTAAGTGAGGCGGTGCACTGCAACGCAGGGCGCCCAGACCTCTGGGGGCTCCTCCCTTCTGACTAGCTCCATTCCATCCAGGACCGGCATAGTCGAAGGCTACTTGGTTGAGCTCATCTGACCGCCGATAGAGGAAAGGCAGAGCTCAAAGAGTCTTGAGCCTTGATAATTTCGCTACTGCATGCGCATGTCGAACAAACGTTCATCTAGAGTTCACATGGTTGTCAGATCATAAGTAAGGTTTCACTTAAACCGAATTTTGACCAATATGCTAAAATAGTCATAAATTCAGAGGTGTTACTTTGGGCAGAAAGAAGCTTACCTTGGACAAACGTTCAGCCGTTCTCTCGGCGGCTCGAGAACTTTTCGGTCGTTATGGCTACGGAAGAACCACCATAGACGACATCGCAGAGCAGGCAGGAATTGGCAAAGGCAGCGTTTATACGGAATTTCGCTCGAAGGAAGACATCCTAATGAACGTAATAAAGCAATTCTATGAATCCGAAATTGATCGAATGATGAGAGTTGAAAGTCTGGGCGAAAAGCCTTTCTTGCGTTCACTCAAGAAGATGCTTCACTCACACATACTGAGCGTCTACGATTGTGCGACGGACAAACAACACAGTGCTGAAGAGCTAGCTTATACGAGCATTCGCGTTCGCAGCGAATTGACTCCGCTTTTTCGGGAGGCAGTGCTGTCGATTTCTCGTCTTCTGGCAAAAGCAGCTGATGAAGGTGAAATTACTGGCAAACACTGCTTCGAAGAAACTGCCTCGGTGCTTATGACTGGATTGAGCGGCTTGTTTCCGCCGTACGAGCCTAGATGGACGACAATTGATGCCGGACAAAACCGTGTCATTAGCCGGGAAGCGCTGGCGAAACGCTCGGATCAATTATTAGATCTTATGATAGCCGGACTCCGAGGTAGCTGATCGTGTATGTGCTAGCACTAAAAATGCTGTGTCGAGATCGGATTAAGTTTCTCACGTTGATAGTGGGAATTGCCTTTGCGACTTTATTGATCACGCAGCAGGGCTCGATCTTCTGCGGATTAATGCTGCGAACTGCTTCCACCATATTCGATACCAATGTGCCAATCTGGGTCACCGATCCAGAAGTCCGCTCCATAAATGACAGCGTCGCTATGAAAGAAGATGTTCTTCAGCGAGTGCGTTCGGTCAATGGTGTCGAGTGGGCGGTTCCATTTAGTATGAACAACGCGATTGCTCAATCCGATAAAGGGGAGACTGGTGTGGTGCAGTTGATTGGACTAGACGATGAGAGTCTGATTGGAGCACCAGCTGAAATTCCTAAAGCCGTCCTGAAGCGCCTCAACGAGCCAGATGCCGTCATCATCACTCGCTCGCGAAGTGAAAATTTTGGCGCTCCAATGGAGGGCGACACCTTCGAGATCAACGATCGGCGAGCTAGAGTTGTTGGCGTAGTCGATGCAAGCAAAAATTTCACGCCATTTCCGTCGCTGTATTCGACTCACAGTAAGGCTCTTCTTTTCCTGCCGCCAGGCTATAAGTATCTCAATTTTGTGCTCGTCAAACCGAAGTCCGGAATAGATCCTGCCCGTGTTTGCCGTAATATTCAAGAATCGACTGGTCTACAAGCTTTCCAGCAGTGGGATTTCGTTTGGAAAACCATGATCTACTGGGGCAAGAATACCGGCATCCCGATAAACTTCGGGATCACAGTGCTGCTGGGGATAATCGTCGGGGCAGCAATCACCGCACAAACACTATACACCTTTATGATTGAAAACATCAGACAGTTAGGCACGTTCAAAGCGATCGGTATCAGCAACTGGCAGCTCGCCTCCATGGTCATGTTGCAAGGACTGTCGGTTGGTCTGATCGGTTTCGGAATCGGAGCCGGACTCTGCTCCGTCGTCGGTCTGATTAACCCAAGAAACAGCGAGCTGGCTTACTACACGCCACAAGAGCTTGTGATCATGGCGCTCGGAGTAGTATTGACCTTCTGTGTCCTATCAAGTCTCCTGAGCATCAGAAAAGTGGTAACCGTTGATCCTGCGCTGGTATTTCGAGGCTAACATTTTATGCGAGTTGCGGTTTCTCTATCAGGATTGAAAAAAAGTTTCACCGCTGGCGATACCAAATCATTGGTTTTGAAGGGAATTGACTTGACGATTCCGGCAGAAGAAATAACTTTCGTCACCGGACCGTCTGGCTGCGGTAAGACAACATTAATAAGCATCATAGCCGGCATTCTCACTCCTGATTCAGGCAGAGTTACTATATTCGACACTCCAATCGTAGCGAAGTCCAGAGACTCGACAAAGTTTCGCCTTGCTAACATCGGATTCATCTTTCAACAACACAACCTTGTACCGACGCTGACTGCGGCTGAGAACGCCTCAATTCCCCTTTTGATCAGGCGCATACCTCAACGTCAGGCCAGGCGAAAAGCGATCGCCATGCTAAGCGAGGTCGGACTGGGCGACAGAATTGATCATCTCCCCTCTCAATTATCAGGTGGGCAACAACAAAGAGTGGCTATAGCAAGAGCACTCGTCGGCGAGCCACGCTTAATCATCTGCGACGAGCCCACGGCTTCTCTAGATGCAGAGAATGGTTTTCACGTCATGAGTCTTTTGAAGCGGCTTTCCTCAGAGGGCGATCGCACCGTACTAGTGGTCACTCACGACTCGAGAATCTATAATTTTGCTGACTCGATCATCGAGATGGAAGATGGACAGGTGGTTCGGATTGACCTTGCTCAGAACAAATCGTACAGCAACGCCATGCGAGGTGATTAGCGTGAAATTCAAATTGACTATTCCTCTGCTCGCGATAACCTTGTCGATTGCCGGCGCCGGATGCGCCGCGTTTTATGTAGCAAAATCCGAACTGCGACAACCAGAACAAGTGCCCGCTCGCAAGCCATTCGTGAGCCCTTTCGTCGATCAGATAGCCGGCGTAGGCATAGTCGAGTCCAAAGAAAAAAACATAAGAGTCGCGCCATTCTTTTCGGGTCGAGTCGAAAATGTTTTGGTAAAAGAATCGATGAGAGTAGTCAAAGGACAGCCACTGTATAAGCTAAATTCTGAACAGCTGGAATCTGAGCTAGACTCGCAACTTAAGTTATCAGAAGTAATCAGAACAAAGGTTGACCGCCTCCATAACGAGCCACGTAACGTCGATGTCAGCCCGTTGGAAGCAATCGTGCAAGCGCGCAAAGCGCGACTTGCCGACGTCGAACAGAATCTCGCCCGTTATGAAGGACTTTACAAAGACGGCGCGGTCAGTGAGAACGATACCGTGACGCGCAGATACGAGCGAGATCAAGCCCGAGCAATGCTTGTGCAGGCTGAATCCGAGCTGAAGAAATTAAATGCTGGAGCCTGGCATTTCGACATCGAGCAATCAAAGCATGAGCTTTCTCAGGCAATGGCAAGAGCAAAAGAGATTCAGACAAAAATCGAGCAATGCACCATTCGCTCGCCGATGAACGCCGAGATATTACAGGTCAATGTTAGACCCGGCGAGTACGTGCGAACAGATTCATCCGAAGCATCTATCATTCTCGGATCTACTGAGACGTTGCAGGTCCGAGTTGACATCGATGAAATCAATGCCAGCCGGATACGTCCCAATATGAAAGCGATTGCCTGTATAAAGGGAAATTCGTCCGTTAAATTCCCACTGAAATTCATCCGAGTAGAACCATATATGGTACCCAAACGAAGCCTCACCGGTAATACCGCAGAGCGCAACGATGTTCGAGTACTTCAGCTACTTTATGAATTTAAAAAAACTGATGGGCAAGCAGTATATGTAGGTGAGCAGTTAGAGGTGTTTCTTTCCGAAGCCGGAAAGGAATCTCTTGCCGATAAGTTTGCCAAGAAAAACAAAACTGAACGGCTGTAAAGGGTTGAGTTGCTAAAAATATTGCCGGTCAGCACAAGACAAAGTCTGGGCACTTGTACCGTACAATACATAACATATAGGAGATTCGCAGCAGAGTTATAGTTGGTGCCGGCAAGAAAGTCGGTTGTGCCGATCCAGTCTCTCCGACGGCACTTCAGCAATCGAAGAAACGAAATTCATCAAAGAACAGGTCCATCACGTTCACAGGCAAGTCACAATCCGAACGTATCGTGACAGTAGCAGACGTGGGAGGAATCCAACATGAACGACCTAACGAATGAGCCTAAAAACTGGCCTGATCTCGCCATCGGACTTTTCGAGCGTCTTACGGGAGGAGGAGCTGAGATCTGTTTGACTTCCGCAATATTGAAGTCGAGGTTCCTAGCTCTACAGGAAGAGACGCGGAGCATGCTCTTTGGAGAGTCAACGGAGTACTGAACATACGCGCCCGCGAATTCTCTGGTCCGCACGCGCTGTGCTGATGGCCGCACTGGTAGGTCTCGTCGCTCAAGGCTGTTAGTGCGCCAACCTTTTTGCAGGCGTATGCCGAAACGAATTCAAGCTAACCAGATCTTCTAAAGTCGTTAAACAAACCATTGGGCTGAAGCAAGGGTGTTAACACAGACCTATGCGCCTCAACAGCCTCATGGGTAAAGACTAACGCTTCACCAGCAGGGGGGTAAATTCGATGCTCGGATTATCAAAATTCAGAACAGCAACGAAACGCTCTCTACTTGTCTTTAACGGACGACAAACCAAGTTTTTCGATTGCTTCAGCGAGAAACGTTTTCGATAGCTGCATCTCTAGTTACCTCTTTGTGGACCTGATGTACTTCATTACAATGATGTAAAAGGCAATTTCTAAAAGTACCAATACACCAAGGTCGAACCACGGTTCAAGCTTAGACAAGACGAAAACTGACCTCGTCTGCAAAGGCGAGTTAGCATAGTTGACTACAAGCGCTGCAAAAACATTGTTAGCGGTGTGCGCGCCGATTGCGATCTCGATACTGTTCGTTCGAAGTGTTAGCACTGATAACAAAAATCCGATAGCGAAATACCCAAGTCCAATTGGAACTGGTCCTTGAGACATCTCAGGGTTAGATAAGTGCGGTAAAGTAAACAGGACTCCGTTGAGAATTGAAAGGATCAAAATCGATTTGTTGAACTTTCCAAGGAATTGAAGCAAATATCCACGGAAGAAAAGCTCCTCGGCAAAACACTGCAGCGGTGTAAAGACGAGAACGACAGGCGCCAAGAAAAAGTACTCAGGCATTTGAAATGAAAGCTTGAAGTTTTGCGGATAAACGAGATAAGTAATCAGTGAGAGAATCGCGTTCAAACAGAACCAGGTTGCAAAACCAACACCCATTCGTTTCCAGTCGAGCTTCGTGTAGGGCGTTATCAATGACAGTAAGGGGCGCTTGAGGGCCAGTCTAACGACCGCAAAGGTAAACAGAATCAAATACAAAAAACTGACGTTCAACCCGACGAAACTGATTATCGGATCAATCCCTTGTGCCATGCCGGTGGTCTTATCAAAGCTCGGCAAACCGCCCATGGTGACAACGCCAGCGATTACAACGATCACGACGTACGAGACGATCCCGCAAACAGAAAAGCCTAAGAGCACGAAGATCCCACCGAGCAAATATCGCCACCATGCGCTCTTGCCGGTGCGACCAAGATCAAGAAAATTCGTTTCAGCTCCGCTGTTCACGGTGACCTTCAAGCTAATCGCGATCCGAAACGGCGCGCCCATGTGCTTCGGAAGAGGTATAGATCGGTTTCCTTGAGGCGCAACTCTCAGTATATAATATGCCCGAAGCAATAAATCCAGTGTCCGCAATAAGACCGTTGATTACTGCATCAGAGTTTTGTACCAACCTGACCGTCGACTGCTCGGATACCAAACTGCTTTTTGCAAAACCCAGGAGAATTTAGGGTTTTTCACGTGTACTCAGTTTTGCAGAAGCATCACAATCACTAACTAGCGCGGTCCGGTAATCAAATCAAATGCCATTTCACAACTTCAGAGTAATGGACAATCTCAATTACGTGGTGCTCTCTATTTTGTTTGCGAATCTCATGTTGCCAGCATGGGCTCAGGGAATATATGTTCTTGAAAAGGACAACAAATTTTTCGAAGTGGGTCAGAGAAAATCGTTTGTCAATGTCGATGATGACAGCTGTCGTCAGCTGAGAAGTTTACTTAAGTATGGCTTTATCAACCCCAACGGGGAAGTTGTGGTGCCCTTTCGATATGACGAGGCAAAGTCCTTTAGTGAAGGACTAGCAGCTGTCAAAGTTGGCTCAAAGTGGGGGTTTCTGGACAAGAAAGGGCGAATCGTAATCGAGCCGAAATTCGATTCTGTCGATTTCTTTAGGGAGGGACTTGCTGCGGTAAGAGTAAAACAACAATTCGGTTTTATAGATATGCGCGGTAACTTTGTAGTGAAGCCACAGTTCGATTGCGCCTTACATTTTAGCTGTGGGTGAGCTGCCGTTCTCGTTGGTCACAAGTGTGGTTTCATCGATCGCAAAGGACGAATGGTAGTCGCGCCGATTTACGATTTTGTGGTGCCTTTCTCTGAGGGCTTGGCGGTAATCAAGATTGGCGAAAAGTTTGGTTATATTGATACTGACGGAAAGATCGTAATTCAGCCAAAATTTGATTTCGCTGAATCATTCTCGCACTCGAGGGCATTAGTATCCTCATCCAAAGGTTATCACGCCTTATACCTCGACGCCAGGGGTATCTCACAGGCTTGGTGTCCGCACCACACGGACGACTGGGTTGATCCCACTGAGTGTGTAACAGCTCCGCACCGGGAAGATGACACTTACGCTGCATGGAGTTCTTCCGCTCGTGATGACGCAAAATATGGCTTTATAGACAAGCACGGTAAGTGTGTTATCCCTATGGTCTACGGACATGCGCAGAGGTTCTCCGATGGATTGGCGCTTGTGGAAGACTTTCCAATGCGAAACTACGGTTACATAGATACGACTGGTAAATTTCGTATCCGAATGCGGAGTGGTCATGGACAGCCGTTTAGTGAAGGTCTGGCAGTAGTAATGCCCGCCTCGGCCTTCGAATTAAATCCTTCCTCCGACGTTCACTCTTTCGTGATCGACGGACAAGGAAAAGTCAGGCATTTCTCTCCCGGGCATTTTTTTTGCGTGCGCTTTTCGTCTGGCCTGACCGCATTTGGATCTGATGACGGTCTGTATGGGTTTTACCGAACTAACCTTAAAATTGGCATAGCCCCGACCTATGACGAAGCGGAAAATTTCAGCGAAGGGCTAGCTGTTGTAGCGGTCGCAGACCTTCACAAAATTAGCTCGAATGAATCTGCCAGAAAGGCGTATAAACTTGGACTGCGACCTGGACCGCCTAAGGACCAGCCTAATCCATCAAGCCCTGCCGACGAAATCGCAGCTTTTAATCGAGCGATCGAAGCCGATCCTTCGTGTGGCGCCGCAGTGTTCGAGAGGGCTAAAAAGTTTGTGGAAGCAGGCAAAAAAGCCGAAGCCATCACTGATTTCGCCAGATCGATCGAGCTTGGATACAAACCTGTGGAATCCAGTATCAGATCAGCTCGAATTCAGTCTGAAAGGTTTAGAGCGATCGAGAATTTTAACAAGTGCTTGGAGTTATACCCCGAGTTTGTCTCCATCCTTATCTCAAGAGGACAGTTGCACGCGGCGCTTGGAGACGACGAATCAGCTGTAAGCGATTTGACTAAAGCCATTAGAATTCACGAGCTACGATACGGTTTAACTAGCGCTGGTGACAAAAAAAGTAAATTCGAATTTTTTGAATCTTTTCCGGATTATGAAAAACAGACAAAGGAAAGTTTGTCAAGATTAGCAAACAGCGCCACTGTTAGTGGCCTTCAACCATCCTACAACGAACGGAAACTTTGCTGTAAATACAGCCTTTTGGATGCTATCACAATTCGTGCACAGTCATACGTGTGCTTAGGCCGGCTCGACGATGCCGCAAAAGACTACAACCACGTATGCGCGCTTGCGCCTTCCGAAAGTCGCCGCGAGTTCGTCAACTTCCGAAAAGATTGCCTCTTGCAGATGAAGCGATATGACCTCGCGGAAAAGGACCTTACCGAGCTGCTAACATCTGAGCCTTACACGCCTCATCTGCTGAGGGAGCGTGCTTATACGTACTTAAAAATGGGACGATTCGTTGATGTTGTGCGAGATTGCGACGCATTTCTGGAAGAACAACCGAACTGCGGTCGCTCGTTGTATCTAAGAAGTCAGGCTTTTTTCCATTTGAATAATCTGCGACGTGCCTCTCTAGATTTGGCGCGAGCGAGACAGCTCGGTTACAAGCCGGAATTTACGGAAATCATGCCCCGTCCCTAGATTTCACCGTAAATGCGGGCTTCTGTGATGATCAAACTCGGCTGGATGATAGAACCAACCTATTCCCTTGCACTTTCCGACGCTCAATATATTTCAGCACTAGGCTTGGTATTCAGCATATAATTGAGTTTCATGACGTTGCGGTGAATCATTTGGGCGCGGGAGATAGATGTCTGAAACAGTTTGTGCGAATTGTCTTAAGCTTAAATTCGCCGATTCTGGTTCTATCACTCAATGGCTGAACGTTTGCAATTGTGATCGGATGACATCTATACAAGCGAGCGCTGACGACACTCAGCGTTGTCAAAGTTGTGGTCTGTCTTCCTCAGTTCGACGCCCTGGTTCGTTTACACAATGGATATTTCAGGCGGACTGCTGCTGCTGTGAGTTTCCAACGTTACCATCGACCCTAAAAGAGACAGCCGATAGCTATAAATCGGCTGTATTTCGTGGTTTCGACATTGATGAAAGTCCATCACTAGAGGTTGACTCCGAAAAATTTCCGCTTGACCGATATAAACCAATCGAAATTATAGGTGGAGGTGCAAGTGGAACGGTCTATCGTGGAGTAGATCGACTCCTCTATAAATGTGTAGCAATAAAGGTTTTGCGCCGTTTCGATCGAGATGCACTGATCTCATTTCAAAATGAGGCGAGAACAACTAGCAAGCTGTCGCATCCGAATATTGTCAAAGTTCTAGATTTGGTAGCACCGCTGGTGGAATTCCGTTTATGGTGATGGAACATATTCCCGGATCCAGTCTGGATTGGATAATCAGAGCAAGAAGAATTCTAGAATTTAATTCTTTGTTGATGTTATTTGTAGATCTTGCAGATGCTCTAGCGCACGCGCACAGAGCCGGTGTCATGCATAGGGATTTGAAGCCGAGTAACATTCTGGTGCTCGAGACAGATGAGCTTTTGAAAGCATTCCTGATTGATTTTGGTATAGCTAGAGTTCAGACAGCCACCATATACAATGGCACAGCAATGGTTGGCACTCCCGGTTATATGAGTCCAGATCAAGCCCTTGGTTTAAGCTTCGATCAGAGGTCAGATATCTATTCATTCGGCTGTGTGTTATTCGAAGCATTCACGGGGCAGCAAGTTTTTTCTGCGCCAGGTCCGATGGAAATGATATCTCTGCATGCCAATCAAAAACCTCCTTCCTTACTAGAGCGCTTGCCGGAAACTTCCAGAAGTAGAGCAATAGATCAAGTTGTCCAGACGTGCTTGCAGAAAGATCCTATGAATAGATTTGAAAATGCGATTCAGCTAAAGGAGTCGTTGCAAACCATTCTGGCTCTTTCCGTCAGACAAGATGACTCAACAAGGCCAAACCAACTCGAAGAACAGCCTGGAAGTGAACACATACTTGACTTGACGAAATTGACCGAGAAAGAACAGAAAAAACTTTCTTATCCCAAAATTATCGTTGTCGGAGTAGCTACCTGCATTGTCTTTGCAGCTTTGACGTTCGGAAGTTGGTTTCAAGTTTCTTTGGAAAGCGATAAGAGACCTGCGGATAGAGTTGTTACAAGAACCGCCTCAGTCAATACGGAAATTGAACTGTTTAGTGCTCGACAGGCGCAGCAAGTAGCAAACAGGTGCATTTCTGTTGCGCTGAATCAAGCGGAGCAAAAGAAGCTGGAGAGCGCTGAGAGCACTTTGAGTGCGGGAATCCGCAACGAAGCAGTATCTCAAAGTACCAAGGCGCTTGCGAAACTTCACTATCATCTAGGGAAAGTGTTGCTTCAGCGAGAGCAGCCGAATAGAGCTTATGCGGAATTTGCACGATCTCAAGACTTGACTGAAAAAAGTCCTGGTGGACTACGTCAATCTAGTTTCATATGTGTCGGCGAAATGGCGATTTGTAAATTGGCTATTGCAAAAAAACTAGAATCGGAGAGACAATTCGAGCAAGCTGAACATTGTTTACACGAAGCGCTCAAGCTTGGGGAAGCTCTTAAGGCATCGAACTTGTCAAATCGAGAAGTTTTGGCAGGAGCACAGTATGAGCTTAGTCTCTTTTATCATCGACGTCGACGATTTGCCGAATCAAAATCACTGTTCGATGCCTGCATTACAACTGTATCGTCAAAAAGAGATGCTTATTGCGATGAAAATTTAGCTCGTTTATTCTGGCAGATGGCAGGTTTTTGCGCTGATTCCGGCGATATGAAAACAGCAAATATCTATCTCAAGGGGATGGTTGAAGCTGCCCAATCTCGAGGAGAGTACGACGAAAACTGGGCGAGGACAAACGTAAGGGCGTTTTCTAAGAAGTACAAAACTTAATAAGCCAACCCTCTCTGTGCCAACATAGAGCGAGACAACTCGGTTACTTGCCTTGAATCTCGGTCAGTAATCCAATGCAAACATATGTTTGAACCGTCCGTTGTCTCGTTGAAGGACACACACTCTCGGCGGCATCGGATCGTGTGCAGCACCGAGCATCGTCACGACGAGGTACTCATTATGCAGAGTCAGCGTGATTTTGGCATCGAACCACTGTTCGGATCCGCACAAATTGCAAGATATCTCTCGTGCCTTCGTCAGAAATCCATCGGGCGAGATTGCATAAACAAATGTGTGACGTCCATCATCTTTGCTATCATACAGTCGCGCGAGTGCGTAATAGGTATCTTCTTCGGCAGCATATACCAATCCCTTTACGTGAGCATTGCAATTCGGGATCGCACATAAAACAGTCCAGGTCTTAGTACGAGGATAGTACGCATAAAGCCGAGTCTTGTTGTCAGCGTCGAAAGGCGCAAGCAATATCAACCGATCTCGCTTGGTGTCATATGTAATACCATGTATCCACTCAGAAAAATCGATCTGTCTAGGCAACGGGATCAGATTCCGGGTATTGTCAGTCTCTTTGTAAAGCTGCAATCCATCACGTCCTACGAGATACCAGCATTTTCGATCAGGCAAATGCACGCCTGCAGAAAACGAAGAGTTCGGCATCAACTTCGATGAAGTCGTTAGCACGCCTTCCGGTCCAATCTTGCCAATTACGGTGTCAGTCCGTCCTTCCCACCACCTGTTATCTTCTAAGACGTATTCAGTAGAAAGACCATGGAGCATTGCCTTAATCTGCTCCTCCTCGCATTCTCCACGAGAACACGTTCCGTTGAATGGGTCTAGCAAAAGTCTGGGATCCGGCTCTTTCCATGGTCGATCTAAATCGGCAATTGCTCCCTTACAGTCCGGCACATGCTCAGGGACAGGACAGTTTGTCCCAAATATCAGCTCCCGTCTTTGATACCAGTCCGCCTTGCTCAGAGTGTCGACAGCAGATAATCTCAGCTCTCGCACTTCGACTGGCGACTGGCGAACTTTTAGACCAAACACGAGAAGGAGACACAATCCCGCTAAGATTGCCAATGTTTTGTACGGTGTTATCTTTTTGGAGCGTACGTACGCTCGAAGAATTCGTTTAATTCGATCCATTTCGCGAACCTCTCAGTAGGCTGTACGATATATTTCTTGTGCTGCTGTGCGCACTATCCACACGACTATGAACGCGCAGAGAGTCGCATACCGTGGTTGCTTTTGGTTGATCAACAAAGCATTTCTATTCGGAACGAAAACGGTTAGCTTCGCTTAGTTAGCTGCATGGGGTGGAGATGACTGAACCCAAGTGTTCCAATATTTGTAACCATGTCAAAATTCTCCTCGATTCTGGAGGGTTCGAAAGGTGTAAGTGTCGGTCTGGTTTCACAGTAACAAATGATTGTGAACTAGCCGCAAAGGACTGGGCCTCATGTACTGGTTCAGTAACCTTCGACATTATCTTCTTTACGATTTCTTTGTGCTGTATTGCTTAGCCTGTCGCACGACAATCAAGCTCGCCATAATGAGGATCTAGGGAGATTCGGAAAGCATTAGAGTGCTCATCCATCAAGTCTCCAACTTCCAATAGCAGTGCAATGCATTTATCTCGACTAGCGAAACAACATTAAGGATAGAGTTGGTTGAGCCGCTCGGGAGTCCAGCGACAATTAGAATTGCACCTTTCGGGGCAACATTCTCATCCGGCTCTGTTTGGTTTCGACTATCCAATTACATAACGGGTGCTGGAAACCGCGTCCGCTTGACAGTCTAGCCAATTGGCGTCCATTCGCTAATAATTCAGGATTCTGACATAATCGACCCCGGTCGCCGGCAGGCTTCTCGACTGCTTGGACGACTACTATGGTCAGAGTAACCCAAGGTCGCCTGATGTCAAGTTCAATTACTTTCGAAACAGAAGCGGTTTGTCCGTGGTCAGGCGCGAGAGCAGGTCGATTGACGACACCGCACGGCGTAATCAAAACACCCGTATTCATGCCGGTCGCGACCAATGCGGCGCTGCGATCGATGACATTCCCTGATATAAAAGAATGCGGCGCGGAGATAATTCTCTCCAACGCGTATCATCTCTACCTGCGCCCAGGACATAAGCTGATTGAGCGCGCCGGTGGATTGCATCGATTCATGTCGTGGGATATGCCGATTTTAACGGATTCGGGCGGGTTTCAAGTATTCAGCCTCGACAAGTATCGTCGCGTTGCCGATGACGGTGTGCACTTCACAGATCACAAAAACGGCAGCTCGCACTTCATAAGCCCATCCTATTCAATGGAGATTCAGAACTCCATAGGTGCTGATATCATCATGGCTTTCGATGAATGTGTCGAGAATCCCGCCACCTATGAAGCGGCGGAAGCGGCAATGCATCGAACACACCGATGGCTTGAAATCTGCGAAGCGACTCATGTCCGCAAGGATACACAAGCCCTTTTCGGAATTATCCAGGGCAGCATGTATGAAGATTTGCGACTCCACTCCGCTAAAGTGGTTACTTCGTTTGATCTGCCTGGCTATGCGATAGGCGGTGTTGCAGTCGGAGAAGAACGAAGCGAAATCGAGCGAATCGTCGGGTTTACAACTCCGTTGATGCCCGCGCATAAACCGCGATACCTTATGGGAGTAGGAACTCCATGGGACATCTTGTATGCCATCAAATGCGGTATCGATATGTTCGACTGCGTTGCGCCGATGAAGTTGGCTAGTCACGGTACGGTTTTTACATCAAAAGGTCGCGACTCAGTTAGAACAGCACCTGCCAGAGAGGACCTCGGTCCAATCGATGAAACGTGCGACTGCTATACCTGCAAGGTTCATAGCCGAGCTTATCTGCATCACCTCATTCGCGCAAAAGAGTTTTCGGGCACCACGTTGGCCGGCATTCACAACAGTCGCTACTTAATACGAGAGTCCCGCACCGCGCGCCAAGCCATCATCGATGGCAGGTTCCGCGAGTATTACGAACAGCTCGCACCAATTCTGGTGCAACAAAACGAAGACCGCGCGTTGCTGCAGCACTAAAATACGACGACCGCGAGATGGTTCTTCTACGGCTGTAATCCGACCATACATCTATGAGTGAATTCTGTCCGCCGTCTCGATTCCGGAGCCGAAGCAATACCAATACCAATACCAATACCATTCCAATACCATTCCAAAGAGTAGGCTCGAACGCAGAACCAATTCAAGCCAGGATTCTGTTAACTCCCACATTTATGGTATCTCATTCAGTGGCAAAAAGAATGCTCGAGCAAGAATGGCAGTGTCAGGTACCGGAGCGTCTGCCAAAAATCTCTTCTAATTTCGTTGATTGACATTCTTCTCGTTCTTTGAATTTGCAACAATGCAAATGTTAACTGATGAATTCCCAGCATTGCCATCACTTTCGATTCCGTAATATACTCGCAACGCGCTAATGTGTTGCCTCGACGGAGTCTGATATGACCAAATTCGACAACGAACATACTATAGAGTCGATCACATTTTTCGAGGACTTTGTCGAACACGAGAATAGGTCATGGAGCTAGCTAGTGAGTTACTTTGAACTGGCACTCTGAGTCCTAGAATTAGCATTACCGCACAGCAAATGACTCGATGCTTTCCATATCCTGCGAGCTCACAAATTGTGAATGACCATGAGATAACGCCGCCAACACTAGATCTCGACAGCAAGATGCCAATGCGAGGCGTGTTCTATGCGCTACTGGCATCAATCTTGTTTGGTGTTACAACTCCAGCAGCGAAAGCGCTGTTGCAAAGCACCATGCCCGTCATGCTTGCCGGTCTATTCTATCTGGGGTCCGGAATCGGGCTGACCTTGTGTTTAATCCTCGGACGCAGGACGAAGCTCGCGGAGAGTGGACCGTCATTAAAGAGCACAGACCTGCCGTGGTTGTCTGGCGCGATAATGGCGGGAGGAATTGTGGCTCCAATCTTATTGATGATCGGACTGAACTCTACTCAAGCTTCGGCGGCTTCGCTGTTCTTGAATTTCGAGGGAGTACTTACTGCCCTGATCGCATGGTTTGTTTTTCGAGAGAATTTTGACAAAAGAATTTTACTCGGAATGCTAGTAATCGTAATCGGCGGAATACTGCTTTCAGTAGATTTCTCGACCGGACTTAAGCTTTCGAGCGGCGTTTTTTGTATCGTGGGAGCATGTCTAGGCTGGGCGGTGGACAATAATCTGACGAGGAAGATTTCGAACGCCAACCCTGCACAAATCGCCGGCTTAAAAGGACTTACTGCAGGCCTCACCAATACAATTTTGGCTCTGTTCTTCGGAGCCAAAATACCGTCATTTTTTATTTCTCTCGAAGCTATGTGTATCGGATTTCTAGGATATGGCGTCAGCCTGGTCCTTTTCGTCCTGGCACTTCGTCATATTGGTGCGGCAAGGACGGGAGCATATTTTGCGCTGGCGCCGTTCGTCGGAGCTATAGTCTCAATCTTGTTTCTCAGGGAGCCGATTGGAGTTCCCTTCATTGCTGCAGCATCATTAATGGCCGTTGGTTTGTGGTTGCATCTCACCGAAGATCACTCGCATGAGCACGTTCATGAAGAAATGGAACACGAGCATGAGCATGTTCACGATGACCATCATCAACACGATCATGATCCAGATGATCCACCAGGTGAGCCGCATACCCATGTACACAGGCATTCGAAGCTCCGCCACACGCATCCGCACTTCCCGGACCTACATCATAATCACCACTAGTTTTTTCTCTTGCCTCGGGTCGAGAACTTAAGTTGTTCTTGACCCGAGTGAGGTGTCAGACCTGCTTACGTCCTTCTCGTTTTGATACCGGTCCAGAAAAGCACTAATCCGGAAATGGAGAGAACCGCCGGTATCAATCCGAGAAAAAGCCATAGTGTTTTCGATGCTGCTCCGAAAAATGTTCCGAAGTGGAGCCGGATCAGCCACTGAAGAACCAGGTCGCCCGCGGGAGGTCGTCCAGAAGTGGATACCGCAAGAACACTGCCGGTGATTGGATCCAGAAAAACCTGTGTTTTCGAAGCGTTGTCGTCAGCAGTCGAAGAATCGCTCAACCAGATGCGTAAGGCCGGTCGGCGATTGTCAGGCCACGCAATTCTCTCCACTACTGCAGTGTTCGGAGCTCTTAACTTCGCATTAGCTACTAATTGGTCGATGCTGGTACGATTCTTGCTGCCCGGCATCGAGTCAGTAGTTGGCGCAATCGTTGGCTCATTGAGTGGTCTTTGAGATGAAACTGCAAAAACGTAGTTGAGAGATTTTTCGAAAAATGCGGTAAATCCAAAGTAAAATCCGCTGATGCTCATGATTAATAAGAACGGTAATGACCAGGCACCCAGCACTGTATGCAGACTCCAGTTGATGCGCCTGGCACCACCAGCGATGCTGATTCGAAATCCGGCTAACCAGTTCTTAACTCCTCGCCACCAGATCACAACACCTGTCAGTGCTAGGATAAACAGGCATATTGCACCAACGCCATTGACTGTTCTTCCTGTCTTTCCGCTCAGTAGATTGTGATGAACGTCGCGAAGAAACTCTAATTGCGGGTTGCTTTGTCTCGGACCCAGTACTTGCGCAGTGAAAGGATCGACAAGACAATCAATCCTTTCGTCGCGATTATCCACGGCGAAAACATCGACGGGACAGCCCTCCTTCCGCGAGACAATTAATCCTGTCACATTATAGTCTGAGTATTGCTTCTGAAAACCATCGATCACTCGACTGAGCGGTAAGCGCTCCGAACCTGTTTTTATTTTCGGTTGAGTACAAAGAGCATCTGAAAGTTCGTCATGAAATACAAGCGAAACACCAGTAATACTCATCACAATAATATAGACCGCTACGACAGCCCCAACCCAGCGGTGGACTTGGTACACAAACTTGCGTACCCGCGATCTTCGAGGATCCTTAATTGCTTGAACGAATCCAGATTTTGGAGACTTTCTATCTGCGTCTATTACCTTTTGTTTAACGTCCATACGAAACGCCCCTCGTCTCAACTTCTTGCATTGCTTGCCGTTGTTCAGCAACATCAGCGTCGTGCGAGATGTTCAAAGTAGTTGATGGGCTGCGTTCATCGGCAAGTGGCCAGTTCCTGAAAGAGTAATAAAGAATTATTGAGAATGGTTTTCAATTCGAGTTTATGTGCGTATTGCCTCACCGAGAAATCTTACCCTGACATCTCTCATTAACTCATCCAAGATCTTACCATGACATCAGGTCCT
>JAIERK010000036.1 GCA_019746975.1 Candidatus Obscuribacterales bacterium
ACGACAACAGCGCAGGAGACGCGCATTCCAACCCGGATTTGCGACCCGAGATATTGCCACCGTCGGCAATCGACCTGCCGCATCGCCCCGACGATGTCATAAAAATGCCGGTCCCGGACAATGGCGTGGTTTTGCGAGGCAGCGCCAGGACCGCTCCCAGCGAGCTCAGCTCACGTGCGGTGTTGATGGATCATACGCCGCTTAGCCGTTATCAAGGCAATAGCCTGGTGTTCTACAAGGTCTTCATACGCAATGGCGGCTCGAAGCCGATCCTGATTCTCGGCAAAGACGCTCAGTTTACAGCTGGAGTGACGACTGTGAAGACGGTAGCGGCAACGGTTTTGGAAAAACACGACAACACGCTGCTCAGACCGAAAGAGAAAGCTCTTGTCGCAGCAGTCGGCATCGGGTCGGCCGGACTAGCCAGCTCACTTTTCTACGAATACATGACTCCGGAAGAACATCGGAAGCGAGATCTTGGTCTTGCCCTTGGCCGAGACCACGGTCGTCACGAAGTCGAGTCGGAAAACCTCGGGACGCGACTGGTCATGCCGGGCGATGAGACGCATGGCTGGGTCGCCTTCGAAGATGCCGATTCGATAAGGCGACAATCAACGCTAGGCGTCCCGATCATGTTTCCTCCATACAGCACTGTTTCAGCCACGCTGAATGTGCCTATTGAAAAGGGCACCGACATAGCCCCATCTCCTGACAAGCCGACGTCAGGGAAATAGTCGCTGGAATGCAAAATTTTTCTGATGTTGTAAAACGGGGGATATGCCCTCAAACCAGGTAATAACGGCGTTGTCGCGAATTAACAACTGAATGAATCGGGTTGATACAATTTGGAGCTGCCCCGAGTAGACCATCGGTATGCCATGACACAGCCCGAGAAAAGTATCAAAGTTACGCTCACTGCGGCTTTTCTATTGGCGGCTATGGGTCTATCCGCGGAGGCTAGACACTCTGAAAAAGCGGAGCCTGACCCAGTCGTCGTTGTTGAAACGAACAAAGGTCCGTTCAAAATGATCGTTTTCCGCAATGATATGCCAAACACAGCCGGCGCATTTCTCGATATCGTGAAGAACGGCACCTACAATGGCACCACTTTTCACCGTTACGAGCCCAAGTTTTGCATTCAGGGCGGCGACCCAACCGGCACCGGTCATGGTGGCACAGGTCAAAAACTACCGCTGGAAATCAACAAGCGCATCAGACATACCGAAGCTGGAATGATAGGTATGGCCCACTATCCGAGCGATAAAGATTCTGGAAGCTCGCAGTTCTACATTATATTGGGGCCGCAAAGCGGCCTCGATAACGACTACGCCGTATTCGCCAAAGTCACGGAAGGGCTAGAGACAGTCTTCACCCTTCGCAAGGGCGACACTATGGATAGTGTCTTTCTAGAAGGCACGAAGAAGGAATCGAAAAAGGAAGCCAAGAAATCCGCGATCCCTGAGAAGGACGCGGCAGAAGGCAAGCCGAAGAAGGAGAAAGACAACGCAGGCTGATTCTCCTAACATCTAGTTTTTGAACCACACACACACACTCAAAGAGAGGAATGATATGAATACACCGAATACAGATCCAATCGTCGTAATGGAGACGAATAAGGGGACACTGAAGATTCAAATTTATGCAAAAGATGCACCGATCACAAGCCAAAACTTCCTGGATCTCGTCAACAGAGGCTTCTACAACGGATTGAACTTTCACCGCTATGAACCTGGATTCTGCTTGCAGGGCGGTTGCCCGAAAGGCACCGGTACCGGCAGCGCAGATAAGAACATTCAACTCGAAGTCAAGCCGCAGATAGCTCACCTCAAGCACGACAAAGCTGGCGTACTGGCAATGGCACGCTCAGACGATCCGAATTCGGCAAGCTGCCAGTTCTACTTCACGCTTGGCAACGCCAGCTTCCTAGATGGCAACTATGCTGTGTTCGGCCGCATCACCGAAGGTATGGACGTGCTGATGCAAATGCGTAAGGGCGATAAGATGGTCAACGTTTCCGTCATGGGTCCGGTTCACGCCTGATTCTTCGGCTACAACTAATTTTTTAGAGGACGGTTATTATAATCGTCCTCTTTTTTTGAAGCACCTGTGCGTCAAGCGCTCTTTCGACGCAGTCAACAAGTTTCCAAACTATTCCCTCAACGGGATAAATGGGCTGCCAAACTAATTTCTCGACAACTCATGGTTGCTGATTAACTGGAATACTTCGTCTGCACTGCACGAGCCGAAACCAACCGACTCCGGTACCAGCAACGGTGGCAAGCCTATCGAATTCAGCGAATGCTTTGTCGCCCCAAACAGCGACCTTTTCTTCGGGAAAAGCCCTGTAGGGATACCCAAACGCAGCAGCTGCAGCGGATGTGGTTTCACTCGGGCTATCTTTACTGACGACACCGACTTTTTAGCCGCGTTCGGCCAAAACCAGAGCCGTGGTCATTCCCACAACACCGGCACCAAGCACAATAACTGACTTCATCAGTGATAATTACACCACAGAATGGATACTAGATTTTGATGTAGCGCCCGGAAGTCCATGCGCCACCACCTGCACCGACGGCTACTCCAAGCAACATCATGACGGAGAAGGTCTGGGCGATATTGTAACCCCAATGCTGCGGCAAAATTGGAGAAAGACTGGCGAGCTCTTGCTGCAGATATGGCTGGATCACATACAAATGCATAGTCAGCAAAACAAGCATAGCGAGCGTGGCGGCAATTGCTCCGTAAAATGCACCTTGCAGGACGAATGGACATTTGATGTAGAAATGCCCGACTCCCATCAAACTGAGAATCTCGATCTCTTTCTGGCGAGCCTGAATGACCAGGTGAATCGTGTTGCCGATCACAGTGAGTGTGGCGGCGGTCAGAGCGCCTGTGACGACGACGCCGGCAATCTCGACAAAATGGCGAAATTCGTTAATGCGCTTCACCACCATCATCGGATATCGCACCGCTTCGATTGCGGGCAATAACTTGAGCTTCGGCGCGAGCGCTTCGACTTGATCGGCGCGATTGACTGTCACGTGGAGCGTGTTGGGCAGCGGGTTGGTTATGGATGCGACGTTGAGAGATTTTTTCATATCCTCCCAAGCCACATCTTTCGTTATCACTTCAACCAGCCGAACTTCTCTATATTGACTGACATCACGAGCCACTTGCCGCGGTTCGTAGTTATCGTTTAGAAATGCTGAAATCACCATTTGTGAACCCCATAGATTCACAAGGTTTTTCAAAGACATCGTCAATTGCAAAACGCTGCCAAAAATCGTCAGAGCAATAGCCAAAATGCTTATCACCAGCCAGTTGGACCAGCCACTTCGCTTGATACCAAGGAAAGTCTCAATCACGACTCTTGCCAGAATTCGAATTTGCCGCATGCAAAAGACTCCACTAATGCTCAGACAGATGCCGATGAAAGTTCTACGTCGTATACACCGCTGTCAACGTCGGAGAACAGCTCTCCTTGACGCAGCGAAATAACGCGGCGACGCATCGCGTTGACGATGGTGTTGTCGTGAGTCGATATCAATACTGTAGTTCCTCTCTCGGAAATTCGCGCGAGTAGCTGAACGATTTCCAGTGAGGTTGCTGGATCGAGGTTGCCGGTCGGTTCGTCAGCCAGCAGTACCGGTGGACCATTTACGATAGCTCTTGCGATGCCGACACGCTGCTGCTCGCCACCGGAAAGCTCATCCGGGAAAGCATTCGCTTTCTCCTCGAGGTTCACCACATTCAGTGCGCTTGTAACGCGCTTTTTAACGTCCTTCTCGTCCACACCGAGCGCTCGCAGGATGTAGGCGACATTGTCGAACGCAGTCTGCCTGGTGAGCAGTTTGTAATCTTGAAAAATGATTCCGAGACGACGTCTGAGAAGCGGAATCTGGCGCGGGCTCAGTCGATTCAGGTTGACGCCGCCGATGAAGACGCTCCCGGATGAGGGAACTTCCTCTCTGTAAAGGAGACGCATCATCGTGGACTTGCCAGCGCCTGACGGTCCGACGAGAAATGCAAACTCTCCTAGCGCCACGTGCAAGTTGATGTCCTTCAAAGCCGGACGTCCACCATAGCTCTTCGATACATGCTGCAGTCGAATCATAAGTTAGATTGCTATCACTGGGGTCGGAGGAATATAGCGCCTTGATATAAGCTGTCTATATTTCCTCGTAAACGCTCACTTCGCAAGGAATCGGAGCAGGCGGGAATCATAACATAGTAGTCAGCAGGAAGCCTTGAATAAGTTGAATCTTGTTGTTTGTTAACTGACAGGCGATATGAGAGCCAGGACATGACAGAGCCGGCACTGCCCGGAGGCGCCGTACAACCGCGAATCGACATATCCACACTTTGTACAGGATTGAAAACCTTTTTCCTCTCGCCACAGCCTCATTCTTAACTCGCGCTCATAAAGCTTGGCAATGCGTTGCGATGTTGCCGAGTCGCAGTCGCCTTGTTCTGCGCTGGTTGCCAGATTGAGTTTGAGCTTCTCGAGCTCGTTGAAATCATCTTCTGAAAGCTCAATGGCGCTGAGCTCCGAATCGCTTGGCTTAGGCTGACTGGGCGATCGACCAAGGCTTAGAGCAAATTTAGGATCGAGGTCCGAGCTCAGCGGTTCTTTGAAATGTTTCAGATCAAAGCGAATGCCCGTCAGCTTCAAGCTGACAGCATGCGCAAAGGGCGCCAACTTCTTGAGCAACGCACCTCGGTGAAAGCTCAGTTCTTGCGCAACGGCACCATCTCTGACCGCGACGACCAGGTTGCCTTCTGAATCCAAGAAGAGCGGTCTAGATAGATCCTTGAAAGGCTGGTCGACAATCTCAGTCCACATCGACATGAAGGCATGCTCCTTCATTCGATGCTCCAATCCGAAACGACCGATGACCTTGCTGAGGATGCTGGACAGGCTGGTGAGTGCGGCGCGAGAACGCCTTTTGACCGAACCGGTTTTCCCTTGATCCGCGCCGGGCAAGTCGGAATCCGACATATCACTCCTGATGCAAAACGCTATCCCATCGAATCCCATTATAGAAGTAGAAGCGCAGATTTCGAAGTGAGAAAATTTCCTCATAATCGCAGCAATCAAGCACCATTCGCCACGGTAACTGAGTTATAATCAGCCAAACTCGCCGTTCTCGGCAGAGGTTAATACAATGGCTGGTGGAGGTTCAATGAGGTCACCCGTGCTCGCCAATAACACAATCGAAGAGCTTCGCAAACGGTTCAAGCCGGAAAATGCCCGCAACTTGACGGCAACTTACCTGATCACTATCAGGGGAGAAGGCGGCGGATCGTGGCTTACCAAGATCAAAGACGGCAACTGCGAATTCATATATCAGGAACAACCGGAAACCGCCAATGCGGATTGTGCAATCTCAATCAACGCAGAAGATCTGCATTACATCATGTCCGGACAGATGACCGCGATGACGGCTGCAATGTCAGGCGTACTAGCCATTGATGGCGAACTCGGATTGGCAATGCAGTTGGTGCCGATCTTCTTTGAAGGTCAGGCTCCGTTTATCTAAGGTCAAATCTTGGGTATAAACAAGTCAGCGACTTGAGCTTAGATTTTTAATCGAATTCGGGTCATGCATGGTGCTAATATGCACCACTGAATTGCTGGGCGTATGGCCGGGGCAAACGTTTCTAAGGAACCGCCGCAGGGCGGTTCCTTCTTTTATAGAAAGACCGTCGGATCTACTTCAGTCGGTACCGATACAATTCTTCGATCGTACAACTCGGGATCGTGAGCTTCGAATTTCTGTCGGCTCGCAAAGCCAGTCCTTCTCAAGGTTTCCGCGGACAGGTCGATACCTGCTTGCCAGCCGATCCGGCGCAGAATGTATACAATCCCGCTCACGGATAGCCTACTGCCATCGCGGTTGATCCAAAGAGCCTCTCGGTCGGAACTCTGCATCTGGCGCCGATATCTGAGGTATAGACTGAGCTCGACACAAGTCCGTTCGCAGTCCAACCGTCGCTCCATCAAGCCACCATTTACGGTGACAAGATCGACGATGTTCTTATCCCGAATATGTATATTGGAGATATCCAGTGCGGCACACTCGCCGATCCGCAGGCCTGACCGGTAGAGCACCAATGCGATTGCACGATCCCTGCAATTCTTTTGGGAAGTTACCGCCCTCATAAAGTGGGCTTCCTGTTCCGCACTCAAGGCTTTGCCAGTCGATAAGGATCGTATCTCGCGCTTGAGCTCAACGCGCTCGATACCGAGGAAATCGAAAAAATGGTCGATCGCGATCAGAGCATTATTGATAGAACTTGCAGAACAACCGCCGACATTCTTTAATTGTCCACGATACCTCCGAAGCAAAAGACTCTTTCGACCGTCATTCTGCATGTCGACTAAGTCTTGCCTGGTCGAACAACCGATTTCCTTCAGATATTTTACGAACTTATTTACTTGCGTCACATACGTCCTTTTTGTGTGCGGTGATCTAGTGATACCACTAAGCCAATCGGCGAAGCTCTCGAGCACAAGTGAGAGAGCTTGGGTGGGTCGCTCGAATGAAGGAGTAAAATCAAACACGTTCATAAATCCCCCTCTCATGTCTGAACGCGCAACAACATGGACAAAGCTTTGCGCTCTGCTGGCCGTCACTCGATTCAGAACCGAAGTCTAATACCGTTAACTGCTAAAAAAAAACTATCAAACCTCGCGTCAATAACGTACCGCGGAAATGCTGAAAAATTGTTGTACGGTCACACATCTCCAAGGAATAAAAAAACACGTCGAGATTTTTTGAAAGCAAAAGCCATTGCAGTTTGAGTTAAAAGGACAAGCCCTCAGTGTCGCCGGGGACGATTCACCTCCTAGTCAGAAAGAACACACACCATTCAATGCGCCGGTGCCGTAACAAGCGGATACGCGAAGGTCCTTGAATCGAACTGAACATCTATCAGTCAACTCACTCTAGGTCTACAAAGTAACTAGAAAGTGTCCAGTCGAGTGTTCTCGTTAAAATAGATACAGTCCCGTCGCATGTGAGGGATTATCGCTGACGCTTGATACAGTGCGTGTTCAACGTGATGGCCTCCTCCATACTAGGCGAGAGTTGAAGCGCGCTATTGCAATCGGCGATAGCCTTATCGTCCATAAGAAGTGCAGCGTACATTTTTGCTCGTGCAAGAAAACCTGTAGCATTAGGTCTTTTTCGAGGTAACGGTAACTGCTTCAAATTCAAATCGGCGGCTTCGTAGTCTCCAAGCCCTCTTATTGAAAGCGCTTTGATCAATAGGGCCCACTGACCATCGGAATGCAGATTGAGAGCCTGGTTGCATTTAGCTAAAGCTACCGCGCGCAGATTTCTATGGTGCAACTTGGTAGCAGCTTCAGTTAGCAGTCGGTATTTGTCATCTTGCTCATATCGATCCCCACGCGCGACTCCGCATTCAAGAGCACGATGCAAGACAGTAAGACTGCCATTTTATGTTGTCGGTTCAGCCGCGATTGATAGCCCAAGCCGGTGCTCCACTTAGACCTGACGGGAAAGCCACCTGCGATCAAGCCTAACAGAACTATCTGCACAACATCTCGCATTCGCTCGTTCAACTGACTGGAAGCAAGGACCATGGTCTTGACGGACGCTGATGCGGCCGCATTTGTCTTCGCTGACTTCTCGAGGGCGGAGACGCTATACTCGATGAGCTCAACCAATTGCGTTTTCTGTTGGATTGCATTGATGTCTTTGGCTTGACCATAGTTACTGAGTCTGTCTACGACTAATCCTGTTGTAGCCACCAGCTCCAACCCTTGCGTTACCAAACCTTGGTAATACTCTGCATCCGCAGCTTCTCGTTAATGCGCGTCAGCTGCAGCAGCGCCTTGCAAGCGCATTCTTCATGCAATCAACCGGTACCTGCATGCCGGTCCAAATTTCGAAAGCGCGCAAGGCTTGAAAAATCAACATCGCGGTTCCATCGATGGAGGACAGACCGAGCAGCTGTGCGACAGATTCTATCGGTGTTGGCTGGTCAGTCAGACGAGAATAAACAAGGTCATAGATGAATGCTCTGCGATCGAGCGATGATATCGCGCCTAGGAGCCAATCCGGCGGAGGATTGCCATCCATGCCGATTGGCGTTGCATTAATCAAGATTGACTTGTCGTTGAGAACAGATTCATCGAGAGAATCGACTGCGCGTATCGCTGTGGACTCAAACATCAACTCGCCCTTCGGACCAAGCTTTCGGCAGAGATCCTTCACGAATTCCGTACCCTTTTCTTTGGTGCGAGCGAATACAGAAATGTCGAGATAGCCGAGCTCCATAAGGCCCGCAACCACTGCCCGTGCGGCACCACCAGAGCCGAGTACCAGGGTGCTACGCGACCACTCGGTGTCTATACTTTCTCGTTTCAAAGCCTCAGTAAGCGATTTGGAAAAACCAAATACATCTGTATTGAATCCAGTCGCTGTGCCATTCTTGGAAAACTTGATCGTATTGACGGCACCAATCTGTTTTGCTTCTTGCGAAACATCATCAAGCAGCTTGATGATGTTTTCCTTATGCGGAATGGTGACATTCACGCCGTTAAAACCAAGCCGTTTCACCCTCGCGAAAGAATCGCTCAGAGTATGCAGACCTGTATCGAGCAACTGGTACTCTCCAGTTAACCCACAATAAGACAATGCCGCCTCGTGCAAACAAGGCGACAATGAATGACTTACTGGGTGACCCAGGAGACCTAATATAAGCTGATCTCGGTCCGGCACTTCACTTATTTGTAACTGGACGTTTGAATCGTGGCAACACGCATTTTCGTGATACCAGATGCGGAGCATGCCGTCATGACATGAACAACATCTTTCTGCTTGCAGTCACCATCAGCGTTAACCGAAACAGGGACGTCTTTAACTCCGATACCTGCGATTACTTCTTGTAATCGAGCCTGAATGCCTTCGGGAGTTGTGTTGGCCAGCGTCTTTCCATTGATAGCGATGCTTCCTTCTTTAGAAACATCAATCATGATCGACTTAGTGCGGGCATTTTCCTTCTTGGCGAAAACAGTCTCTGGCGGCTTGATCTTGAGCTCAGACTTGTCGATCAGGGGAGCGATCAAAATCATGATCACGAGAAGTACAAGGAAAACATCAGTCAAGGGAGTGATGTTGATGTCGGTGAAAGCTTCACCCGATGCACCCATGGACATATCTCGATCACCCCCTCAATTGCGGTTGATACAGAGTCAATTTACGATACCGACTATCGACTGTTGGTGTAAGCGCCTTCTTCATGGCTGACAAAGCTGAGGAAAAGGAGCTTCAGAAGCTGGAAGTCATCGTTGAAACGCTTGACGGTATTGGTGTACCAGTTGTTGAAGATAACAGCAAGGATAGCGACGATCAAACCGTAACCGGTCGCGATCAGCGCTTTAGCCACACCGATAACTACTACCTGTGTACCACCACCGGCTGCGCCAAGCTCGTCCAGTGTGAACACAACACCGACCACAGTACCGAACAGCCCAAGGAATGGGCATGTCGCACCTACCGTGCCGAGGATAGCAAGGTGCTTTTCCAGCTTCCTTGATACCAGCCCGACTGTGATGTCGAATGCTTTCGAGAAGTCTTCTTTTTGTTCTGCAAGGAGACGGACACCTTCCTCTGCGACCTCGCCAATGACTCCGCCCAGGCGACTGCAGGTCTGCTGCGCTTTCTGCAAGTTGCTATTCTCGAGTTCGCGTTGAAGCTGATGGATGAACGCTGTTACATCTCGACGGTTCTGCTGGTAGTAGAGATAGCGCTCGAAAATCACCGCGAGAGTAGCCACCGAGCACAGGGTGATTGGAATCGATGCGAACCAATCCTGCCACATGAACTCGATGAAGTAAGTTAGAAATTTGTTCTCCATATGTACTCCTAGTTGAGATCACTCCCTAGTTGAGATCACTCCCAGCCACATGAGTCTATCAGAATCGACGAAATACGCCACCACCCCCCATGCCCTTGTAGACGTTGTAGTCGAATGTAAATTGGATATCTACATCCGGTGGTGCACCGTCTGGTAGGGGTCTGAAAGGCGCGGCATTTTGAACAGCCTTGAGAGCTGCTTGGTCGGCAATTGCAAGGCCGGAAGAGCCCAGTAGCCTGAGGTTGGATACGGTGCCGTTTGAGTGGACCTTAAAGACCACCTGGACACGTTTACTTTCGTTACCTTTGGGAGGGAACCACGCACGCTTGATTCGTCTCTGCAGGTCAGCCATGTATGGTCCAAAGTCAACATCTTTTTGTGCGGACAGCGAAGGTTTGCCTGGTCTTGCACTCTTGTCAGGGTTGCCTTCAGAGCCGTCGCCACCACCGCCGCCACCTGAGCCTGCGGATGCTCTCGGTACGCTCGGCGCTACAGCCAGCGAAGGTCCGTTGGAATCGCCGCTACCGCCGCCACCAGAGCCCGAACCGGCTCGCGATGGGGCCGGAGCCGCTGCTGGACCACTGCCGGAGCCGCCCTTCGAGTTTGAGCCACCACCGCCTCCGCCCATGACAGGCACTGGAGAACGCGCACCACCACCACCGGACGAACCACGCGTGTTGATAGAAGCAATCGGTGCCGGCATCGTGCCGGAAGAGCTACTGGGCAAACTGGCAATCGCTGGAGATGGAGCAGCCGGAGCACCGACCTTACCTATCGATACAGGTGCAGGTACCGGTGTCGGAGCCGATCTCGGCGACGCAGTCGGTTGGGCAAAAGGATTGGGCAGACTCATAGGTGCCTTAATGGGAGAAGGCGTTGGAGTCGGTGTCAATGTTGGTGTTGCCATCGGTGCCGGAGCAGGAGTCGGTCTCGGCGTGGGCGTCGGTGTCGGTCGCGCTGATGGCGATGGCGTCGGTCGCGGTGTCGGAGTCGGCGCTGGAGCTGCCGGCTTCGGTGTAGGCGTCGGTGCTGGAGCATGGCTCTGTTCAACCGGCTTCGGTGTCGGTCGCGCGGTCGGCTTCGGTGCCGGAGCCTGACTTGGTGCCTTCGGTGCCGGAGACGGTGGTGCCACTTTCTTCTGTGGATCGTGCTTGCCACGATCTTCAGAGTTGTGCTCAGCTTTGCGTCTCGACTTGATCTGGCGCTTGACCTCAGGTTGGTTTTGTATAAACTCGATATCCGTGACCTGTACTTTAGGCGGCGGCGGAATCAGGAAAAAGAACGCCAGGATCATGCATGTGATCATGATGGCGACGTGGAAAAGATAAGATCCACTGCTAGCTTCAGGCATGTCCATGACTGAATCAGCATAGATATGCTTTCGCTGTAAAACCGCCGCATGATCGTATGCATCGCGCATCGTGTATGCGATAAATGCAACGAAGAGACCGATGATTACAAGCGATGCAGGACTACCCAGGTGCGCATTCATCATGGATGCGATCAACTGTTTGTTGGGCTCCATGTTGAAGCTGAGCCCGAACTGATAGAGCCCTTGAAGAATCGCATCGTTGAAAACCAGTCCGAGAAAGCCGAAAAAGTTGATGACGCCTACTGAGAGAAATAAGAAGCCCTTACGCGTTTCGCCATTGTAGAGCTGACCGAGCCCAGGCAATATGGACAACATCCCTGCCATCGTCGGGTCTTTTTGCGGCCGGTCACTGTTTTTTGCGTGTGTAGCCATGAAGGTAGTTATCCGTCCTTTTTAGTAAGCTCGCTAAAAGTCACCGCTTAAATAAGCCTTGCTGAGATGTCCCTGAAAGTAAGGACCAGCAATTGATAGAAATGTTTCTTACACGCGACAAATGAAGGAATCTAACCCCATAGGAGTGTGAGTCAACTGAGTCGGCGGGCGCACATTATTAACGAATTGTAAGTATAGCACTTCTAGAACTTTCTTAAAGGCCACCAGAACTCGTCATGATGGGGATCGAGGGGATATATCAGCGTCTCCAGGCACGCCTGAAAACCGCACACCGACAGAACTACCTCAACTATATAGCGAAGGCGCGTTAGACGCTACCGTTCTTTGACGCAATTGATCGTCAGTAATATCCCGAAGCAAAAACTGGGGAATACCCGGATCTTTCGCAGTGCCAAACAGCCCTGTGAGTATACACCTTGAGTTTCGCAGTTCCGATTCTTTGCAGCGTTACAACGGCTGATAAGACATCCTTATTACATGTTCAATTCTGGCATGCGAAGGTCTTCGGCTAACTCGATTTTGAGCTCGTCGCCTGGTTTGACTTCAACCTTCTTGCCTTTCTTCGACAGGAGGATGGCGACACCCACCGCGATACCGACTCCCGCTCCGATCAAAGCACCACCGCCTCGACCGATTTTGTTATTGCTGTCGTTGTTATTTACGCCATTCGAGTTAGTACCGGAGTTACCAGCGAGAAATCCGATACCGACACCTGCCAGCATAGGCAATGTGACTGCCCCAGTATCAAAAGCGACATCTTTCAATCCTCGCCTGGCATGCACCACACCGCCACGAGCTACCAGATTGGCAACGATTGGAATCTGGCGTTGATCGGGAGTCGTTATCGTGTCGAACTTCAGTCCGACGGATCCAGAGCGATTAAGTGCGCGAGGAGAATTGAGCTGGGCGATTCGTCCCTTGATAATCGAACCGGCAGGAACGACGGTTGAACCATCAATACTTAGATCTTCGGAGGTTCTTGCAGAAAATTCGTCGCCTTCTTGACTGGTATCAGAGTCTACAGCTGTGTCCATAACGATCGGAATTTTTGTGCCGGTCGGAACAACTTTGACGTAACCCTTCAGCACTTTCGTCGAAGGCTTGCCCGCTTCGTCGGAAGCCGCACCACCTGTAGTAGCACCTGCATCGGCGCTCTCGTCACTGGCATTAGCCGGCGCCTTTTCGACTGGCTTAGTATCGTCGAGTTGAGGAGTCTCTGATTGTAGTGAGGGCGTGAGAGGCACTGAGAAATTGCCGCCCGATGATGTGGTCGAAGGTGCGGCTTCGCTCTCCGAAGCGCCAGGAGCCTCATCGGCAGGCTCTTTGCTGGATGAGCTTTCCGGATTGTATATCTTGAAATTGAGCTGGGGATCGTCAGCAGCAACAGCGGGCATAGTAATCGATGCGCCCAGCAACATAACTGATAGGGAAATTGCTACGAGAGAGCTACCGGTCCGAGACATTTTGATTCTCCATAGGCCTTCGACGAAGCTTAGTTCAATCGGGTAAAGTCTCCGCCTGACCGGCTGATCAAGAATAGCAGTCAAGTGGGAGCAAGCCAGTCTATCATGCCAGTCCTGAAGCAAAATTAGCGATCTCTAGGAAACTACGGACAACTGGACGAATTGTCTCCAGCGGCGCATTTCGAACCAAATCGATTTGTTTCGACAGTTTTCCAAAATACCAGTTAGCCAATACTACGAATAGTGATTAAACTAAATAGAGAGATTAATGCCTGGCCGAACTATCATTAGGCCAATATGAGGTACCGCACGTGATTCAATGTCCAATCTGCCAGGTCCTAAATGAAGATGGGGCTCTGTTTTGTGCTGAGTGCGGACAACGATTTAACCAGGCAAGCCAGCCCGGTCAGCCCGGTCAGCCCGCGCCTGCTGCGACGCCTTCACAGCAGGCGCCGCCCGTCAATCAGGCTCCACCGGCAGCTCCGCAAATGCCATCTCCACCACCGCCTCAAGCTCCATCACAAGAGAACACAGAGAGTCGTCACAAGGGGATTAAGCTGCGTTCGCCGATGCTCGGCGGAGGCGGAGATGATGACGAAGATCAAGGGTACGAACAACCTCAACTTGGCAAACTCCGTGGGACCGCGCCGAAGCAATCCAACACCGGTCGAAAACACTTACGGTCACCTCTACTGGGCGACAGCGATGACGACGAGGATTTAGAGGATAGTCGCACAGGGAGAAAGAGTTCCGAGCCGACAGGAGATTACGGTCCAGGAGGGGCTCCAAGGAAGAAAAAATTGCGCTCGCCGCTCCTGGGTGAAGACGATGACGATGATGACCAGGACTTTACGCCCTCTGATGGACCTGCCCGAGGCAAGCGTCCACTCAGGTCGCCTTTACTAGGTCAAGACGGTGGGGGCGGTGATGAAGGGTCTCCGCGCATACGCAAGGGCCCTCGAGCACCGGAAGATCATGCGCAGCCTCACGCACAGCCGCACAAGCGCGGATTGCATTCGCCGCTTCTCGGCGGAGATGATTTTGACGACTATGATGAAGACGATCTTCCTACTAGGGAAGCGCCTCGAAAAGGTCAAACCGGCAAACCGAAGTTACGCTCTTCTTTGTTAGGCGGCGGAGATTACGACGAAGATTATGATGACGACTGGGACGACGAGGAAGATGATAATCCCAATGTTCTGCGCTCGCCACTGCTAGCCGCGAAGAAAAAACGTCCGAAGCCTGAGGCTGCACCACCAGCTGGTGTTTTCGGTGCAGGACAAGACTTACCACCAGGTGTTCAAGTGCATAGACCAGAGATGCATCAACCACCGCAGGCCGCTGCTCCAGTTCCGGATGTTCGCAATTGGGCGGAGCAGAATCAGGCTGCGCAATCTGGACAGCACCAGCCATTTCAACAGGCGCAGGCGCCAGTCGCAGCTGTAGAAGCACCGCAACCACAAACTTTCGCCCAGGTCGGCGCGCCGCCGCCATTCCCGGGTCCATCAGAACCGCAGCCGCCGTGGCAACCGGCGCCGGCGCCACCCGGTTGGGCACAGGGCGCCCAGCCGCAGCCTGGACAACCCTGGCCACCTGGACCTGGACCCGCCGTCCAGGGCGGTCCCGTGCCCGGACAACAGGGCGCTACTGACCCGCCACTCCCGCTGGAACCCTCGGCTCAGGCGCCGCCCTGGCAAAATCGCATGAGCGATCCATTACCATCAATGCTGGACAGACCAGCAGCCCCACAAGGTGATGTACCGCCGATTGTAGACAACAACGATGAGTTTGAACTTGACCTCGACCCTCTCGGCTCCATCCAGGACAAGGTAGAGTCTCAGTTGACGCCACCTCCTGGTATGAAGCCACTAGCCCAGGAAGCACCGGCACCGGCTCCCACTCCCACTCCGATGAGAGGAAGAATGCCGTCTAATTTCGGTAAGCCTCAGACCGAGGAAGAGCTGAAAGATACTCTGGTCGACGAAGATGGTCCCAACGAGAGAAGACGATTAGAGCGACGCCGCGGTAATTCGGACAGAAGGCTTTCCAGCCTGCTGGACGATCGCTCCAGCAGTGCTCCGCCTCGCGGCGATGACGACGATGACTTCATGGCACCTCGCCCGAAAGCCGCAGTCAATCCGATGGCCCCGATGATGTTCGGACTGGGAGCCCTGGCCCTCGGTGTAAAGATTTGGTTCGTTGTTCGCGTCGCCGGCATTTGGGACCTCAGCAAGATGCCCGATTTCATTGGCGAACAAATGTTCACCGGACTGGCACTCGTCGGTCTGATAGTGTTCGCACTAAGTTGTATGAAGAAGTAGCTGAGCAGTAATTAACCAATCCTCTTTGGGATGGGCTTTTCGCTTGTCCAGATTGGCAAAAGGTAACTTTCAAAGAGATACTTGCATGGTATAGTTGCTTGGTTCTCAGGAACCTTTCTGGCTTTCGCTAATTCTTCAAGTCTGAGCTGCACTCATTTTGAACGGTTAGCATATGAATAGGTATGTTCGCATGGGGAATCCAAATACCACCCTTCGTCGCGTTCTTGTTTTCGGGCTCGGCGTCAGCGTCTTCACCAGTGCGGGTATAGCACCGGCCTGCGCCATGGCTATGCCTGGCTTGTCGAAGAAGTCCTCTTCGTCCTTCGATCTGCCGACAGCGGAGAAGCTCGACGGTGATACCGCGGGCGATGCTCAGCCGGTGCAGGCAGATAGCCCCGAGTTAGCACCGATGACTTTGAAGGATGGTCCGAGTGCACCGACTCCGGCCGCTCCAGCCGAGGCGAGCACCACCAGTGCCACCACGCAGACAGACGGAGCGCTCAACGCCACCGTCACAACAAATACCTTCGTACCGAAAGGACCCTTAGAAGGTGATAACAGCGGTCTGCTGGCTCCGACCAGCATGAAAGGCAGTAAGACCAAGAGCATCGAGAGCCTTGGCGGCAAACTGCTGGATCAAGCCAACACAGTCAACGCCATGCCGGTTCCGTTAATGGAGTCGTCCGCCGATGCCGAGCGCAAAGCTGATGAATCCCAGGAACTCGAGCGAGAGCAGCTTACCGCACTATGGGAAGCCACTCTGACACGGTCTCCTGATATCAATTTTGTATTGACCAAACTCATGCCGACTTCGGAACCATCGAAAACGTCAAGCGTTATGATGCGCATGCTATCTACAGCGATGTTTGGTGCCATAGGCACCGTCGGTGCCGTGTATCCCGGCGCGGGAACCTACGCGTTGCAAAACCTGAGCTACAGCACACTTTCTCAACTTCTTGGAGCTGTAGAGAGCAACGGCGCGAAGAAAGCAAAAGTTACCCAGACAGAACAGATTCAGCTGTTCAACATGATAAGAAGTACCGCGGACAAGCTGGTCGAGGACTACAGAACCTACAAGAAGCATCACCTTCAATTGCACAAGGCAAACAGTGACTTCGAGGACTTCAAAGCAGTAGCCGCCGAAGGTCGAAAGACCGAGGATCGAGCCAAACAGCTCGACATTGAGTACACCCTTCGCAGACAGCAGCGAGATATCGATTCGATTGGATTTGATCTCAGCAAAGTCAGACAAGGTCTCGTAGACAAGGCCGGTCAGGAAGCAGTCGCCAAGCTCGATCAGCAGATTGATGAAGAGTTCCAAAAGCTCCATCCGGAGCTGGCTCCGCAAAACAATCCGCAAGAGAATGTTGCAGGACAATCGCCAGGCAGCGAACAACCGACGACAGATCCTGACAAAGAAAAGCTCGCGGGTTCAGGCACCACAAGCGAGGCGGCCAACGACTCTGAAAAACTTCAAGAGGCACAAAATCACAAGGTGGCTGACAGCCCCAGCTCGAAGTCCAACTTCAAAGTTCCACTTTAGCTCCAAGGTTCCACAATAAAAAAATAGATAAGAGATCATGGCCGAAAAGAAAAAGAATTGGATTATCTGGTTAATCATCGGTCTATGTCTCTTAGCCATACCGGTCGGCATACTCGGTAAGCAAGCCAAGCCAAAAGCGGAAGGCAGCACTGCCACCACAGATAGTGACTGGGGTGTGGGCTTCAAAGATCGCATCAAGGTTGTCCAGCTCAGCGGCATGATTATGGACAACGATGAGCCAAGCGTTTTTTCCTTATCTGATACATCAACAGCAGCGACTATAAAGAAGCTTAGAAAAGCGGCCGACAATAAAAGAATCAAAGCCGTACTGATAAGAATCAACTCGCCTGGCGGCACTGTCGCAACGTCGCAAGAGCTCAATCAGGCAGTCGCCGCACTGAGAGAGAAGAAGCCAGTTTTCTCCTCCATGGGCGACGTAGCCGCATCAGGCGGCTACTATGTCGCCTGCGCTACCGACAAAATCTATGCGAATCCTGGCACACTGACAGGCTCGATCGGCGTGATTCTGAACGGTATGAATTTTAAAGGGCTTGCAGACAAACTAGGTGTTCAACCCCAGGTCGTAAAATCGGGCTTGTTCAAAGACATCGCCTCACCCTATCGACCAATGACCGATGATGAGCGCAAAATTCTGCAGAATATGATCGATGACTCCTACGATCAATTCGTAAATGCAGTTGCCACCGGACGAAAGATGAAAGTCGAGGATGTGAAGAAACTCGCAGACGGACGCATCTACACCGGCCGACAAGCGAAGAGCAACGGACTGATTGACGAGCTCGGCTCATATCACGACGCGATTAAAGGCTTGCAAGCAGCGTGCAAGACGAAATATGGTTTGACCGATGACCTGCCTGTCGAGGATAAATCGGGAGGCAACATACTCGAGTCATTATTCGATTCATCCTCGTCATCAAGCTCACTGTTGCCGCCCTTCAGCCGCCCATCCACAGAGGAAAGTCTAATCAAGCAAGTGCTACCGCTCTCAATGCAGGCTCGATTTTACAAACAGCCGTTGTGGCTCATGGAATAGTTAGGAGATCGCGCGTTGGACTCGCTATATTTTGAAGGAGATAAGCGCCCTAGATGGGCTGAGCTGTTTCAGAATATTCTGATCGCTCCTGTCAAAACAATCCATCAATTGAACGAACTTTGCGATGTTTTTTCTGCTTCTGCATTATCGACGCAAGCATTTAATACTGTTTTTCTGAGCGGATTAATCCTTGGAGCGGTTCGGTTCAAACCAGATAGCGCCTTGCTTTCCATATTCTCACTGCTCGGAGCGATCACGGATACGATGGTCGTCTGGGTCGTGGTTGCAGGCATCCTGACGATTTTGTCGGCGGCATTGCCTGGAGCCCGCTCAACCCGCTGGACGAAAGCGTTGGTGTTGACTGGGTGGTCGATGGCCCCGGTAATCTTCTTTGCACCAATTCTCTGCTATAAAAATTTGCTGGGTCCATTTATCCTGCCATTTGCCACAATTCCAACGTGGTGGACGTTGTTCCTTCTGGCGACCAGCTACAAAGTCGCGTTGAATGTGAGCGCCAAGAGACTGTTCCTCGTCTTATTGATACTACCGCCGATACTGTTTTTCGTTTACTTCTTCTGGACAAGTCTATCAATTTGTTTTTTCGCTTCAGAACTAATTTCAGTTTTCCAACGCTAAATCAGCATGTCTGAGATCTGTCGATTCAATCGCACTGCCCATACTTATGTCTGATCCTATCAATGAAATGAATAAGCCGTTTGTCGTTGCCGTGGTCGGTCCCACTGCATCAGGGAAGACTTCGCTGTCGATAGACCTGGCGGAGCGCTTCAACGGCGAAGTAATCGCCTGCGATTCTCGAACCGTATACAAGTATATGGACATTGGTACGGCAAAACCAACAAAAGATGAGCAAAAGGGGATACCCCATCATTTGCTCGATGTCGCGGACCCCGATCATATTTATACGGTTGCCGAGTATCAGCGACAGGGATCGACCGCTTTGCGGGATATTCTCGATAGGGGTAAACTGCCCATCGTCTGCGGCGGTACGGGGTTCTACTCAAGAGCTCTGCTGGAAGGATTGTCGATTCCAGAAGTGGCGCCGCAAGATCACCTGCGATCGCAGCTTAAGGAGCTGGCAGAAGCGGAAGGTACGCAGGCGGTTTTTGCAAAACTGCAGGAGCTTGATCCAAAATCAGCACAGAAAATAATGCCCAACGATCTGTTTCGAATCGTCAGAGCTTTAGAAGTAACAATTACCTTGGGGCGCCCGTTTTCAGAGGTGACGAAAAAAGTCGACGTACCCTTCCGCGTAATTTGGATAGGATTGAATTTCGAAGATCGAGGAGTGTTGAAAAAACGAATCGAAGATCGACTGACGGAGCAGGTCAATCAAGGACTGGTTGAAGAATCGAGATTTCTATACGAAAAATATGGACCAACTCAACCGATTATGAATGCGGTCACCTATAAAGAGATGATCAATTACTTCAACGGAATCTACTCATTGGAAGCCGCTGTTGATGATTGCGCAAAACACAACTATCAATTAGCACGAAAGCAAATTATGTGGTTTCGTGCAAACCAAGACACAGTGTGGTTTTTTGTCGACAAAAGTAAACAGATCTTCCCTGATGTAATCAATCATCTGGAACAGATCCTGTAAGAGCCATCTAAACTGGCTTCCTGTCATGGTTTCAATCAATCCCATTCTCGATAGAATCAAAATAGAATTGTAATCTAACTTACGTTTCAGCGCTCCGAATGAAGAAATTTAGTTCATTAGGACTAGACGAAATAGACTTAGGAGATATACTGGTAAAAGTCTTGATGCCTCTTCACCAGTGGAATTAGATACATCGCAGACGTTTTTAAATCATTTGGCAAAATCTGTAATTGATCCTTCAGCTTTATGGCGATAGGCTATTGAAGAGAGTTGACACAGCAAGCATTAAGGAAGTAGCGCTCCCCTTCAGCGATGGACTCCTGTCCGCGAGACTGTGGAAGTCTGGTGACAGAAGCGTTGTTGGCGTACCGGAGCTCGGACTTCATTGTTATGGTAACAGCGAAAGCGAGGCGGTGTTCCGCTTATTCACCACGCTGCTGAAGTACTACAAGCAGCTAAAGGCTCATGAAGAGCGCTTGGGTGAAAGAGGAATCAGTCACCTTGCCCAGTTGAAAAATTGGGTAGCTGGAATAGAAAAACGAATGACTGAATCATCTGAGTCCAGATTGGTCCCGTTCCGAAGCCGGCTCAGGTAGAGTTTTGCAGTAGATCATAGTGATCGTCTGTGGATCAACGTAGTTTGATTTTTAGACAAAAAAATGTTCGCGCTCGCATTTGCATTCGATGCGCAGATGATAACAGGCGCGACAAGAGTTCATCCATGGACTTGTATACGCTCGTCTTCGACCAGCCCGCGCTCTTTCAAAATCAGTTCCGTCTTCAGCGTATGCAACGAAGATTCGAGCCCCACTGGATATTGGTGTGGATTCAATAATCGTTTTATCCCAGAGTGAAACCCACTCAATTGATCGAAAACATAGGCCCGGGTAGCATCAAATCCGGGATAGTCGTAGACCAGTTGGCCGGACTTGAATATTGGCTTTAACAGATCGATGTAGTTTGTTGCTGGATTGATCATCTTGCGACGAGTGAAGTCCAGCGGGTCGATGATCACAGGTCTGTCACCAATACCCACGCTCTCATCGAACACCATGTCGGCGATGAAACGGTCGGATTGTCGTTGGTCATCTAAATAACGTCGGACCTGAAGGACGCCTGGCGTAGATACCTTAATCGTCTGCTCCGAAAGCTTGATTACATGACGCCAGGGTCGACCTGGCGAGCGAACGGCAGACAGCTTGTACACTCCGCCGAGCGAAGACTGATCGCCGCCGGTTACCAATTTGGTTCCTACCGCCCAGGTGTCGATGGCGGCACCTTGAGCCTTGAGCGTAGTCACGATGGTCTCGTCGAGATCGTTGCTCGCCAGTATCGATGCGTCGGAAAAACCAGCTTCGTCCAGCATTTTGCGAGCCTCGATGCTGAGATAGGCAAGATCTCCAGAATCGAGACGAATGCCGACCATCTTGTGACCCTTGTCTCGAAGCTTCTTACCAGCCTCGATGGCATGTTTGACTCCTACAAGTGAGTCGAAAGTGTCTACAAGAAAGATGCAGTTGTTCGGCATCGCATCGGCATAGTCGAAGAATGCCTCGCGTTCGCTATCGTTAGCCATGATCCAACTGTGTGCGTGCGTGCCCTTGACCGGTATACCGAAAAGCTTGCCGGCAAGTACATTGGAGGTACCGTCGCATCCACCGAGATATGCAGCCAGACTGGCTGTTACGCCACCATCCATTCCTTGCGCGCGGCGCAATCCAAACTCAAAGACCGGTTGCCCCTTCGTTGCAAGCTTGATGCGAGTCGCTTTAGTGGCAATCAGGGTAGAGAACGAGACAAGGTTTAGTAGCGCAGTTTCGATAATCTGCGCCGGAATAATTGGGCCGACTACACGTAGCAGAGGCTCATGAGCGAAGACCACTGTGCCATCGGCTACTGAATCGATATCAATGTCGAACTTCAGCGTGCGCAAATACTCGATGAATTCCCTATCGAAGAGACTAGAGCAGTCATGAGCCCGAAGAGATGCAAGATAGGAGAGGTCATCGTCTTGAAACTTCAATTCCGATATATATTCGATGACGTGCTTCAAACCACAAAAGACAGCCAGCCCACCGTTGAATGGATTACGGCGAAACGACATCGTGAATGCAGCATGCTTGTCCTTATAACCGGATTTCCAGTAGGCGTACGCCATAGTAAGTTGATAAAGGTCGGTCAACAGGACAGGGGCTTGCCCGATTCGTCGGTCTGGTGCCAGTACCATGTGCTTGAAGCCTCACAAGAAATAGGTCATAACTTTATCACGCGACGGCACATCGACTTCCCAAGGGAGCATCGATTGTTCGACACGGTTGCGCCGGGTCTTTAACGATTGTGCGTGATTATGGTGTCAGGCAGCATGATTCACCCACACATCATCGCAACTGCACTTTTGAGCTTGATTCTATGCGCAGGCATTTGCCTCGCACTTGTTTTTGCCAAAAGCGCCGGTGCCACTGAGCAAACGACCGAGGAAGGCGAGCACAACCCTCCTGGAGCGGAACGGACCGACAGAGAGCCGGCGACGCATGGTGTCGCCCCCGCGATTGACTTCGCGCACGAGGCTTCGACCAATCGAGAGACCAACGAGAGAGCTGGCGAACTTCGAGCTGCCTATAAATATATGGGCAACTCATTTTCGATGAAGTTTCACAGACCTTCCTGCCCATTTGCCAGGGTGATGTGGCGCTGTAATGTTGTCAGGTTTCCCTTCAGAAAAGATGCTGTAGAAAGGGGTTACAAACCCTGCAAATACTGCCTTCCGCAGAGCTGGAAGTCAGTAGGTGCAAAAATTCTAAGTGCGCCACCACTCGACGAAAACGGTAAAACACTGATTGAGAGCGCAACAACACCGAGCTGCAAAGAAGGGGCGCCTGAACGCCATTTGGAAGGCGGCCAAGACGCGAAATCAGCAACTGATGAGGGAAAGAGAGTGATTGCCGATCCAGAAAAATGAACGTCGATAGAAGTAGCTAGAGATCGCGAAAGAATGGTATAACGACTCCAGGGTGTTTCTTAGGCGTTTTTAGCATGCAGCAACTTGAGTACGAATTATCCAACGCGATTGGCGTTGTTTTGGACAAGACTGTCGACCCGCCCAAAGTGTTGGGTCAAGCATTTATTGTTTCGAAGAGTCGTATGGTCACCAACGCGTCCGGCGTCTTCAGCTACACGGAGGCTCCCTGGGCGTTAACGGTGCATTTTCCGTTTCCGGACGTCAAGTTAGCGGTCAAAGCGGTCAACTTGCACAACGACTTCGATAAAGTGGCGGCGCGCGGTTTGTATCTGGCGCAGCAAGGCTCTCCGGTGGAGAGCCCTTTCCACACCTTCGCCAACGACATCGCGGTTCTGATTATCGATCCACAACCGCCGGAGGTTCCTCAAGACCGTATTGCAGAACTCAATCGAGCACTCTCGCTGCCATTTTCCGGCGAGGGCGTCGAAGCATCAGGTAATCTGCGCGGCACGGAATTCGTCAACATTATAGAAACGGCACTGCAGGCTGGTCGCGAGGGTCTGCTCACACTATTTGATTCACGCAACATTCCGGTCGCACAGATTTCGCTTGCACGCGGCACCATTGCAAAGGTTTTCTTCCAACAAGTGATGTCGTCCGAGATGGCATTTTGCGAACTGGTCTACCGTCAGCCGGCTGCCGGCTTTGCTTTCAAACCAGGTGTCGATATCAACTGGGGCGACGTGCCCGACGTGCAGACACCAGCAGACAGATTGACATGGGAGGCGATGCGCCGCACCAATGAGATTCCAAAGTTGCTGCAACAACTCGGCGGTCTGGAGGCTCGATATCAGCAAGTAGTACAGACCTTCGATCCTGAAGCCGCAAGCGAAGAAATCCGCTGGATGGTCGCACCGTTGTGGCAAGGGTTAGATGGCTATGTCTCTCTAGACAAGTTGCCCAAGCGCGTTGGCGTAGACACATATACAATTCTTGTCGCTATTAGAGAGCTGGTAAATCGCGGTGTGGCATCGCAAATCAACCGCATCAGTCCTTTCCCATGCACCGGTCAGCTTGGTACACCGCTGGTCTCTCACACGGACTTCGAAGTTCACCCATGGGATCCACTGCAAGCCTTCTATCTCGATCCGCTGTCTGGAAAACCAACTTGGTTGGAAGGCAATTTCTTCGGCGTAGCCAACTCGCTTCAACCGAAAAACATGCTCCATACAATCGCCTTAGCTCCGGACACGCGTGGCGCACTTATTCTAAAAGACTACAAGCTCATCGGATTGCACACCGGCGCGCAAGAGCTGAAGCCCGGACAACCAGCGCCTCCAGTGAAATGCTATCAATTCATGTGGATGGGCGCACTGCTCGATCTGAGTATGCGCAAAGTGAAATCTCCTGGGGAAGCAGATGACGAAGGTGTAGGCACGTTGCGCTCCTCACTTGATGCCCTGGCAGAAGAAGGGGCACCAAATGCGGCATCATCGGGTACGAGAATTCAATGTCCGACATGCTTCGCTATCAATTCCGACTATGGTAATTGCGCAACGTGCGGCACAATGATCGAAGCACCGCCCGAAGAGCCAGAGCCCAGCAACAAGATCATGGCGTCCAAGCCTGTCAAAGAGATCAAGAAGCTTCAGAAGAAATACAACTTGAGCAACACGCAGGTTGGTCTCGGCGTCGCAGTGCTTTGTCTACCACTAATGATGATGGTGATGTGCAGTCATCATCCAGAACCAGAAGCAGCGGCTCCGACACAACAGGCCCAGCCTGTAGCGAAGACGCCGCCGTCCGACAAGAAGGCGGTACAAATCGCCATCGACGAGGCTGGTTTTTCACCGACTGCACCGCCCATGTATTGGTTCAAAGACACAACCGATCAGACTTCGCCAAGTCCGTCTTTCGGACTGTATTCAGAGCAAGCTAACCAGAAGATCCTGTTCGTCATCTACGAAGACATGGCTCCAGTAGACTCACTTAAACAGTTCGTCGGCAGACCACCTTACGTAGAAGTTGATAGATGCGACTATAACACTGACGTCCTCGATCGTGGCAGCCAGATACTTGGTGGCGGCAAAATGGGTTGGATCCTTGCAAAATATACCGAGCCGGGTGTGCAGGACAAGATTCTCATGATGCTTGCCTCCTTCCCTGGAATCAAGGATGGTAAGTCAATCTTAGTTGTCGCGAAGGGATACGATCCAACTAAAATCTTCAACCACAAAACCACTCTGTTCGTACTCGACGAAATCGCAAGCGAGCTAACAGCCAAGGCCAACTCCGCTTTGCTCGAGAAGAATGGTCAGAAGCCAGCAAACGAAGACGAGGAAGAAGATGAAGATGTCGCTCCGGCCGCTTCGACGTCAGCCTCCAAGGATGATGAGAAGACGAGTTCGAGCTCTACCAGCAGTGCAAGCGATGAAGATGAAGAGGACGAAGAGGACACTTCTACTACGGACAAGCCGACATCGTCTGAAGCGAATTCGAAGTACGCGACAGACGAACAGATTGACGAGTTCTTGACGACAGCGCAAAAACAGTTGCAGGAAGCGTTAGATCTCCCAGAAGTTCTCGCTGATGCTGCAGACAAATACGAAGTTCAAAATCAGAAGCCGAAAAAATGGAAAGAAGGCGGATTGGTAATCGGCGTAGATCCAGATGGTGTGCTTAAACGCATAGAGCTCTTGCCGGTCCCCTCCAATGACAAGACAGAGAGCTTGAACAAGGCACTTGAATCAGCGGTGCAAGCCACGAAATTCAAGAGTGCTCCGCTGACAAGAAAGCCAGAGTTCAAGTTCCAGGTCAGGCTGCAGGGCAAAGAGATCGTCCTCCGGAAGATCTGAGGCTTCGAAAGTTGAGTCAAGGCAATCGCGGTCCGTAGGCGGCTCGCAGTGAGCTGCTGCTCTCATTTTTCCTCGGTATGGGGCTCCTCTCTCCAGCTGCTCTGCTGAAATTGAACGAGCGCAGAAGGCACCCGCAGAGTCAAAATTCTTCCAATACGGAGGTCGGGCTTCCAGCGACGGAGCGGCTCCTGCCGCCCCGTACTGTTGCCACGATTTTGTCTTGTAGCAGCCCAGTGAAGTGAAAACCTCGAGAAACCAAACGTCTCTTCTTGTCTCCAATATATCCAACACAACTGCGAAATATATGCAGTCAAAAAAACTTCGATTGATTTGAATTGATGGCCAATGAAATCAAATGTAGGCAGCGCTGAGACACGCACTGAGATTTACTTGTGGGGCAGCCTACGTCAACGAAATGAGTCCGAGGTGAGCCACTAGGGTTTTCTATGGCGCCTTCGTGTTCTGACAACATCCGAAGTCTTGCCACCATTACTTCCAGCTGATGGAGCCACACCGTAGAGGACCTGTTGAGCCTCTTCTTCTTTAAAGAGCTTCCGCAGAACAGCTGCTAGCTTTTGTCGACAGGCCTTCAAATCAGGATTCTTCTCGGGCAGCTTCTTCAGCCTGATGTTAAAAGCTTTTCTAAAGCTTTCTTCCGCCTGGGGGTTCATCCCGAGCCGCTCTTGGAGCGTACCAAGTTCGTCGGCACTTGTCGCGATGCGCAAATCATCTGGTCCAAATTGTCCTTCAATGTCGGCCATCGCAGTTTGATAAATCTGCATGGCGCGATCTGTTTTGCCTTCCGCCGCCTTGGCTCTGGCGACCCGCATGCAATCGTCATAGTCGGTTGGCTTTATCTCACTGAGCTCCTGGATCTCTTCGAGTTCCCACTTTTTCAAGCAACCTGTGAGCAGCATTGGCATAACTGCTACAAGAATGATTAAAAGCAACCCGGACCTCAGCATCAGAAATCCTCTCAACAACATCGACATTGGCTTCGGACGCTACTCCTCGTCCTTGGATTCATCTTTAGAATCACCTTTTGCTTCATCCTTCGATTCGGCATCTCTCTTCTGCTGCTCCATTTTGCGAGCAGCGCGCTTCTTCAATACTTCATCCGGCACAAGGTTGTATTGCATGAGCTTCTGTTTGATTTTCTTGAGATCGTTGTCGATCACCTTCATCTGCTCACCTTGCGGATCTACCTGCTGCATCACCGACTTCCAACGCTTGTAATGCGTATAGGCGACCTTCCAATCCTGTTTTGCCATAGACATTCCGGCAAGGTACCCGATACAGGTGCCTGTCCTGGCGTCATTCTCGCCAAATTTTGCCTTCGCCAGATCAATAGCTCTGGTGTACAGAACCTCCGCGTCTGCGTAGGCGCCGACATTCTGCTTGGCTTGAGCCTGAGAGACACAGTCTTCCCATGTGCTCGGACCGCCTCCGCCGATGCCGGGCAGTTCTAATTTCTTGACTTCGCAGGAAACGAGAAGGACGGAAACAATTACGAGTGATACGGACTTTCTTAACGTCAAAGCAGACACAACGCGCATTAGGCTAGATCTCCAGTCGCATTTCTAATTTGTGGTAACCCGCCACAATTAGAGTACTTTATATAGGTTGTTGTACCCTGATAAACTCATGTTTCTCGACAGATTTATCAGCGATTTCAGACGCTATCTATGCGGCTCCCCGAAAAATAATGCAGCAATATCGTCCGATAATTGCTGCCGGCTTTCGCCCAGCCTTGAGCGCCAGTTTGTTGCATTCCGACGCCATGTCCCCAACCAAGACCTGAAATCGTGACTGACGAAATCCGGTCGTGGTTGCCACGATGGTGATCGAAGAATATGCGAGCACTCTTTAGTCGGGCCAGTTTCTTTTCCGGCGTCTTAAACAGATCGCGGATCACGAGCTCCTTTGAAAAGTGCCAATTACCCGCCGAAGTCTTCACTTCGAGAGTGACGATGCAGCCGGAAACACCTCGCTTTACAGCGCTGAATCCTTCGATGTGACCGAATTCACCTGACGGCGGTGGTACCACAAATGGTGCGCGCTCGTCCTGCAGCATGGCCATCGCCGTGGCGTGAATATGTGATTCGATATCGGCGGCAGTCAGCTCGACATGCCACTTGAAGTGATTAGACCAGGCATCGTTAGTGAAAGGCGGAGCACTGTAAAATCGCCTCAGTTCTTTTTCAATCGAAAGATTAAAAGACATCTTTTGCGAGCTCTCCGGCACCCCGATCAAGTACGGTCGCGGTGGAGGCGGAAATTGTCCTGTAGCGGAATCGGAAAAACAATTGTCATAGTTTTCCGTGTGTCCACCAGCACATGAGCTAAAGAGAGCAAGAATGGGTCTGTCTTGGTAGGTTAAGACTTGACGAGCGGTTTCATGGATTGCACGCAAATGAGTCGGCGAGCTCTGCGCAGTCAGACCACCAAAATACTGGCAACAAAGAAAAGAGTCGCAGACGTTGACTCGATCCTTGGAATGATCGATTCGAGGATTCAACCCATAGGTTCTCGCGGCAACAGCCTGCGCCTTCACCGCCTCGATGTTGTACGAAGCCGGTATCTCGGAGTGCAGCACGCCGGCAACGTACTTGTCAAGATCAACAACGAGCGCTACACGCACCAAACCGTTCTGTACGAACAGCACGACCGTGCCTACGTAGGATGCATGAACGGAGCCGGAGGCCGAGACTCGTTTTACAGAATCGAGTGAAATCTTCTGGTTGGCTTGGATACTTCTTATGATCATCCAGCCCGTATCGATTTCTTGCTTTTCGCCATTGTGAAACAGCTCGAATCGATCAGGCTTCCGAGTGCCCAGCGACTTGAATCGAAGCTTACCACCAGGCGCCAGTCGTGCAAGCGGGTTTTCGTGCTTCAAAGCAGCGGATTGTAGAATCAACGGCAGCGTGGCGTTTTCCGCACAGTGAATGACTTCAAGGGCAGCCAGAGAGCTGACCGTGACCTCTCTGTGGTTAAGTGAGGCAAGATCAGAAGTCGTAATACCTACGGCGACTAACATAATCTCACGCCCGATCCAGCTATTCGATTAGTAATTGGCGGAGCAGGAGGGACTCGAACCCCCAACCCCATTACAGGGCGACCGCTTTCAAGGCGGCGTCTTCATCCAGCCAGTTCTGCTCCGTACTGTTGGAATATACTCTATAAATACTGCCATGAAACTGTCCAAGATTCATGAGAAGCTGTGTAATGAATCTTCAAGGTAGAGGTCATCTTTGAAAGATAAACAAAGCAAAAAGCGACTCGATCTCGCACTAATCGATTTAGGAATTTTTGAGACGCGACAGGAAGCGCAAGCAGCCATCATGGATGGTGCTGTCCTGGTAAACAATGAAAAGATTACCAAGTCTGGTACGAGCGTGTCAGATCAAGACAAAATCGAGCTCAGACCTGGATTTACGAGACAAAAGTATGTGAGCCGAGGCGGATTGAAACTCGAAAAAGCGCTCAGCGAGTTTCAATTAATCGTATCCGACAGAGTTTGTCTCGATGTTGGTGCCTCCACCGGAGGATTCACTGATTGCCTTCTGCAGCATGGCGCGCGGACCGTGTACGCAATTGATGTTGGATACGGACAACTCGATTGGAAGTTGCGCATGGATACTCGAGTCATCGTCAGGGAGAGAATCAACGCAAGACATCTAAGCCCGGAAGAACTCTACGCGGATGGCTCGCCAAAAGCCACTCTTGCTGTCATCGACTGCTCATTTATTTCTCTCGACAAAATCCTTCCGGCAACGTGCAATTTAGTTGAGAAAACCGACAGCGAGATCATTTGCCTGGTAAAACCGCAATTCGAAGCCGGTCGAAAAGCAGTCAACAAGGGCGTCGTGAAAGATCCCAAGGTGCATCTGGAAGTCCTCTGCAAAGTAGCAGACATCGCACATTCACTCAACTTGGAAGCAAATAAATCAACATTTTCACCGCTCAAAGGTCCAAAGGGAAACATCGAGTATCTAGTTTTACTCAGCCCGCAGGATGAGGCGAAGTCGCCCGAAATAGATCGCGAGATGTTTGCAGCCATAGTCAATCAAGCGGTCACTTCATTAGACTGAGAAATCGCGACGACTAGCCGAGCTTCTTACTACCTACGAAAACATTCAGCCTGTTCAACTCATCGAACAACTCGATCGTTTTCAAGACTGTCTCTTGTGGATTTTTCGACTTGCTTTCAGTGACTGTCCAGGCAAGAAGTTCTGCATAGCTCATTTGTTGAGGCATCAATTGCTCAATCATCTTGGATGACAGTTCGCCAAGCTCTAGAAATCTAGAGGTGAGTTCATGAGGATCCCGATAAATAGCCAGATGTGTCGCGCCTTTTTTGAGACGACGAGGCAATCTGACATCTTCACGTAGCCAATCGACTAATTTTGCAATCGGATACTGGTAATGCCGAATGACAAGCACTGTATTTAGTACCGGTCCATGCGATTGAAACAACGATGGATCGTCAAGCGTAAGTTGATCGCCATGAACGGCCTTGTCCGGACTTTCCAGAATCTCAAGCTCGATCCACTCGTAGTCAGCCAACTCAGGCAAAAATGGATGTCGCATTACAAGCTCCGGCATGTCATTTCGGAGGAAGTCGGAGAAAGAACCTGCGGCTTTGTTGAGGTTGTAATGACTTGGAGGACGAGTCTCCATGTACTGATCGACCAGCTTTTGCCATGTGCGCGAAAGAATTTTCGAACAGCCGGGATAAATCGATTGCATTAAATCCTGACGGCCTGTACGGATCAATGTCGCGTACATCTTTACTCCGCGCGGATCGATTTGAACCGGCTCCACACCGGGCTCGACAGAGGCCTCACCTCCGCCACCGAGGAACGTTTGGCGAGGTGCGTCCTTTGTCCAGAGCGTTGCAAGAGATTTTTCTATAGATCGTAAACTTGTCGTCATTTCACAGCACTGAGAGAAGAGTTACGTCAAAAAAAAGAACTTAAGAAGCATGAGCGCTTCTTCGACCAGCGCTCGTATCGAGCGTATGGCAAATCGAATTCCTCAATTCAGGCGAGCCATTGGTATCAGTCTCAATAAGATTCAACTTCGCTAACTGAGGCTGATAGGAGCTGGCCACTTTTCGAATCTGATTGAGCTCAGACAGAATTTCCGAAAATTCCGGATAATTTTGATCGCGCTCCAGCATGACGCCGTTAACAACAACGCGACCAAGCACGTAATCCAGGAGCTCGAAGACCGGCTCAATAATAGGATTTCCGTGAGTATCGATAATCATCTCGTCGCCGTGACTATGGCCGGCAATATGCATTTGCACAGTGCGCTCTAAAGGCAGTGCGTTCAAATACTTATAGGGATCAAAATTGTGATTGATCGAGTTGACATAGACATTATTGACATCGAGCAATAGCCCACAGTCAGCCTTTTCAAGCACCTCGGCCAGAAACTGAACTTCGCTCATTTCGCAGCCGGGCATATTCATGTAATAGGAAATGTTTTCTATCAAGAACGGACGTTGCACATATTCTTGAACAGTCTTGATGCGCTGAGCGACGTGATTGACCGCTTCGCGCGAGGTCGGCAACGGCAGGAGATCGTGCAAATAATGGCCATCTACCGAAGTAAAACAAAGATGATCGCTGAACCATGGTGCATCTACGGTATCAAGCAATTTCTTCAATGATTTCAAATAGGTCTCGTTAAGTGGATCGGTACTACCGATCGACAGATTGACACCATGGCTCACCAGGGGGAAAGCTTGGAGCGCCTGTTCAAGGCGTTCGCCAGCCATCCCCCCGAGATCCATGTAGTTTTCGGGTACGATTTCCAACCAGTCAATTTTGTCTTTGCTTTCGAATGTCTCCGTAGCCAACTCTCGGCGCAAGCCGAGCCCGATGCCAAGCACCGGAAGCTTCTTCTTCATGTTTAAGAAGTTAAGGGCCATATTGTCTCCAGAAAGATCTAAGCCACACAAAAAAAGCTGGTGGAAACCAGCCGCAGAATTACTACTCGGTCTTTTCGCCGGACTTGCAGGAGCCTTCTTTGCCCTTGCAGGAGCCTTCTTTACCCTTGCAGGAGCCTTCTTTGCCCTTGCAGGAGCCTTCTTTGCCCTTGCAGGAGCCTTCTTTGCCCTTACAGGATCCTTCTTTGCCCTTTTCTTTCTTTTCTTTCTTGGCTTTTTTGTCAGTCTTTTCGGCCTTTTCTTCATCAGCAAGATTTACTTTCTTGGTGATTTTCGAAGGTGAAGATTTTTCCGTTACGGAAAGATCGGCGCCTTCAACTTTATCGGCAGCTACTGCCGGGCCTTGAAGTGCAAATCCTAGAACTGCGACCAATGCTGCAGCTAGCTGTACCTTTTGCATCGTTGACCTCCTAATTAGGTGTGATGGTATGGGCCTTTCAGGCCCTCGATTTCCTTCTTGTACAAGTAGGAAAGATACGATCATGGTAGGCTACCATGATTAACAAAAACCCATCACGATGTTATGCGCATGTAAAATCTGCCTGACAAAACAAAATTTAAATCCTGGAGCGCCCAACTGTATTGAACTTTCAGCAACGGGGTAAACTTACAATTTAATTGACGGTAGAGATTACCTGACATCCTTTTTTCTAAATGAGGTTTCCCATCCTTATATATAGGTATATAAGTTACGGAACGAAAAACTGACCAGGAGGAACCTGTCCACTAAATGAGCGACGTAAATTCCCTTTTCAGAGACCATCTCAATAATTGGGCCAATCTGGATACCTCTCCGCCGGAAATCGTGGAGATATCACATCCTCTTTTCTGCGAGAAGCTGGGAGTAGATCCGAAGGCATTCTCGTTCAAGCAATACGCTCAACCTGGTGAATCGACAGACTGGTATCAAGCGCCTATCGAATTTCCAGATGTGATCGAAGGCACCATGTATCTGTATCTACCTTCGCGCTGGACGAGCGACATGAAGCAAAGCAATGTTGCACAAGTCTACGAAGGAAATCGTGTTCGCCAGACGCTGATATTGGCAAGCAAAGAAGATTGGAAAAAAACACTCCCTGACTTCTTTGATATCGGCGAGACTGCTGCTTTTGCATATTACCCTGTCCATCTTCCGTATTACGATCAATGGGTAGCATGCGTAGATATGCAAGAGAAGATCTGGATCTACACTTTCTACGGCGCGGGCGATTGGATTCTAATAACAAAAGGTGACGCAGGCGGTCGCAATACCCTCGGTTTGCAGATCACCTCTTCGATTCACTCCAGCCCCTGGTATAGCTGGATCGCCAACGCTCAGTAGTGTTGCCGTTGCGCTACCTCTATCTACACGGATTCGCTTCTAGTCCGCGTTCTACCAAGTGCAGATATTTCTTGGAACAACTCACTGCGCGTGGTATCACGCCTGTAGTGCCGGATCTCAACGTTCCATCCTTTCAAGAAATGACTTTATCTAGTCAGATCGATCATGTTGGTTCAATTGTTGATTGTGATGAAACTTTTGTCGCGATCGGATCGAGTATGGGAGGTCTCGTCGCGACTTTGAGTGCAACTCGTTTTTCAAACATAAGAGCGCTTCTGTTGCTCGCTCCAGGCTTCGGGATCGAGAAGCGCTGGGTGAATCTAGTAGACGATGATCGGCGATGCAATTGGAAGGCAAAGGGTGCGATTCACGTTTTTCACTACGCGTCCGGCAATCACGAATTACTCAACTATCAATTCGTCGAAGATCTCGAGTCGTACGATACACGAAACATTCGAGTGTCAGTTCCAACGATGATACTGCACGGAATCAATGACG
>JAIERK010000154.1 GCA_019746975.1 Candidatus Obscuribacterales bacterium
CGAATCGAAGAGGCTTCGTACATCGCGCGCGGTGCCACCAATCTGACCGCTCGCGTGTAGCTCGTCAAACAGTACTCGGACTTGTTCTAGTGCTGCGGGCGTCACCCTGAATCTGGCGCGTTTGCAGAATGACTGAAAGATATCGAGCATTTGCGTCGGGGTATAGTCGTCGAAATGAATCGCTTTCTGGAAGCGCAGTTTTAATCCCGCGTTCGAATTGACGAACTTGCTTATCTTATCTTCTGAGCCGGCCATGAGGACGACGAGGGCGTCTCGATGGTCTTGCATTGCTTTTACGAAGGCGTCGATCTGTTCTTGCCCGAAGGCGCTCTGCCCGCCGTCAGAGACGAGCTCGTAGGGTTCGTTAATGAGGAGTACGCCGTATCGTGCCGAAGATACAGCTTCCCGCGCCTTTGCCGCTGTTTTTAGACCGGTGCGATCGATTTCGACTACGTGTCCGCGCTTAATTACGCCCAGAGCTCGATAGATGTTGGCAAGAATTCTCGCGACTGAAGTTCTGCCCGTGCCTGGATTACCGTAGAGCATGAGATGTCTGGTTATGGTCGATCCGGGCAGACCTTTTTCAGCTCGCATCTGTTGAACTTTGACGAAACTGACAAGTTGCGCGATATCTTGCTTCGCTCGATCAAGTCCAATGAACAGATTGAGCTGTTCGAGGCTTTGTTCTACTGTCATAGAGCCGACTACTGTCTTCTGTGTTGTCTGTTGAGATGGTGGCGGGGCTGGAGCCTCTTCCAGATTGACCGAAGTTCCATGAGGATAAAGCGTTTTTTTGAATTGCTCTAGCCAGGCGAATTCTTCCGGAGCGACATTCGAGTCTGATTTGAAAGCGGTGTTCGCCAACCGGAAGTACAACGACCTCGCTCGGTCACCCAGATCGGTATTCATAGACTGGTCGTAGAGATCGAGAATGCTTACCAGTAGTGGTGTTTCATCAGGCCCCATGTTCTTGGATGCGCCTTTGAAAATTTCGCGCAGATTGTGCAAGCTGCCTTGATGCCCATAAAACATCAATGTCGGCGCAAGATCATGAAAGAGCTCCAGCTCCCGCTGATCAACGACCGAGTCCACGAGAATCGCTTGAGCACAATAATTAGTAAAACTTTTTCGGATGAAACCTTCTGTATCTTTCAGTCCTTCCATTTGAGCCAATTGCTCGACGCTTTTGATCACTTCACTGGCAGGAACTGCAAACTCCTGCACAGCCTTGTTCAACTCGCTTATGAGGGGACTGCTTTCTGCGCGCAGGCGCTTTTGCTGTGTTCGTGTTGCGGTCACGACCTCTGTCCAGAAGAGATCGAACTCCTGAAGGATTTCGTTGTCCTTGGGCGTGGGATGCTCCACATGCGTGAGCGTGACGGACACGATTTTCATCAACAGGTCTTTGTACATTTTTGCTATTGATGTCTTCTTGACGGCGTCATAGCCGCGCAACAGATTGAGCGAGTCCGTGGGCGGGTCCCAGTAGTAATGGTTCTCCACGAGGCGTTTGATTCTATTTTTGTGGTCGTCAATAGAATCGTTGTTTTCTTTCTTCAGCACAAAGTCGGTAAGGTCACCAAGGAACGCATATTGTTCTCTGGATAAGCCATGCTTCTTGTAGTCAAGCGTGGCAGCGATGTGCGTCATATCCAGCGCTAACTGTTTTTTTGCGTCTGGAAATTCGTCTCCGAGCACGCGAGTATCCCACAATCGGTCTAGAAGAGGCTGAATCACATTGTTGATGACTGCATCGAATAAACGGTGAAATCCGACCGAGTGCCTGGAATTTGGAGGCATATGATTGACCTGTCCATATACGAAAAAGTATATTCTGTTATACCCGGTCAGGTGCTCAAAAGCAAATACCTGTCTACGGCTATCGGATTGACTAGTTGCGGGGAGCGCTCTCCTCTCTGCCGAGCTTGTATCCGTCCTTGTGACCCTCCTGGTATCCGGCGCGAAAAGCGTCTCGGTAACCGTCTGCATATCCGCTCCGGTAACCGCTCCTGTAAAGCTCGCTGTGTTGTTTGTCCGAATCTTTCTCGGTGCTTTGAGCCTGGCTGGTGGGTATTGCCCAAAAACTAGCTAGAGCAATGCTGACCAGTCCGCATGTGACAAGCTGTCCCGCTTGCAATGGTCGAAATCTCAATTTAGAACCCCTCCTCATGGGTCGCAGTATCATGATACGAGTGTTTTGTCTGTCTGAGAACTCTTCCCCTATTTTTTTCCATGATTCGGGTGCGGTTGCGGTCGAAGTTTGCAATGATGAAGTTGTCGAAAACTCGCAGACTCATCGAGGGAGGATTGGGACCTACTCTTATATGAATGCAGTGAATTGCTTGGTCGAGATTTAGAGTTGAATGATTGACTCAGTATCTATGACCGTTTTTAGGAGAGATCTCAGACTTAACTTTCGACACCCCCTAATCTTTCTTCCGATAGCGTTACAGGGATGTCCGGCAGACGTGGCCATGCCAAATCGACCTGTTTTGCTGATGTCTATCTCTCCGGCTGGCTATTGGAGCGAAATAAATGCGAAAAACCTTTGACTTCGAAACACTGAAAATTGAAGAAAGCTCAGACTTTGAATCGGAATTGGATTTTGTGATCAGTGAGATATCGAACGAAGACAGACAGCTCTTACTCTCAGCAGATGATCTTCCTGATTGCATATACGAAGCAATAGTCAGAAGCATTTCCTGATTAAACTACATTTTTAATGATCGGAGACAACATGATAAGGGTTACAAAAACGGCGCTCGTGACTGGTGGCGCAGGCGGTATCGGTTTCGAACTTTGCAAGCTTATAGCTCAAGAAGGCTACGACATCGTGCTGGTCGACATGAACGAAGTTGGAATGACTCGTGCGGCCGCCCAACTCAATGACATGGCAGGTGTTGCCGTGCATACGATAGTGAAGGATCTCTCCAGGCAAGAAAGCGCACGCGAGATAGTTGCTGAGCTCGAGGAGCGAGGCCTTGCAATCGACCTTTTGATTAACAATGCCGGCTTCGGCCTGTCAGGTCGATTTGTTGATATCGGTCTGGAAGCTCAGCTCAATATGCTGCATGTGAATATCAGCGCTGTAGTTGCGCTGACCAGATTGTTATTGCCGGGCATGTTGCAACGCGAAAGCGCAGCAATATTGAACGTCGCATCAATAGCGGCTTTCCAGCCAGGTCCATATATGTCGGCCTATTTTGCCAGCAAGGCTTTCGTGCTGTCGTGGTCGGAGAGCCTTGGAATGGAACTAGAGGGCACCGGTGTGACGGTCACTACACTCTGTCCACCACCGACAGACACAGGATTTGCCAGAAGAGCAGGCGCAGGTACGTCAATCGCTTTTCGCAAAGGCTTGATGGCGACTCCGGAAGAGGTGGCACGGGAAGCCTGGACCGGACTGAAAAAGAAAAAGGTGATTGTGCTGCCATGCTTGTTGAATAAGGTAGCTGTTTTCACCGGTAGATTCTTACCCAGAAAAGCAGTTACAGCTATCGCTGGAGCTATGAACAGGCAGCGTGCGACCGGCGCCGCAGACGGACTTCGTATTCCGCGACGTACTCAAGAGACAATTATTCCTCGTGCTGTTTAAAACCAATAGTCCAAACAAAGGAGGTTCAAATGAGACTTGCCCGTGCATCAATGGTATTGGCTGTAGTGGCTGTCACATTCGCGCAAATGCCTGCGTCTGCTCGGGTCAGGGTTGAGGACTCCGTGACCGTAAATGCCAGCATCGATACCGTATGGAAGGCGCTGATGGAATATCAACGAGAAGAGAAGACGTTCAGTAAAAAGCTGGTAGGAGCCTCCGACAATACGGTCAAGATAAAAGAAGAGTTCATGAAGCTCCCCGTCGTTGGCAACGCGTTCATCAACTATGACGAGGTTAGTCATAAGACGGAGAACCGGATCGACTACAAGCTGACCGATTCTAAGGTTCTTTCGATGTTCGAAGGAGCGTGGAGTCTAGAGGAGAATAGGCGCGGCAAAGGTGTAACGCTCAAGCTCACGACCGATATCGACAGTTGGATGCCGGTTCCATTCAAAAACAAAATTCTGCGCACCGCCACCATGAAAGGCATGGAGAGGCGCCTTGCTTTTGTGAAAAATTTTGCGGAGAGCCACTGTTTAACTCAATGAGGGACCGGGTTGTCGTATGCGCAATGCATTGCGTCGCCCTACAGTTGGATAGAACGGGGTCCGTGGAATGGAACGCATCATAACCAAGCGCCGAGAGTCTGAACTGGAGCGTCTGAGAAGAGCCAGTCGAGAAGAAATCAATCGCAAGTGTAACACCATGCATGCCTTTGTCGGTTTAGCATAAAGTCTGTCAAACGTGTAAGAATCAGCGCCAAGAGCTAGAACCCGCTTGAAGAGCCTGGTTGCCAGAAGTGGTCCTCGCCTGAAATTGCAGTTTTTAGCATCAACAGACTTGCGACCGACTACTCTGGCTTCAACTTCCAGCAGATGTTTGAAATATCCGCTGCTGTACTTTTCGCCGCGCGCATACCATCAATTCATGTGCGAGCGTCTCGACCAGGTAGCTCTTTCTCGAGAGCGTGCTTTGGTCGACCGAAATCTTTCCTCTGGAGTATCCTCCATAGCTCCAGTTATCCTGACTCGACTTAACTTCAGTTTCCGGAGTATTCAATCCGAACCCAGCCACAAGCTGAAGGAGGAGCAGCTGATGGTCGCACTGGCTGCTAATTGGGTTTTAACTCATTCATCCGGATGTTCACAACAACGAGCCTTGCCGACGATGGTCCAGAATGCCCAGAATGGTTCTATCGAGTACTAGCTTGGATCTTATGGAGTTCCTGTCTTGAGTCGGTTGCAACGACAATTGTGTCCGGTTTCAGTCACAGTTCAAAGTTAATCTCAATAGTGTCGGGGGCAGCCTAATTCCTTACCAGGTTTCTAAAGCGGGGAGAACACGATGACAAAGGCAGTGGCGGTGTTAGTAGTATTAGCAGGTCTGGTAGCAACGGCTCAAGCGATCGATTTGTCATTCATTCTTGACGCCGGCTTGGGAGAAACATTCGCGATTCTTGGTGGTGGACTGATCGTGATTCTGGGAATGGCGTTGGTCAAGTAATTGGTCGAGAATGAGAGCATTGGCGGCTACGTTAAGCCTCGAATTGTGTGAATGTTGATACCAAATCCAATTTCCCAGGTCTCATGTATAGGATAGTTTGATTAAAACCTATCGAGTGCTTGATTTGTTTTATGCAGGCATCGTATGTGGTATCAATTGATCAATCGAAATTTAGATACACTACCTCGTGCACTAGCCGGCGACTCTCAACCAAGTTGCCGATATTCGAGAAGCGCCTCTCTACTTTTGGCTGAATTCGGATAGACCATTGAGGCGCTTTTCTGGTGCTGCTGTTCTGTCGCCTTTGACGTACTTGTTCAAGAAATTCAAGCAGTAATACTTAATCAGCTCCTGATGATGATCCTTTCGACTTTTATTTGTCCAGGCAAGATGAGCTGCTCCTTCGATTTCGATGAGATATGTCGGCGATTTGGTTCGCTGAAAAGCGCCTTCACGACCTTTGAGGAATGGGGCTATGCCAAAATCTGCTGAACCGGACTGATACATGATCGGTGTTCTCACGGTCTTCAGACTTCCGTTATAGTTGAATGGATGCGCATATGGTGATAGAGCCAACACTGCCTTGACGCCTTGCATCTTCCAAGATGGCCAGCTACCAGCCAGGCCTAGAACAGTGTAACCCCCTAACGAATGACCTACCAGGGCGAGTCTCGTGAAATCGACCTTCGATTTCCACTTCGAATCGTTCTTCATCGCTTCTACCAGGTGCCTTATATCTTCACCTCTGTCTGCGAATGAGGCATCAGTCCATGAAAATGGATCGAGTATATCGGGGATGGGCTTTGTCTTGTCACGTCGTGCGTTGCCAGTTGCATCCTGATGGTTCGGCGCCACTACTAAATAACCTGCATCCGCGAATGCTCGCATCAGCCAGGCTGATTGTATATTGGCCCCTGTGAAGCCATGGGAGAACACCACCAGTGGTGCTCGATGATGAATGTGCGACGGCTGCCAAACTGCTACATCGAGACCTGCTATCCGGCAAAACTCAGCTCCGCGTGTTTGATCCGCCAGGGTTTGAAAGCCCGTAGTTTGACGCGTTGTACTAGTTAGACGCTGTCGAATTTGCTTGCGAATCTCCTCTTGCAGCTGTCCATTTTGTGGGTATGCCGGCATGAAGAGAGTCGGTGCTATGAGAGCAAGCACTGTTGTTGCGATTCCAGAAGACCATACAAATTTGGGCACTGTTGAAGACTTTCGAGGGTAAGTTTACTGTACCCACTCAACCGTTTATCGAACGGTACGGGCGCAAGGTTTTGGAGATGGCAGTGTTGACCAGAGAAACTCTCTGCTGCGTTTTCGAATGCCTCTGTGTGCATTAAAACGTAAACGCGCTGCGGTACCGATGGATGCGCGGTTGCAATAACGACTGCCGTGGCTCGAGCCAAATTCTAGTGAAAAAAATGGGCGACAAGCAAAGAAACAAGCCGGTTGCCAATGGCTACCGGCTTGTCAAAGCAAAATGCTTGTTCTTACTCTTCGCCTATGTGGCGGAGGGCTGCGCTGCGTCCTTCACCGCGTCTAGAGCGTCTTGCAACTTCTTCTCGTTGTGATGATTGAGCGAGGATCTGATGATCTTTCCACCACTGCCCTTCAGCTCTTCAAGCACCTTGTCCGGTGTTGCTTTTCTGACAAGAACGAACAGTGCGGAGTTGCCGGGTTGTAGCGATGCGGAAAGCTCTTTCATGAAGCTGTCATCGATTCCCACGTCCGTCAAGGCGCCATTGATTGCGCCGGATGCTGCTCCGAGAGCTGCACCGAAGAAGGGGCTCAAGAAGATCGCTCCTATCAGCATCCCCCAGAATGTGCCAGCCACTGCACCGTGTGCCGTGGGATCCCACATTTGATGGAGCTTGATCTTGCCATCTGGATTCTTTACTGCAACAACTGCATCTTCGAGATCGATGAGATACTCGCGCTGCAACTTCAGCAGAGTCGTTCGGACTTCTTCTGCCTTATGAACATCATAGTATCCAATTACGATTAACTCGCACAAGAAAACCTCCTGTTCTCTGCGGTGTGAAAGTTATTGTCCGCTTATTAAGGTTGGGAAACGCAGGTTAATCTGAAATCTTTATATTGCTTCACCTGGCACTAAGGTTTTATTTTCAGCGCCTTAATCACTGCTTTTCTTAGATCAGGAACAATATAGCCCTGCGAGGTCTCGCGACCGTTTTTATAAATGATTGCATCGGCTTTCTTCGCTGTGAGCTTAGGATCCAGGCTCATGAGCAGTGCTATTGAGCCTGACCAGTGAGGCGCGGCGAACGAAGTACCTGTGCCTTGACTTATCTGTGGAATTGTATTGTCGTATGCCGGTACTAGTACCGCCGGTGATGCCGCATTAAAATACGGACCGCGATTGGAATTGCTCCAAAGCAATTCAGTACTCTGGTCGATGCCGGCAATTCTTCGCAAGTTTTTTTCCTTGCTGAGATCTACGAGAGCTTCATTACCAGCTGCATTGACGAACAGGTCATCATTCTTGAGGAGCGATTTACAGATCTCTTGTACCACTGGCGATCCATTGTATGTTGGAAGACCGAACGCACTTATGCTCATGCTGATCACTCCAGGACCACCGCGATCGGACTGATGGTCAATGCACCACCGCATGGCGTCTAATACGTCGACAGTGTCTATGGCGCCAAGATTGTCATTGACACGGAGCATTGTGATCTTCACAACTTTATTTGTGTGCGAAGCCGTACCGGCAATAAGAAGGTTGTTGTTAGTAGCGGATACCGCCACGGATGCTACGGCTGTTCCGTGGACTCCCGTGTCGAATGGGGCTTCAGAAACACCACCTGCGGCGTCGACAAAGTTGAATTGATGGATGTCGGTGAATTCGTTGGCTACAGGCGTGATGCCGCTATCTATGAATGTAATTCGTGGCTGCACGACTTGACTTATGCCCTTGGCGTCGAGCAAACATCGCATTTCCGTGAAGTTGATGGTTTGCAGATTGACCTGTGATGCAAAGGATGGGTCGTTAATCGATGGGGTGCAGACCTGCGATTTCGAAGGAAACTTGACCTCGGCCGCTGCCATCTCCGGATCCGGAGCGCTTGTGAGAGACTGCAAGCTAAGCTTCGGAGAAATACCTGGAGACGGCTTCACTTCGAAGATCGACCAGCCTTCTTTCTGGCATCTTATCTCGCGGTTAATGATCAAACCTTTTTTCTCCAGCCGCTTTTGAAATCGCGCACCATCGCTTCCGGATCTGCTCATCACAAGGAGACTCTGTCCTGGAGGAATCTTAATAGGTTTTGCTTCGGCGGGGGCACCTGCTGCGCACAGCAGAGCTGCGGAGGCAATGAGTAATGATGAGTGCTGGCGATTCATTTGGAGTTCGCTGCGCGGAGATTTTAGCATCATATTATACGACGCCTCGCGCTGCTAGTTAATCGTAGTCATTGCGTTTCAAGATTTTTCGACACATCGCAGAGTCGATGCGCCACATTTGTATGGAACACCGTCCATCACAATAAATGTGCGCGTCATTGCGACGATCTTGCTGCTCAGTCCGCTATCACATGTGTCACCAATTGCTGTCAAAATTTTGGGAGAAACAATCGATTTCATGAAATTTTATATCGCGATTATTCACCGCTGCAAGTAGTTTTGCTCTGAAAGCAGGGAATGTCTCGTCCCGTGTCGCCTGATCTTTGAGTATATGGGCCCTGCTTTCGGTACTTTTGGTGCACAGTGAGATCGTTAAAATGGCAGCCATTACCAGATGCTTCGTGAAACAGAGGAAAAGGCTGAGTCTAGTCGGCATGCGACGGTTAGTTTTCAGTTTCAACAAAATTCAGTTGCGGCTCGATGCATTCGAATAATTCAGCAGGCAACTCCTCCCGCATTATGATGCCGCGTGCCACGGCACTGGCAATGAGCCAATTCTCTTCCAGGTGACTGGTCGAATACCTTCCATAGAGCCGTCGTGCTGGACCCTCATGAAATTGGTGAATTGCATCGCTAATTTCAAAAGAGGTCATTTTGCTCGACGCCCACTCGTTGAATTGGGCATGAAGCTTCTTGAGCTCTTCCTCCAACTCGCGCTCGTGGGCGGTTGCAGCCCACTTGCGAAGCAGTTTGCGTATTGGTTTTAACGATTTGTCCATTATGTTTCTATCTGCCTGGGAGCTCTCGAGGAAGTCTACCAGCTCTGCGTGTCGATACTCAAGAGCTGTGGTGTTCGACGACCGGTTAGATAGATGGTGTTGGAAAAAAAAACTGCGCTCAATGAATTTAACCTCGATGTCTAACGTCGCTGGACGATAATTAGGCCCTACAACTCTTGAGGAGCGGTAAAGAAGTCAATGCGAAAAAAATCTGAGCGCTCAGGTGCTTTTGAGCAGGTCTACGAAATCGTAACTCGTATCCCCAGGGGGCGAGTCCTCACCTATGGTGCCATCTCAGATCGCATGAATAAACGCTTGAGTGCAGCTGCTGTCGGCTGGGCGATGAACGCTCTGGGCAACAAGCGTGACGGAAAGTACAATTCGGAAAACGTTCCTTGGCACAGAGTGATTAACTCTAAAGGTATGCTGAGCACCTCGGAAGAAACGGGAATGATAGGCAAAAACGGGCGTCCGCTGAAGCTTCAGCAACTCTTGCTGGAACAAGAAGGCATCGAATTTTGTGATAACGAAAACATTGACCTCGAACGCTATCTGTGGATTGAATAATTGCATCATTGGCGGTAGCATTCAAATAAGTGCAAGGACAAGTTGTTGCTGTGTTGCATTATCCGCACCTTCTAACTTGAGCAAAAATGCCTTTTTCGACAGTCCACCTGCAAAACCTGTCAGCGCTCCCGACGAGCCAATGACTCTGTGGCAAGGAGCAATGATTGAAATAGGATTTTTTCCATTGGCTGCACCGACTGCTCTGACTGCCTTTGGGTTACCGATTTGTAGTGCTATTTCAGCGTATGTTTTGGTTTTTCCATATGGTATCGTCAGTAATGCAGTCCAAACCTTTTTCTGAAATTCTGTCCCCAAGAAATCGAGCGGAACAGAGAATTCTTGCCGTTTGCCTGCGAAGTACTCAGTTAATTCTGCCTGGGTTGTTTGCAAAAAAGGATTGGAATCGTCTTCGTTCATGTCGCTAAGACGAACACGTTTTGGATCATCGTCCTCCCAGAGTATTGCGGACAATCCCTTTGGGCTGGCGACAAGTTTTAGTTTCCCAACAGGAGAGTCCGTAACTGAAAAGACGTAGGCCATGTTTTCCACATCATTAGCTCGTGATATCTTAAGACTAATGATAGCAGGGCGACTGGGAGCGGGGTGAGCGAACCGGTTCAAGGTACATTCGCTGCCGTCGATGGTCGGAATGATAGTTGTCAACCCCGTGCGGCAAGCGTGTAAATTCAAATCTATGACACATCCGTCGCCCACTAGCACTTACAAAGCTGGACTCATCGAAGTCAATGGAACAAAGTTGTATTACGAGGATACAGGCGGATCCGGCGAGCCGATTGTTTTTAGCCACGCCCTATTACTCGATAACAAACTTTTTGCTCCGCAAGTTGAGGCGTTGAAGAATAATTTCCGATGCATCTCATACGAACACAGAGGGCAGGGGCGAAGCGCAGACGACGCAGCCTATGCTATCACCATCGAAACAGTAACTGAAGATGCTGTGGCATTGATAGAAAAACTAGAGCTCGGTAGTGTTCACTTCTGTGGGCTCAGCATGGGCGGGTTTGTTGGTATTCGAATAGCAGCCAATCATCCACATCTGGTGCGGTCCTTGATACTGATTGGAACCTGCGCGGAACCAGACCCTGAGAAGAACAAGAATGAGTACAAAGTTCTCAATCTAATTGCTCGTTGGTTGGGACCAGCTTCTGTAGCGCGAACCGTGGCTCCCATCATCTATGGTAAGTCGACGATGAACGATCCTGCCCGAAGCGCGGACCGGATTGCTTTGATCGATCATTTGAGCAGAAATCGCAGATCTATTTGGCGGGCTGTTAACGGTGTAATCTCTCGTGTGAGTATGCTTGAACACCTCCCCAAGATCAAAGTGCCAACTGTTGTCGTTGTCGGCGAGGAAGATACTTGTCACGAACCGAGCAGATCCGAGCATCTCGCGCAGTCCATAGAAGGAGCCGTTTTCAGAAGGATTCCACGTGCGGGGCACGCTGTCACGCTGGAACAGCCTGCCGCAATCAACGAGATTCTGATTGATTTTCTGGAGAAACAATCGCGCCATGATTAGGCGCCCTTAACTGCTCTCGTGTAGCACTTCCGCGACGGCGAGGCGCGGTGCAGGTCGAAGGCAAGGTTTTCATCACACACAATCAACCGGCTGAGAGCCCATCGGATGAAGACGATGCGAGTAAATCAAAGGGCGCGAGCAAGGAACGATCGCATTCAACGTGGTATCACTAATCGCCAATGTTAGTTAAACAGCTCGCACGCCGATCTCGCAGCCGCGATGCTGTACTAGCACGCAGCAACAAGCTGGTTTCAGGTGTGATGACGCTATCGGGCCGGCGCTCCAGCGGCAACCTTGCGAAGGCGGTGCGCTGCCTGGACAAGTGCGTTGAGTGCTGGAATTACCTCTTCCCAATTACGTGTTTTTAGACCGCAGTCGGGATTGACCCAGAGACGTTCCTGCGGTATCACAGATAGTGCTTTCTCGAGCAATGCGTCAATCTCTTCGTCGGTCGGAATTCTGGGAGAATGAATGTCGTAGACGCCCGGTCCGATGGAATTTGGATAACCGCACACTTTCAATGAATCGAGCAGGTCCATCTGCGACCTGGCCGCTTCGATTGAGATGACATCCGCATCCATTCGTGCGATCGAATCTACCATGTCTCCGAACTCTGAATAGCACATATGAGTGTGAATCTGGGTTTCATCCGACACGTTGCTGGTTGCGAGCTTGAAGCAATCAACCGCCCACTCGAGGTAATCGGCGCAGTCCTTCTTTCGTAACGGCAGTCCTTCGCGAATTGCCGGCTCGTCGATCTGCACGACGTTGATGCCGGCTGATTCCAAATCGCTGACCTCATCTCGAATGACGAGTGCCAATTCTTTGCATGTTTTTTTCCTTGTCTGATCATCGCGAACGAACGACCACTGCAAAATTGTTACTGGACCAGTCAGCATGCCCTTGACCGGCCTTTTGGTGAGGCTCTGGGCGTACCTGGCCCATTCGACTGTCATCGGCGCCGGGCGTGAAACAGCTCCATAAATGATTGGTGGTTTAACATATCGAGAGCCGTAGCTCTGGACCCAGCCATGCTGCGAGCTGGTCATGCCGTTGAGTAGGTCGGCGAAGTGCTCGACCATGTCGGTTCGCTCAGGCTCGCCGTGGACAAAGACGTCGAGTCCAATGTTTTCCTGAATGCTGATATTGGTCGCGATTTCTTGTTTCATCGCGGTTTCATACTCTGACTTGCTCAGTCGATTTGCTTTGAAGTTTTTTCTGGCTTCTCTGATTTCCTTCGTCTGTGGAAATGAACCTATTGTTGTGGTCGGCAAGGTCGGCAGAGCTACGCTTTTCTGTTGAAGCTTGTAGCGGTTTGAATAGGCGCTGCGTCGTTGAAACATGTCTGTCGAGATCGAGTTCAACCGACTTTCTACAGCCTCGTCGTTGCGAATGGTGCTCTCTTTCTGTGAGGCAATCAATCGGCTGTTTTCTTCCAGAAGCGGTTTGACTTCATTGAGCCCAAGGCACAGCGCATCCGTGATAATCGATATTTCAGCGATTTTCTGATTAGCGAATGCCAGCCAACTTTTGACTGTCTCGTTCATGGAAGTCTCCATCGTTACGTCGATGGGTACGTGGATCAGTGAACACGAGGGTGCAACTATGAGTTTTTCCGGTCCAATTTTTTCTCCAATGTCTTCCAGTAAGGTTGTCAATTTGCCGAGATCTGATCGCCAAATATTATGACCGTCGATGACTCCCGCGGACAACAGCATGTGTTTCGGAAGTTGTTCAATTGCGGAGGCGAGGTCGGATGGCCCATTAACGAGATCCAGATGAATGCCACTGACTGGTAACTGCAGTGCAAAGCTCAAGTTGTCTGCCATCTCCGAAAAATACGAAGTGAGCATTATCGAGAGTCCTGACTCCGATAGGTGTTCATAGGCAGAGAAGAACTCCTTTGAATCGTTCGGCGCCAGGTCTGTTGCGAGAATCGGCTCGTCGAACTGAACCCATTCGCAGCCGGCGGTTTTTAGGTTTGAAAGAACTTCTGCGTATACTTCAACAAGTCTATTTAATAGCAATGATTGTTTCTGTTTTGCAAATCCTTTTGCCAAATTCAGAAATGACACCGGCCCTAGTATCACTGGTCGAGTAAGGATTCCCAGCGCTTTTGCTTCGAGGAACTCGTCAATGTACTTTGTGGATGCTAGTTTGAATCGTTGATTGTCCTGCAGCTCTGGGACTATGAAATGGTAGTTGGTGTTAAACCATTTCGTCATCTCCATGGGTTGAGCTTGCGTCTTCTTCCCGTTGCTGCCAGTTGTTTTCAGCAAACCTCGTGCCATCAAAAAATACGTTTGAAGGGCAACTTTCTCATCGTTCCAGTGAAATCTCTCTGGCACGGCACCTACCATCGCGCACGTATCGAGTACGTGATCGTAGTAGGAAAAATCGTTAGACGGAATGAAATCTATGCCGGACTGTTCCTGCAGCTTCCATGCTCCGCTCCTGAGTTGTTTGCCGACGCTGGTCAGCTCCTCTTCAGTGATTTTGCCGTTCCAGTATCCTTCCAGTGCCGTCTTCAGTTGACGTTTTGCGCCGATTCTCGGGTATCCTAAATTTGCCGCATAAACCATTTCTATTTCCTCACGAGTTTTTGTCGAGTTCAATCGGATTGTTGCCTTCATCAACTGCCACAAGAACAAAGCGTCCCTGTGCGCAAAGCTGGCGTTGTCCGGACAACAGATTTTCGGCGAACATGTCGACCGCAACTGTGACTGATGTTTTACCTTGCTTGATAATGCGCCCGATAAGTTCGACGAGATGACCGGTTTTTACTGGCGCTTTGAAATCCACTTTTTCCGAACATGCTGTGACCATAGCTTTTCGCGCATAGCGGGAAGCAGTTATGAAAGCGCTTTTGTCCATCAACTCAAGCGCATGTCCGCCGAACAGCGTTCCATAGTGGTTGGTTTGATTGGGAAAGATCATCTCGACCATGCGAGATTCAAACTCTTCTTTCAATTCAACATTCATACGATCTCCTAATAAACAAAAAGTCCCTGACTCTCGACCAGGAACTCGATCTCGTATGAATGGCAGCAGCTGCCTGTTTTCATAGAAATTTTCCTCCTTGCCTCGAAGAGGTAATCTCGGTTGTGGTATTCAGGTGGGTAGTCTGGCTTGCAGTGGTCTGCTTACAGTTGCGGGACAGCGGTGGTCTTACACCACACTTCCCCCACCAGATCGCGATGCGATCCCTTTAATTGCTGAATACAGAGTCAGTTTTCTAGCTTCGTCCTCCAATTTGTATGCGACATTATAGGCCGCTTGGCTCGACAGGTCTAGGGAGTAAAAATGAGAAGCGCCGAATCTTTTCATGGCTCGTGGTTGGCGTTGCAGCGAGACCGGCATTGTGACTGAGAAGTTGGAGTGCGGCAAGCGAGGATAACTCGTTCGAGACAATCGTCACGATCTAATGCACTACAAAGGAAGATCTATTGAGATTGAATTGTTGCTTGTGAACATACTCGTGAATTTGCTTTTCGGGGAGCTTTGTTGAAGCAACGTGAGCCGGCTTGTCGAGGAAACATGGAAGCAGTCATCATTCGCTGTTACTCACGATGTATTCAAATTTGCTGCAAAGTCGAAAGCGCACCACTCTTGATGCGCTTTGAAAAACATTTAGCTTCTTGTTGGACTAGTCGTTGATTGGGCACTCGGCTTCTGTGCAGGTGAGTGCGATGTATTCTTTGTAGTCCTTGTCTGCGTTATCACGATCGCCAAGTTCTGTTCTTACGCGTGCTCGCTCGAGGAGAATGTTGGCAGAAATCGAGGAGTCCATATTCAGCGCCGTCGAGAAATCATCAACTGCTTCGGCTTTCATACCGAGTTCGCTCCTACAGGCACCGCGCAACGCATGTGCCCATGAAAGGAATTTTGGAGACTCACCGAACCTGACGGCTTGATCACAATCTTTTAGAGCGTGAATACTATCGCCAATACTTCTATTAGACTGCCCACGATTGACATAGGCTGCAGAATGCCTTGGATTCAAAAGAATTGCTTGATCATAGCACCAAATAGCGCCTCGAGTGTCTCCGGCCATTGACCGTTCGAAGCCGCAATTGTTGAATACGTCGGCTGTTCTTTCGCAAATCCAAACGCCTGTTAAGATGCCGATGACGGCGCAAAATGTGAGGATGTGAATTGGAGTTTTCATGCCATAATCATACATACGGGTAACTGGTTCGTAAATCGTGATTCCCGCATGTATTAGATTAAGAATCCGCTTCGTCTCAAATTTAACGAATTAGTGTATAAAGTCGCAAAAACCCTTTGAATAAGCCGGTTTTGCGAGGCACCGATATCGGAAAAATTTTGATTTGGATAAGATCTAAGTCACAAGAAAATCACAAATCGATTCGCCGCCTTGTTGTTTTTGTTTTACTGCTAACAGTGTGAGATTTCGTAGGAAGCGTTGAAGTCCGGAAGGGCTTTTCAGTGCCTGGAACTCGGGTATATGATTACAGATACCTCCCTGGGAAATTGAGTTGTCGGTTATGGCACCATCAGTCGACGGAAAGACATTTCCTGTCGACCGATTCAAGCCGATTTATAAATTTGGATCGCGTTCTCGTTTGTCTAACTGTGATTATACATATAATCAGCTGCGGCTAGATGCAATAACTGGAGGGGTTCGCGCATAGTTTTCTTGAGTTTTTTATTCGAACCTGAAGGCTGACAATTAGTGAGGGTCTCAGGAGATGGGGTGAAATTCGTTTTGCCATCGACGGTCAGGTTCTGGACAGGTCGATTGTCGGACACTCCAGTGAGTATCAATGGAGGTCAATAATCATGCTTGATGGGCATACAGGCTCCCCTCCGGGAGCAGCAAATTCGTTACCCTGGCTCGATCTGTGCACCATGGACGGTGCAACGTCCAGAAGCGACAAGACTAATAGTGGCAATCAGGAGCAAGCTACCACCGATACATCGGCAGATTCTGTGAGTTTGTACGATAGTATAATGGGCCGCTTGAAGCCGGCGTCCACTACTTCTATATCAATAGAACAAGATTTCGAGGCCGCGGAAGTGCTTCCGGACAATGCGGCACAGACGCAACCTTCGGAATCTGTGTCAATCTTAGGCTACATTCCGGCAGAGCGTATTGGTTTATTGAGCGAAGCGCAAGTCCGGGCCTTGGACCCAAAGGAATTTTCAAATTTGAGTGCCGAGAAGCTTCAGGCGTTTAGACCACAGCAGTTAGCATTGCTGAATCCTGCTCAGCTGCAAGCCATTCAACTCAACGATTTAAAGCCGGAGCAGATTGCAACTCTTACTCCAGCTCAAATCAAAGTCTTCAATCTGCCCCAGATCTCTCAGTTGGAGCCGATGAAATTCCGAACCATGTCCAATCAGCAGTTGGAGGCACTAAGTGCCGCTCAGCTCAACAGCGTTCAACCGAAATGTCTGGAAACGCTCAGTCCTCAGCAGCTCCATTCTGCCGTGCATGACAGACAGACGGCACTCAGCACTGAGCAGCTGAGTCATCTCTCGCGAGAGCAGATGGAGATTGTGACCAATGACCTCATGGTTGGGCGACTTACAGTTGCTGAATTGAAGAATCTATCGGCAGACTCTTTACGAAGACTGGCGCCAGCGGACGTCAAAAGACTTCTTCCTGGTCAGGTTGGAGCGCTGTCTGCCGAACAGCTAAGGTCCATGCTCCCGGAGCAAGTGGCGATGCTTGGTGGCAGCCAGCTTGCCGCTATACCTACCGAAAGTCTCAGCCACGTACTGCCAGCTGGTGATGTCGCATTGGTGCGACAAGTTAGAGCAACACTGGACGACAACCAGCTTCCTTCTGATCAAGAGTTCAGAGCTCTTACAGCAAGGGGGATTAGCTGTTTGTCATCTCAGCAACTCGAACGACTTCTGTCCAGGTACATTAAGCACGTGGCGCCCTCGCAACTATCACAGTTGAGTACGGATCAGATTCGCGGTCTGGAGTCTGAGGGGTTGAGAACGGCGATAGCCAGAATTCAAAGGAACTCCACGGGCACAGAGGTCCCTGGCAAACCGCCGTTTACTTCAATTGAATTAGGCGGCAAGCTGATGTCGTCTAAACTGGATAGTTTAGATAAAAATATCAAGGACTCGGAAATACCATCTAGTGGGAAAGCTCAGAAGTAAGGGTCTCACGCTTGTGTTGATGCGCGCGAGCCATAGTTTCTCTCGCCTCTTCCTCTTTGCCGAGCTTCATCAACACCCCACTGTACTCCTCTAGCACCCCGGCATGATCCGCTGCTGCTAGAGGCGTATGCTCGGGATTGCAACTCTCGCTATAAAACTCGGCGGCTGATTGAAGCCATCCATTTTTGGTGGCCTGTCTTGCGAGCTTCAGGCGAAGCTTGCCGACTTCTGCATCGTGCTTGCCGTCCGCGCGCTCCATGAGCATGTAGGCCTGCTTGAAATTGTCGAAGCTTTTTTCTTCATCGGTGCGTTTCTCGAGGATATTTCCGAGTTGGAGAAGTGTGGAAATTCGCTCGGGAGTTCCGGGACCGTAAATCTTAGTGTAGTATGCCAGCGATTTTTCTAGCGTGTCGGCTGCCTCGGACAGCTTATTTTGTTTTTCATAAACTTCGGCAAGCTTGTCTAGGACAGTAGGAAGCTGTCGGTCTCTGTGTTTCCAGTAATACTCTCTGATAGTCACCGAGTGCTTGAGCTTCATGGCTGCGTTGTTCAGATCGCCCTTCTTCTCGTCGTTCACGCCTTCGTTGTAGTACTTGACCGCGTCTGCGATGATTTTGCGCGCATCCTTAGCGATTGCCGACGGGTTAAATACCAATGGCGCCTTTCGTGTCTTGTATGTCTTCACCTGCATCGTCGGAGAGTTATGCAGAGGTCGGTAGATTGTCGTTGCAGTCGGATTTGGTCTGGAACCCTGCGAACTATAAGAGCTGCCAGACGCCGCTCCAGGTGACGTAAAGGACCCCTCGCCGCTGAGGATATTTTGACCCATGTGCTCAGGTTGACGCAGTGCCTGTGCCGATGTCGGTGTGGCGTTGCACACAATGAGTGTCATCGCGCTGACGACTGTTGCAAGTGACGAAAGATTGATTCTGAATTCCATACTTCACCACACGGTGTAATTGTTTTACCCAGAAGTTCTTAAGTTTCCACCCCTGTCGCGGCATTTAAGGGTTGCCTCAGGAATTACTTTCCGGGACAATGGTATAGTCGAGAAAACGGGCAGCGCCTTGATAGGAGCCCAGGGGACCATTCACTCATGTCTAACTACGACGGGACTGGCGAAAAGAAAAATGACGGTGGTGATTCCGGCGCATTTCGGGGGCGGCGGCATCCATTCCTCGACAGGCGCGTAGATTGGAAGGCCATCGACAAAATTCGCTATGGCAGTGATTCTGGCTCTGCTGACGCGGCGGACCGTATAGCCATGCCTCGCGAAGTCTCGCCGTTTCAATTGACGCCAGGTATCGATCCTCGACAGCAACGAGTGTCTCTTTGTGTTGATGCGGTGAAACAGCTCTCGACCAACTCGCAGAAGTGGTATGTCATACGCGATTGCCTGGTGAATGAGTATCAGAGCGCTGGACCTGAACCGCAAAATTCCGAGAAAGCGTTGTTGAGCTTCATTGGCTCCGTTAATCAACGACTGGGGACTGCTGGAGAGCTTGGGGCCGAGCGCCTTGATGGCGCTGCGGCGAAAAATGTCGCCGCAGCAGAAGGAATCTTCTATCCCGAGCTTTCAATGAATGTACGTGTCTGGCATTCAACTGGGATGATGGGACCGATCGGAGTGTGTTTCACCAATCGCGGATGAGCATCTGCTCACGGAAGTTCCGTAGGAATTCACGCCGGCATGCATGTGAGTTTCGCAAGGCACGACAGCCGTGAAGTAGCAATCGACGCGTTCTCTCGTGTTGTAGCTGGGCACAATCGGTTGCAATTCTCTCTCGGCGGAATTGCCGCTAGTCGATCGGAACAGTTCGGTGACACCAAATTTGGTGCAGACTCTTTCGTATGTCGCGACATCTCTGAATATAAGCGATGCCTTCAGGGCTGTATCTGCAGGGAGTGAGCGTCGGGCCTTTTTCCAAACACCAACGTTGAGATCCCGTAGTATCTCTGCGATATTCGCTCTGCGATTTTCGCTAATAACAAATGTGGCTGCGAGCTCTTTGGACAAGACCCTCTGTTCGTCTCTGCTCCAGGAGGGAAAGAATTCCTGAACTACTCGCTGACAACCGGAGTAATCGGTGATGAGGTGGCTGTAGCGAACAAGAACTTCCTGCTTATCCATCCGCTTCAAGGATTCGTAAGCAGACCAAAATCTATCCGTTTTACTAGGTATGCGTTGGTTGAACTGACTTACCGATTGCATAGTAGAGGCTTCAGTCCATGCAATGGCTGCAGCCATTCGGTCTATCGACGGTGCTTCTCCAACCTTTTCGGCAATCGACTGCGGCAGATCTGAACAAACCGCCCATGCCTTTACAGATGGTATCAATGACGACAGACTTTCAGTTTTCGTCTCGAGCAATCGATGCAGAATATCCAGTTCGTATCTCACAATGGCTTTGATTGTTGCCTTCGGAAGATCGACGAGCGGCGACTGGGCGATTTTGAAGAGACCTCTTACGTCAGGTTGAACCGGCGAGAGATAAGAGCGACCTTTCATACCGACTCGTTGGAACAAATCTACGAAGTTGATGTACTCTTGCAAAGGTCTGATTCCAAAGGTTGCCCGTAGGTTGATATCCGTCATCTTGTATTCGTAAGTCAGCTGTGGGTGCATTTGTATAAATCGTTTTAGATCGACAACATGATTGGAGTCTGTGCGTAGCTGATTGAAAGATTCTTTCGTTACTTCAAGGCCGTTGTGGTAGATTCGACCGGCGATCCATCTATCTTGCGGCGCCATATCCTCAATGTGTTTCATGAATTGCTCTTTTGACCATTCATAGCGTCTTTCGAAAATTGTGTTGGCCTGTGCCAGAGAGATTTGCGGAAGCGTCGATTGTCGAATCACCTTGTCATTCGCCGCGGGAGGGCAGAAGGATTCAATTCTCAACTTTCGCACGATTGTCTCAGACGTATTCGATGCGCTGCTATCTCTTTGACTGAAGGACGGCGCAACGGTATGTTGTTGTTGTTGTTGTTGTTGTTGTTGTTGTTGTTGTTGTTGTTGTTTCGTGACGGATGGTTTACGGCGCGAGTCGCCAACTCTCACCTCTCCACCATAGTTGCTATCCGGGACACTTTTGTGTGGTTTCTGATTCATCTTTTCCCCCAGATGTACATTGTGATGGCACGGTCGCTGTGCGAGATCGAGCGCTGGAAACGGAGTTTCAAACGGCTGAACGATCAATGATTGGCTGTCTTAAATAGTCTGTTCGCAGCTAAAGATACTAATTGCGGACCAACTAGTATTCGGGATTCCGAGACTCGTTTGGTTTATACCAAAATTCTAAAAAGCAGATGTTACAAAATTGCTACGGCCTATTTCTTGCGAGATCAGGCGCCGGGTTTGAACCGCTTCCAGGATCGTTCCTGTGACGTAGAGGGTATCGCGCAAAGAGGGAGCCCAGTTTTCATCACGAAACGCAATATATTGATGTAACGGTGAGCCTAAAAACCCGCAATGGGAGAGGATCGAGCATTTACATCGGTCAATATCCCTCAAAAGTGTGATTGCTAAAAAGCCCCAGGTGGATAGTAATGAAAATCAGTCATCTCTGATTTTTCAATTCTTGCCGGGTACTACTGGTCCCGGGGAGGTTACCATGGACAGATTGCGAAAATGGATAGCACGGTTGTTTAATCGTGCCGCCCGACCCGCTGGTACCGCTGCGGATTCAAAAATTGAATGTGCCACCGGCGCAGTAGCTCAAGTGCAGGAAGCATTACAGAACGGAGAGGAGGGACCGCGTGTGTCGGACCTGAATCCCAACCCAAAATCGTTGCGAAAGACTTTAAATGACGTGCCCATCCTCTCGGATCCAACCCCGCTCCCTCACAATAGAGATCGCCACTGGTTCGACGGCAAGGGCTACCACTTGAATCAGAAAGCTCCTACGAATACGTGGAATCGCCTGGAGGCATTTCTTTCGACAACGGATCCCGAAACTCTAACGAAACTCGATCCGAGCTGGAATAAGCGCTTAGATGAGCCGGTTGAAGACGATAGACCAGCGCCGAGGAAGACTCAGCCTGATATTCCAATGATTCGACCGTTTCCCAGATCGGAGAAAGTCGAGCACATCACATTGCCGCGGATTTCTGAGACTCTGCCGTAGGTAGTTGACACTCAACATCCTTTGGGAGTGCTTCTGTCGGCGTTAACAGCCGGTAGAGTATTGATGTGCCACTTGCTTCACAAGCTTTCCTGGCTTTGCTTTCGAAGATAGGAAGAGCGTCACATCGCTGACGTTGTAATTGGTGGTGGTGTCCATGATCAAGTCGACTTTTCCATCTCCGTCTAGATCACCGCACCACATTAACGATGGTGATGTGTCTATGGAAATTTGCTGAGCAGAAACGAGCTGTTGCTTGATGCCACCACTTTCGAGAGTAATTGAAAACCCTGAGTAATACTCCTTGTCTTCTTTCTTCCCTTTGACAATAAGCTTTGCCTTGTTATCGCCTACGTTGAGCTGAATTTGATCGTTGATTTGAAGGTGCTCTTTCTTATTGATGCGGCTGGTGAGTACCGCCCCGGCCTTGAGTCCGGGTATGCCGCCAAACAGAAAAGTGGGCTTCTCCTTGCCGGGTACTGAGATTCGCTTACCTGTCTTTGCTTTCGGGTCATCATCGATAATCTCGTCATGCACTCGAGTGATCGACACCTTTGTAGGCTTGAGGCAAAACTGTCCGTCCTTCTGTGGAAATAGCCCAAGCCATGCCGATCTCACTGATGCGGTGACCTCATCGCCGTGATAGTCGTACAATTCGAGAATGTTGGATGCATGTGCAAACGGCAGAGAAGACAATGCCATGGTTGCTGCAAACAACACAGCGATTTTCCGTTTCATTCGATAGTCCCTTCTAGTCGTCGACAAGAGAATATTCTACCGCCTTACAGTCTGGTTATCGAGAAACGCAGTTAATTCGGCTGTGCAAACGGACAGGGCCGCGGTCAATACAATTAGCAGCTCGAAAAAATAGAAGCACATCTAGATTGAGATTTAAAACGGAGTTCTAACATCTATCTATGGATTTGTACATTCGCACCAAATACAGTGCACACTTCTTTTGGGAAATTCCATGAATACCAGTTCGCCTGTATTCTGCATTTGGAAACAGTGAACACAGGGTCTATCTTCGCTCAGTGCGACAATGTAGTGTTCGCACGAATCACCGCTGCAGCAACGCGCGGTCGATTGAAGATATTGGGTTACTGACTTTGTTGATTCTGATGCAGTGGAGATCTCTTGCATCAGCTTCCAATATTCAGCCTGAATATGTGGAGCTAACGGACGCGGCATCTCTGCGATGCGCTTGAGGCGACGAACAATGCCGCTGTACGAATCGAAGTGAAGGAGCTCTCCTTGTCCTTCTTGTTGAGTCGACTGATTCTGCTGAAGACATCTGAAGCATCGCTTATTGCGACCGATTGGATCGAACTCGATCTGCTCGCCGGCGATGAATCCGCGACCACACTTGCAAACCCCGCGATATCTCGCATACATTACTTTCGGGGCTACTCGAGCGGTATTGTCCCGCTGTCTCAACATCCTCATTACCTCGCAAAATCAATGAACTTGGTTTATGTACATCATTATTGCGATCGTCACCGCGAAATATCTGCAGTCGAAAATCTTTTTGAGAGTATGTTAGTGACAGATTTGTCTGACCCGGAAGATTGGCTATCCATCAGGGAAGCCGTTGAGTGCGAACATGACTGCAAAATATCCGCAGTCGCATTTTTCGTTGCGAGAAAGTTACTCTTGTACTCTCATTTTAGTGACTGCGAAATATTCGCAGTCAGAATCTTGTCGCGAGTTAGCTAACTTCGATGGATTCCCGGTTTCATGTTTGGCTGCAAGATATCCGCAGTCAAAGTTGTTATTGCGCCAGAGTTTACTTCCGTTTGCGAGTGAATAAGGTTGGGTTTAGATCATCCTTCATATGTGCAGTTGGAAAAATTCGGTTGAAAGCATCTGCGATTAGCCTAATCTCGGATTGATGACAAGGGGCTTTCTCTTTTGACTCAAATTGGCTCCTTCTGTGAAGTTCTATGCAAAGTTCGGCACGCGATTCAGTGCTGTGCGAGCACCGAGTAGTGGACATCCGGTAAAAGCGTCAGCTATGATTCCAAGCGCTGAGCGGTCGATAGTAGCATAGTCATTTGGCTACACAAATTAAGGTCGTGGACTCAAATAGTTGGTTGTCACCAATTGGTATGCCTTTAACTCGAATCTCCAACTTCTTCCGACCCGCGCCTCATGTACAGCGCCTGACCGCCGACCGGATTGATCCTGAATACAAGCGGTATCGTGCACAAATTCTCGGCACAATCTTCGTTGGGTATGCCGGCTACTATCTCGTGAGAGCCAACATCAATATTGCCAAACCATTTCTGATAACGGAGCTGGGCTTTTCTAAGGGCGATGTCGGTCTCCTTGCTTCTGGTCTCACGATTGCCTATGGTTTGAGCAAGTTCCTGATGGGCAACGTGTCGGACAGGTCTAACCCTCGCTACTTCCTTGCCACCGGTCTGATACTCTCGGGAATTGTTAACTTGGTTTTCGGCTTCCTGCCCAGTCTCTTTCTGATGGTTGTCTTCTGGTCTTTGAACGGATGGTTTCAGGGCATGGGTTGGCCGCCATGCGGAAGGACGATGGTGCACTGGTTCTCCGATAGAGAGCGCGGTACAAAAATGGCGATCTGGAATCTTGCGCACAACGTGGGAGGAATGCTTGCACCGGTAATTGCAAGCTATTCGCTGTTGTACTTTGGATCGTGGAAAAGTGCTTTTTTTGTACCAGCGTTGTTGTCGATTGCTATTGGTTTTGTTGTCCTTTTCTTCATGCGAGACACCCCGCAATCTGTTGGCTTGCCACCTATCGAGGAATACAAGAATGACTACCCATCGACCGCAGTGGAGGATCGGGAGCGAGAGCTGTCCGGATCTGAGATCCTCTTCAAGTATGTGCTCAATAACAAATTCCTCTGGATATTTGCTTTAGCTAATGTGCTCGTCTACATCGTCCGGTATGGTGTCGTCAATTGGGCTCCGACTTACCTGACGGAAGTAAAAGGTTATTCCATCACGGATGCAGCATGGCAAGCCAGCATTTACGAGCTGGCTGGAATTCCGGGAATGCTCTTTTCCGGGTGGGCGAGCGACCGAATTTTTCACGGAAGGCGGTCACCGGTGATGGTGATTTCAATGAGCCTGGTATCCGCGGCTGTGTTTGTTTATTGGTTCAATCCGAAAGGAAATTATATTGTTGATTCAATTGCGCTCATTGCAATTGGTTTTCTCATCTATGGACCTGTTATGTTGATCGGTGTTGCTGCCCTGGACCTCGTACCGAAGAAGGCGGTTGGCACGGCCGCAGGTTTGACTGGACTATTCGGTTACCTTGGCGCGACTGCTGCAGAGCTGGGCATCGGATACACGGTGCAAGCATTCGGTTGGAATATGGGATTCACAATGATAATCGCGGCCGGCGCGTTTTCGACATTGCTGTTGGGGCTCACGTGGAATGTCCATGACAGGCGGGAGGATACTAAGTCGTGAAAGTTTTGTTGACAGGTGGAGCTGGCGATCTGGGGCAAGTCCTCGCTCCCGAGCTCGTTTTGTTAGGACATACTCCTGTGGTGCTCGACGTGGCTCGACCTGGAAAGGAGCTTGGCGAGTTCGTCGAGGGGTCGATTTTGGACCGCGGACTTCTGGAAAAGACGATCGCATCGGTCGATCACATTGTCCATATCGCGGCTTGGCACGGAATTCATGAGTTCAAGCAAGAGAAGGACGCGTTCGACTTCTGGGACTTGAATGTAACCGGTTCTATCAATGTATTGGAGTGTGCAGCGCGGAATGCGAAGTCCAAGCTTGTGTTTATCTCGAGCACCAGTGTTGATGATTGGCCAGGCATCTATGCACACAGCAAGATCCTCTGCGAGGATTTAATGCGAACCTATTCGGCCAGGCATCGTATGGACATAATTTCATTGCGACCGCGCGCCTTCATTCCGCATTGGAATCGAGCAACGTACAATACGATTGGTGAATGGGCATGTTGGTATTGGAAGGGTTCCGTACACATCAATGATGTTGCGCAAGCTGTCGTCAAATCTATAGATGCACTAGTATCGAATACGGTGCAAGGGCACTTAGTGCTTACTCTCGATGGAGCCTGTGAATTTCAATCAGAGGATCTCGAACATTGGGACAGGAATGGGGAAGGAACTACGTTTAAGAAACTGTTTGGTGAAGACAAGTATGAGCTGGCAGTGCAGCACGGTTTAAACCCGGCTGTAAAGCCAAAAGTAATAGGCTATTCTGATGCGCAGAGGGCGATCGGATATAGTCCAACATATGGATTCGGCCAAATGCTCGACGAACTTGCAGCCAAACCTCATTCCTAATACAGCCCGGCAAGACAACAATCCATTCGCTGTTTTCAGAAAGTTCAGTTATTAGCAGTGCGACACCAGAGGTTGAAACAGCTGTTAATTGGTGGCGGTGCATCCACTCCATATGGTGGCACGCAAGTGATTATCGATAAATCTTGACACTCGAATTTCTCTTGCCCGGTTTCCGTCACAAAGCGGACCTAAAGTATTGTCAACGTCGATTGATTGGTCCAGTTGCTGGTGTGCACGGCAATTGAACACAGTCTCGATTGGTGCGGAAGAGATCTCACTTTGGCAATACTAACAAATAAGGAGGGTGTAGATGAGCACTCTTAGTCCTAAATCTGGAAAGATCATGAAGACAACTCTGGCAATGTCTTTTTTAGTCGCGATAGCTACGGTAGCGTTTCCGGGAGAAGCCCATGCCACCAATTGGTACGTCACCAGCGCGAGGAACGCTCCCTACAATGGAACGGGTCGGTCGTGGTATTCACCATTTAGCGATTTCGTCAACATCGATTGGAGTCAGGTTCGCCGAGGCGATCACATTATTGTCGATGCCGGGCCGACGAGCAATAAGGCGGTGAGTTATCGTCCCTTGTCTATTCCACAACTACCAGTTGGTACAACTCCGCTCTACATTGAAGTTTCGAACGAAACAGCTCATTGTGCGGGTACTGCGGTGGTCGGAATTGGTCTTAGCACGGGACAAACCGCGTCGATCGATGTGGGTAATAACAGCAACATAGTCATTCAGGGATCCGGTTGGCACGGTGTTTATGCACCCGGAGTGGTTTGGCCGAAGTTTCCCAATTTTGCCTGTCGCGGCATCATGGATGTTGGTATCAACGTTGGTCCACAAGCAAGGAACATAACAATCCAAAATATGGAATTGTCGGGGCACAATAAAATCGGCATGAACGTAGCTGGTTCCGACGTGGTGTGTAACTACGTAATGTTCCATGACGAGCCTACCAATCTGTATTTCACTCCTGCCAGTAGTACAACACTTACGTTGAACGGGAGTTGGTTCTATGGTTATTACAAAAGTGATAAACCAGGACTAGTTACTAGCCCGACGGCACAGGGGACTGTTAATGTCAAAAACAGCATCTTTGGGCCGCAGCTCACAACGGCAATCGACATCAAGAGTCCCAACGTCGTTTTAAACGATGACAATACTATTTTCATCAATCCAGCGATAACCAACGTGAAGGCACCACAATCGTCGCAGCTTACTTTCAAAAATGTAACTTCATATGTCTCGGCTGCATTGAACTCGGCAGGCAGCGCACGAGATTGTCTTACCTTCCCTGAATCGGATCCGTTTCCGGCTGGAGCGGTAGTGTCCAACAGTGTTTTATGGGGCGGCGTGGTGAATGTTCAAGGCGCGAATTCATTAGGTGGTCAAAACTTCCAGTATCTGACCACAGGTAATACGTTGGTTGTCAGCCCAACGCAGTTGAGCAGCGGCGATCAGCTGTTCGTCAAAGACCCGCGCACGCTATGGTATCCAGACTATGACATGGGTATGAAATACGACTTCGCGTTGAAGCCCGGTAGCCCAGCCACTGGCTCGGGATCCGTCAATGTGACTTCTGTAAATCAGTACTTGAAGTCTATCGTGCCGCAGGCAGCTCTCTAAGTTAACTGACGACGCATCATGCCGCCACACCATGTACTAAATGGTGTGGCGGTCATTTCTCATCTGGATAAAACCCCAGTCGATGATTTGCGCTGACCCGAATGTTTTGCAACAAAGTGAAAGCTTTGAAACGTTTGAATGTCTGGGCCGCCTGCATCAAGCACGTTTCCCACTCGACGAACGATCCGTTTGTCCTCGGTAGATCTGTGCCTTCGAGTTTCGTGGATCCATGTAAGGTTTCAGCGCACAATTTGTGCTCTAATGTGCGACGAGTTGCCGCGGTAATACTGACAACTGCGAGACGGATACACTCGGTGTCAAAGATTATGTCTGAAGAGATCACCCCAGCAATACAATTTGAAGTTCTTGCCGCGAGGCTGAAGGATGATCACGGAGCGTCCGTGGATTTATTAGAGCTGCTTGCGAAAATGCTGGATTCGAGCTATTCGAGCGGCACGAAGATCACTCGCGGAGGATGGATCATGTCGAAGGAGCGACCGATTGAGGAGCTCTCGGTTCGCTTCGATGAGTGGCAATTCCAAATTACTAGAGCAAAACATGGCACTGTCAATGCCAGCTCTAAAAAACTGGTGCGCGGCGTTGCTCTCAAGACCAATGAAATAAGCCTCGAGCAGTGCATTGAAGAGATTCTCAAGGAAGTTGTAAAACTATCGGAGAAGAACTCTCAGACCCGGGCGGCACTGGATAAGTTTATAACTGGACTGTAATGAACTTCATAAAGAAATTCATCGACAGCTACAAAGAGCAGTCTCGAAAAGACGCTGAGAATGCTGTGAAGCAAGAAGCGGCTGTAGCTGCACTTCAGGGGGGGGCCATCTTCCCTCGAGCAAAGGAACGTATCGACAGAGAAAAGGCTCTGGGGCGAGAGTTCTTTTCTTCGGATCTCACTGTCCGTGAGTATTTGCTGTGCAGAGAGGCTCAGCTTGAAACAATTGGACAGGTGATGGGCAGCTGCTTCTACAGTATTAGTCTGTTTGGTTTGATGGGGCGGACGATGGGTCTGTCGCAGAGTGAGTACAATCACGATAAGTTTGTTAGTACCATAGGTAGTCTCGTCAAGGAAAGCAGCGAGCTTGTAGATATCACCGCTGCGCAACTCAAAGCTAGACGCAATGCGGTGGATCGCATGTTGCTCGAAGCAAGGGAGTTGGGCGCGCATGGTGTTATAGGTGTTCGAGTTAAAGCGTCGCATTTTAATTGGGCGACGCGATTGACTGAGTTCACCGCCATTGGTACCGCAATTCGACTGCCCGGCTATAAGTCAGACGGCACTGTTTTTACGAGTGATTTAAACGGTCAGGAATTCTGGCAACTCTACAACGCGGGCTACCTTCCTCGTGAGCTCTCCTTCGGAGTATGTACTTATTACATAAAGTGCGATCCCGAGACTCGCCAAATTATCGATCCGACTCTTATTGATTTTATGAAGGGTCGTAGCACGAACAATCAGGAGATTGTGTTGTTTAGTCAGGGCTTCTACGAAGCCCGAAGTCTCGCGATGGATCGACTGACATCAGATGCGATGGCAGTTAACGCCGACGGGATTGTTAGTGTCGACGTTGATTACTCTATTCAGACAGTTGAGTACATGCAGTACAACAAGACGTTCCATGATCCCGTGGTTCATTTCATTGCAACTGGCACCTCGATAAAAAAGGTTCAAGAGCATACTCAACCGATGCAGAAGCCCAAAATGTGCTTGAGTCTTCGTGGTGGAACGTGGGTGGATATCGGCTCCTACGATTCATTTATCCCATCAAGTATGAGCTATTCCGACGACGATTTCGATGACGAGTAAGTGTTTTACTTCTGAGCAAAAAACAACAGGAGAGGCTAATGCCAGACAATGAATTTGAACTTCCCGAACATGCCAAACAACGGCTTCGCGAGATGCGCGGAGAGGGAGGCCATCGGAAACTTTTTACCAGTGATTTGTCTGTCAACGAATTTCTGCTGATCAAAGAGGCTGGATTCGAACCGGTCGGACTGGTAGTGGGAAGCTCGATCTACCACATTGGTTTTCAGCAAGCTCGCTGGACCAAGAATGAGGAGATGACGGTCCTAACTCAGGCACTCTATCACGCCAGAGAACTCGCTATGAGTCGGATGCAGGAAGAAGCTGACGAGTTGAGTTCTGACGGGATCGTTGGAGTGCGGCTCAAGGTTAAGCACATGTCGTGGGCATCAGATCTCGTCGAGTTTGTGGCGATTGGCACGGCAGTGCAGCACAAGGACGAATCCCTTCGGAAGTCATTCCGGACAGTGGACGGCAAGGCGTTCACCAGCGATCTTTCTGGTCAGGACTTCTGGACCCTTCTGCAGTCCGGCTATCGCCCTGTTGGAATGGTGATGGGCAACTGTGTTTATCACATTGCACACCAGACCGTTGGACAGTGGTTCAAAAACATCGGACAAAACATGGAAATGGTCAACTTCACGCAGGGTCTTTATGATGCTCGTGAACTAGCTATGGAGCGGATGCAGGCAGAAGCCGAGCATCTACAAGCCGAAGGCATTGTGGGCGTCGACATCCACGAGGGCAGCTATGGGTGGAGTACCAATGTCATCGAGTTCTTCGTAGTCGGTACAGCAATCGTCCCGATGCGTAAGGACCACCACATCGCTACGCCGCAATTGGTTTTGTCGCTCAACGATTGAGCCTGATTCTCGGCGTGAGAGATAGTGTTTCACACAGCAAAATGGAACAATTGGCACGCACTTGTGTCTGAAGCTATCTTACTGAGATTCGAGGCATTAGCCCAACAGGGTTTTGCTCACTCTCGCCCTCTCAAGTGCGAGGTATCTTATGTGGTGGCAAGAGACAGGCAAATTGTGAATGTGAAACTCGTGGAGAAGAGTACAAACATTGTTTTCAATGAAATGACCTTGATGATTCTGAAGTCAATGAATGGTAATCCGGTTCTCGAGTTCCCGATAGGATCAGATTTTAGTTTCGTGGAGAAAAATATTGTCCTGAAACGACCAGTTATTCTTGCAAGATGATTTGGAAGGCATTGAGCTTACGTAGTCAGAGAAACCCACTCTAGAACCTACCGCTAGGAGCGAGACCTAGAAGAACCTTCGTTCTTATCGGTATCTCTAAATTCGGGCAGCCGATCATAGCTGACAAAATCAGTTCAGCAAAATCTAGGGTCAACCTAGCTGCTCACTAGATTTACATATGCATGCCACGAGATCAGCAAGAGATGCGAGATTGTTCTCGTGTAGTGTTGCTGCTGGTATCACTCCGCCGGAGCTCGATGGTAGATCTCTCGTTGCACACGCCGCGGCGACTACTGTCGGGCGATATCCAAGGTCAAAGGCACTTCTGGTAGTGGCATTGATGCACATGTGTGTCATAAATCCGGCGACGACTAGCTCTTCTCGGCCAGTTTCCTTAAGGAATTTGTCCAGGTCCGTATTGACGAAGGAGCTGGGAAAATTCTTCGTTATCGTAGGCTCTTTTCCCTCTGGCTTTACGGCATCAATAATTTCCGACGTAGGGCTGTCAGGGGCAAAGATCGGCGCACCTGGCACAGTGTGGTGGACAATGTGAAATATAGGCACGGATAGGCTTCTTGCTCGAGCAAGTAACTTCTTGATTTCGACAAGCGCATCATCAATGCCGCAGAGGGGTAGACGGCCGTCCAGATACTCTCTTTGAGCATCGACAATAACTACTGCACTCTTCGAAAGTGTTGCCGGCTGTGCTGGTGCGTGCATAAGATCCAGAAGTGTTTCCGCGTTTGACATGGTGTTGCCTCAGTTGAGTGCTAGTACTCCTCACGGTTGTGGAGCGCTGACTGGATTTTCCCTATTAATAATACCAAGAGTTGATTGGTCAGTCGTCGGCTGAAGAATCATCTGTATCTAGAATTTCTGGTAGATAAGCAACAGAATGACCGGTTTCTGTCACAAACTAGGGTTAGTATGAGAGTGCGCAAGGCAATAGGCAACCCAAGCGCACAGGCGTATAGCAATAATCATGATGACGAAAGTCACGCCACGTAATCGCAGAGCTCAAAAGTTTTTTGTTCGGATTGTATAGAGCATTCAGCTCTTTCACTATTTTGAGAAACGGTTATTTGAGTTTCTGTAAATGAGACTCAATGAACCAAAGCTTCTTATCGACTTCTCTAGAAACTTCAATGTAGAGGTCGTTGGTGTCCTGGTCGTTCCATTCGGAGCTTTTCGCTATTCCTTCGCGCACATGTTTGCCGAACTTGGCGAGGCGGTCGGCTAGTGCGTTAAGGTGATCTTCTTCATTCATCTTCTCGGTGTTCGGATACTCGGGAAGGAGAGAGTTCTCTGCAGAGTTGCGGACTGTGCCATGTGCGATGCCACCAAGAGCTGTAATGCGCTCAGCGATGGTGTCGATTGGCTCGTACAGCGCCGCAGCGACGTCGTCAAAAAGCAAGTGAAGCTGATAAAAGTCCTTTCCCTTCACGTTCCAGTGCGCTTGCTTGGCTTGGGTCCAAGCATCGAGACAGGCGGCCAGGGTTTCATTCAGTAATTCCACTACCTTGGCGCGAGTCGATTCTGGAATATCGATCCGGCTGGTATAAAGATGCGCAGTCGTTTGTTTTGTACTCATGCGAAAAGTCCTTTCGGTGGGCGGTGTAGTGACCTGATATTGTTTCAGTAGGGCTTGTATATGTAAAGTGCGCTCGCCGATGTCGTTCAGGCTAGGATCTAAGAGTCTAAATTGGCTCGCAGTTCTCAAGAGGGAGGGCTTTGTCTGCGGTTCATGATAAGCTGATCGTCTTTTTAGTTAATCGAGTCAGGTAATCGAAGTTCACTCCGAGCATTATCGGGGCACTGTAGAGGCTTTGGCACCGGATATGGTGCTAGTTGTAGGAGTCGTCGTGACTAGGATCACCAGAGCAGCAACTATCGCAACGTTAGTTACCCGAATGGATGCTCGTCCCGATGTTGAGCTTCCAATTCTGGCAGATGCCCTTGTTAGATTGTTGATGTCCGGTGCTCGCTCTTCCGGATTCTGGAGTGGGGAGATGGTCGCTCCAGCAGCTGGTGCTGCAGGATCTACCCAATGGCGATTGATTCAGCGTTTCGACTCAAAGGAGCAGGCCGTCGCCTGGAAAGAATCTCCACAGCGTGCGGAGTTGCTACGCGAGTTAATGTCTCATACCGACGGCCACTTACCCGGCGTGAGTGATGAGTTGATGGACAGCGGTGCATCTGAAGGTAGTGTGGCGACGGCCATAATCACCGAGGTCAAAGCTGAAACACAGGAAGAGTACTTTGCGTGGGAATGCAAAATTCAGACTGCACAAGCTCAATTCCCGGGCTATCACGGCATCTATGTCGAGCCACCACTTCCTGATCGACCGGGCCAGTGGACGACGTTGTTGCGTTTTGAGTCTCCTGTAGCAATTGAAAATTGGTTTGCCTCACCTCAAAGACAGACTCTCGTTGCCGAGGGTAGGAAGTTCGTCAAAGGAACCAAGTTTCAGCAAATGACCAGTTCATTTCCTGGATGGTTTCCCGTTGACCAGCTGACGGGAAAAGGTCCCCCCAACTGGAAATCAGCCCTGCTTGTCATGCTTGGACTTTACCCAATCGTGATGCTGGAAATTTTCGTTCTGTCTCCTTTTGAAGTGACCTGGAATTCTGCTTTGAAGACATTCATCAATCTAACTCTGAGTGTCGCGTTCACGACGTGGGTGTCCATGCCGTTGTTCATCAAGAAGTTCGGATGGTGGTTGCTGCCACCCGACAATGCGCCGCCCTCAATTCATGTCAGAGGAACTTTGATTGTCTCGGCGATATTACTGGTGGAGATG
>JAIERK010000256.1 GCA_019746975.1 Candidatus Obscuribacterales bacterium
AAATTGCTCGTCAAGATCGCTTATCTCATCATCGCCTTTTACCTCGCTCATCTTTACGACTCCTTCCGAGAGTGCATGAACGTTGTTCATCAGTTGGTTTAATCGATTGACTGTAGACTTTCCATATAACGTGGCCAGGATGAATGCAACGACAACGTTGACGACGAGTGCGCATACTAGGAAAAAGCGTAGCTGTTCCTGTTCTCGTATTGTGTCCGGTCGATCGCTTGTCGCACGCTCAGTAAATCTTCTCCTGAGAGCCTTTTCCGCGAGGGATGCCTTGCGCATGGTGACCAGAACTTCGAAGTTCGCTACACTTTCAGGAAATGTTCGGTAGAAGTTGAGACCCTTGTGCGACTCGAGATGCGCGTCGAAAAAATCTCTTACTTGACTCAAGAGGTAATCGACAGCGTCGACGAATTCTTCTATTACCTTTGCATTGGCAGGATCCTGAGCCGCCATTTTGAGAAGTTTTGCCTTGTTGACTTTGTGTCGTTCAAATACAGTGTTCATGCTTCTGATCACGGTATCGTTGTTGTTAAAGCGAAGAGTCGCCATAGCAATCAAACACTCGGAGGCCATTTGCTCTTCTTCGTTGGACAAAGAAACGATCTTCTTTGCGAAGGACTCTTCGACGACCTTCCTTTCCAGAGTTCCGACGTTGACGAAAAGCACTCCCGTTATAACAATTTGCACCACCAGTGGTATGCCGATAAACAGATAATTCTTTGTTTTGAATTTCATGCAAGTCCGCCTGGTTGCCTAACGCTTTAGTAGCCTGTAAATCTCCGCTCTTCTATCCAATTTCTCGATTGCCTTCTCGACCCAAATTGACAAACCTTTCTTTCCAGTCTCGTCTTCAATCCTTTCGGCTCGAGCAAGATTGATTCTTCCTTCTGCGGTGTTACCGGACAACATCTGAGAGAGCCCCAACAAGGCGGTCAACTCGTATGTAGCCGGATCGCAGTCATTCTCTAATTGTCGGACATCAGGCTCAATTAACTTCGCCAGGTCCGCTACTTGAGAATATTTGCCAGTGACAAAATCGAGTTCGATAGTGCGAGTGAGACGCTTTGTTCTCTCTGGAGAGCGATCTCCCAGGAGCTCGATGTCTAGTTTGTTCATCTCGTCGGATACAATCCTCGCTTCTTCGAACCTATCGAGGTGGAGCAAGCAGGTCCTTTTGATTTCCAGCAGCCTGAGTTTCATGAGCGTCTGTCGCCAATCAGCAACCTGAAGTGTCTGCAGAAAAGTTTCAGCAATCGCTAAGGCCTTCTTGAACTTTTCAGCTTGGACCATTACCTCACACGTTTTGCATCGTAGGCACCAGATTACGTCCGGACTCGCACCGGTGTTTATCGCAATTCGCAGGCTCTGATCCATTAGCATAAGGGCCTGCTCGAATCTCTTGTTCTGGGTCTCAATGCTGGCACGCTTCGATAATGACATCCACTCAGGTGAATCGGTGGCGGCTGGAATTGTCGTAACGTACTGGTCAGTCTTTCTGGTCCCGATTTCCGCGTTGCCACCGCAGGCCACCAGGAAAAGGGAGATAGTCAAAACTGTTAGGCACCGTTGCATTGGGCTTAGTCTATCATAAGGCGCTCTACCGTCGAGACGTGTTGTTTCCAGCATTCGAAACTTTCCGATTATCGATTCTGCTAGCTATGAACCCTTTCTAGGTTGGATTTTGTTTGCTTTGATTTCGATCGGATTTGATGTGCTTGCGATTTGGAAACCAGTTTGTCTCCAAAAGGTTTGCACCATGCCACCAGATATGGCGACAAAAATTGTTCTGTCAGCTCGAAGATAGGCGACTTCGAACTTTACGCGGTGGTAGTTTAATTGTGACTGGTGAAACAAAATCGACAATGTCCCTTCTGCTTTTAGGCTCTGAGCGAATACAGGCTATAAACAATGCATCATTGTCCCAGCGATCCTGGTCCATGGCACACCAGCAGTCTGCCGCGTAGAGTTGGGCGTATTTGCGGGAAATTCCCTGATGGATGGATTTTACATAATCTTTGAATGATTCAATAGCCGCTAGCTGTTCGTGCACTTTTTGCTTTGGCTTCGGCTTTTCCTCAATCACAGCGCGTCTTCGATACAGCTCACCGTCGAGGTGATCAATAAGTTGAAAATCAAGTTGGAGGTTTATTAGTAACAAACTTAGTTTGTCAGACTTCAAGTTTGTCCTATCCAGAAGAGTATTAAATGAGATTCTTTCGTCTGAAATCTGGTCGTATACAAATGCCTCGTCTGCTGGAAGACTCGCAGCGACCGATGAAACTTCGGAGACCTCCTCCGATGCATCATCATGGGTTTCGTCCACTCCATCATCATCATCATCTATTTCGCCTGAGCCTTCTTGCCAGAACTCTCCTTCTTCTGCTCGCGGATGCGAATAGCTTGGTGTTGCTCGAGAGCGCCTACTGTACACTGGCAAGAATGATACCGAGCTAAACTCCTGAAACTCATCGTTCATCTCTCCAAAGATAACCATCGAGAGTTTCTTAATGATTAAGGAAGCCGTAGAGTAAGAGACATCCGTAACGGATACCAACTCATCCGCAACAAAGCTGATGCCAGATTGCTTGAGATGAATAGCGATTACGTACGGAAAAAGTTTGCGGACACGATGAAAGATTGTTCCGGCGGTGATTCGCCAGTTGCGCCTGCACACACCACATTTTGTGATTCGAACGCGGAGTTGTTTTGGTAATTGAGTGTTCCCACAACGGCAACGAAATAGCTTTCCATGCCGTTGGTGGAGATTAACTAGTTTTTGAATAGCGTCCCCATCATTCTTAGTGGTTCGCTTGAGAGTATTAACTATTTTTTTTATTCGCTTAGTGCGAACCCGTTTTATTTGCCTGGATTCTGATTTGTCCATATGCAGTACCTCCGTAATTAGATAAACGTGGATTGGTGCAAAAAAGTTCAATTGCGACCGTTTGCAGCAGGAGGTGCAGTCCATCAGGGTCTTGGCGGGTATAGTCTGCTTTTGAGAGAAATTCGTTAGCCGATATCGGTTAATGAATTTCTCCATGAAGCCTTCGGAAACGCCCAGTCCAAGCCTAACGGCACGCCTTAGACTTCCTGCCAGGCACTTGCAAGAACACTCGATTTGTTGGAAGAATGCCAGATCCGATGAACTGGCAAGGACGAGATTTGCAATTTCTCTCTCGATCTATTCGTTGTGACTTCCAATGAATAAGTTCCAGTAATAGCAAATCCGTCAAAAAGAAACGAGACCAGGAACAGGTCCTTGTCTCGCGAGGCGTGGAGGAAAGAACGATGCCTCAGTTTAAGATCGCAAAATGGGCTAAACCTGGTTTGGCGCTGCCGATATCGACGGTTTGTCAGGACCACCGAAGTGAGCTCGTCCACCGAAGTGATGGCGGCTGCCTCCACGGAAATGCTTACCGCCATGGCCGCCCATTCCGTGCTTCAAAGAGAAGCTGCGAATTTTGACTTTTTGATCGTCTGTCAGTACAGCCATTCGATCGGCCATGAAGCTAATCTTCGTATTAGACAGCTCGGTGCGAATTTCATTAATCTTGGATTGCAAGGTCAGAAGTTGGCTCTTCGAGACGCCGGGCTTAGTCATGTCATCGCGAAGTTCGCGATGGAGCTTCATCAACTCAACCTTCTTCGGTCCAGTGGAGTCAGCGAATTCAACCTTAAGAGAATTCATTTTCTCGAGCTGTGCATCGCTAAGTCCCAGTGCTTTTACGAAACCGCCTTTTCCGCCTTTGCATCCACCAGGTCCGCAGTCTTTACCGAACGACTTCGCTTGCTTAGCGACGCCGGTATCGACTGTAGTGGCAGTATCCGCCGCATTTGCTGCGGGCGTAATTGGAATAGAACGATTGCGCTTGCCCGGGGGATATGAGGGCTCCAGCTATAAGCAAAGAATCCGCAATCACCATTACATTGATTTTTTCATTGTCAGGGTCCTCATTGATTTCCACCTTCGAATTTGTGGTTCTACTTACATAAACGTATTTCCGGAGCAAAAAGTTCAATTCGGGAAGATTAGCCGTTGTAAATGTAAGGTCGGAGTGCTTCAGCTCTGACTGTATAGTGGATTAGATAGTTTGCTAAACTGATTATTGCCACCACTGATAAAGTGATTGACCTAAGGAAGTGAAAATTGATTCCATCCGAATTACAACAGAGCCCGGGGTTTTTATTGAACCAGAGTGCACGTTTGATTTCGCGGCGTCTGACAGAGGCTCTCGAACCGCTGGGCCTAACCTTACAGAACTTTGGATTGCTCCGAGTGATTTCGCTTCAGGGACCGTTGACACAGAATCAGGTCGCGGAGAACTATTCCATGGATCGAACCACCGTAACAGAGTTGGTAGACGGACTCGAAGAACGTGGACTGGTTCAGCGACTCAAGAACCCTAACGACAGACGCTCAAACCAGCTTTTCATGACGCCTCAAGGACGGCGTGTTCTGACCCGGGCTATTAGAGTAGTCGAAAAAAGTAATCGTCAGTTTCTATCCGTATTAGATGACTCGGAGTGGGAGACTGTCCGCGCAAGTCTCCTGAAATTAATCGAAAACGCGGATTCCAGAGGAGTGGGAAGCAATTGAACTCAGAAAATTCGCTAATGCTTCCTTATCCAGTCGAGAAGTTCGCCGAGATGTTCGTCCATCGTGGTGATCTCTGCGCGAAGGTCTTGCAGCATGGCGATTCGATCTTCCAACAAATCGATCGTCAAGGTCGCATCTTCCTCGTGATTGCCTGTGAGTTTTTTTACGCGATCGCGCTTGTGCTTGTGTCCTTGGTGCGTCAAACAAAACTGTAATTTCTGCCAACGCGCCACTAGCGCTTGTTCATGAGTCTTGCCGTCGGTCGAATCCTCAGGAACTGTTTTGAGGTAAGCTCTTATTGTTGGTGAATATGAGTCATGGTCCTTCTTTTCGTCAATCAGAGCAGTGAGGACATTCGGCATCGGTCCTTGCTTTCTATCTCCAGCATGCTCAGCCTTGTATGCCCAGAGCGAGAGTCCAGCTTGTCCAGTTCCTTCGAGAATGTCGACAGTGTTGTAAGAAAAGCGCGATAAATCCGCAACTTCTAGTGCACCAGAAACGATACCGGTCAAACCGCCGGCGATGAAGTTAGCGTATGTGTTGAATCGGATTGCCTTGTCGCGTAGCTCTGTTAGATTCGCTGTTTTTTCCTGGTTCCGCGCGATCTCTCGATCGATTGCATTCGTGCATCGCCTTACGTCAAATCCGATGGCGGCTAGCTCTTCTGTAAACAGCTGCTTTGCGAGTAAATAGTCGACAGTGTCCTGGATCTGTTTTGTCGCTCTGTAGCGAGTGTGTGCTTCGGCAAGATGCTCGACTTCGTCCAGCAGTCCCCAAGTTTTTAGGAGTTGGATGCAGTTGGCTGACAAGCCTGCGAAATTGACGTTGTTGCTCGTTTCGGCCGCCACACCGTTGATCGAAAGCAAGACGGATGGTGCTACCGGTTCTAGCGCCGGCGTCGAGGAGTCAATATCAGCGGTTACAGGAGTTGTCTCGTGAGCTTGAGCATTAGTCGCCTGGCTCATCAAAATGAAGGCGATCAATGAAAGAAATAGTCGCTTGGCGATGCTGCACATGACCGGATTCCCGAGAGAGTACTTTCCAAAGTTGCACTTATCAACTTCCAGCGCTCATCAGATAATGTTAGCCGATCATTATCAATTCCAATCGAAATTTTGTGCTGGATTGGAGCGTGGAGACGAGCGTTGTCAGGTAAAATGTAGAGAGTCTGAGGCAATCGTGCCGTGTCTATCGATGTTTGTAGTGAAATGAGATTCTCTTTAACTTGGAAGTGGATATGTGTGGAAGATACACGCTTGCGCATACACACAGAGAAATTATGGAGCGCTTCGGGCTTGAACAACTTCAGCTCGAGTTTGACCCACGATACAACATAGCGCCATCACAGACGGTGCCGATTATAATAAAGCAGCTGATCAACGACAGTACTCAGCCTCGCCTGGTGCTAGAGATTGCGAGCTGGGGCCTGGTGCCTGCATGGGTGAAAGATCCGCGATTGCTTAGACCGATCAATGCTCGTGGCGAGACGTTAGTCGAGAAGAAAACTTTTCGCGGTGCCTTTGCAAAACGCCGATGTTTGATTCCGGCAGATGGTTTCTTCGAATGGACAGGAACCGGGAAAAAACGCCAGCCGATCCTTTTCCGCGTCAACAAAGGTGAGCTTTTTTCATTCGCTGGACTCTATGAATTCAGAACCTCACCTGAAGGCGAGGTTCAACGCTCTTGCGCGATTGTGACCATTAATGCCAATGAGAAAATTGCGCCGTTCCACGACCGTATGCCAGTCATCTTGACTCCTGATGCCGAGCAACATTGGCTCGATAGCGAAATTGAGGATCCTACACTGCTCCAGCCGTTGCTAAAGCCATTGGATAATGATCTTATCGATTTCTTTCGAGTTTCGACCATCGTAAATTCCGCGAAACAAGACGTACCTGAGTGCGTGAAGCCTCTTGAAGCCTCCGAGATCGTAGAGTCGGCTTTTTAGACCGTAGTTTTCCGGAAAGTCTCTGCGGCTGTCAGGTGACGAGCCCTAGTCTAAGCTGCTTTCTGCACGCTCAATTCGTCTACTCTGCCTTCATCATCAGGAACGACTAGTAGAGAAATTGCTCTTTCAATCTCTTCGGCTCGACTAGTACGACCACGACGTTTGTAACCGGCCGCCTCGCGTCTTAGCCTTTCGATGTTGCGAAGGATGTCAATTTCCAGATCGCCCGAGTTTAGTAAAAGTCGAACAGTCATGTTTGCTCCAAATGAGGGGACGACAATGCGGTATGCAATATCTAGCACAATGTCTCCGGACGGTGCCGGTTGCCAATGTCTGAACGAACCGGATACAAACTGATTTCGTTAAGCGATATCGGTTAACGTGCAATCGCCCCTAGCGCAGGCGCGCCCGTGGCGAGTTTCGAACTCGTTGGCAGGATATTGTGGTACGGGTCCATTGCGTAGTGCGTACGGAAAGTCGCTAAGGAAACTCTCTGACTCAAGAATTCCGAGGTTGGCTCCGATTTCCGGATCCTGCGGCAGATGTCTAGGTCGATTGCAGAATCTCCAACTGGGCGTTGATACTTTCGATGTGTTTCATTACTTCGGCCAAGCTCGCCTCTTGCTCTTCAACCTTTTCCTTCGGTGCCCGCGCACGGAAATTTTCGTTGCTCAGCGTGTCATTGACGCGGTCTCGCTCTTTTTCTTTTGCAGTCAATCTCTGCATCAGTTTTTCTCTTGTCTTCGCTACGTCAATCAGTTTTTCCAGCGGAATAAACACCGTGGTATCGGACACTATAGCGAAAGCGGCTTTGCCTTGCGGCTTGTCGTCGCCTTTGCCGATAGTGACTAGACTTGCATTAGCCAGTCGTTTGACGGCTTCCAGATTGTCCGTCAAAAGCTCCTTTTCCTGGTCGTTGTTCATTGCGAGAAAAACGTCGGCTTCTGTTCGAGCAGGTACGTCAAAGGTCTGGCGAATGTTGCGGATTGAGCGAATCACTTTGATCAGGTACGACATTTTTTCGTTCGCCTTCTTGTCTTGGAAGCGATTATCTCCGCGCGGGTAGGGCGCGAACATTATCGAATCGATCTCCTTGAACGATGCCGATTTCGGAAGATATGACCATAGTTCTTCAGTGACGAATGGCATAATTGGGTGTAGCGCCCGCATCAGCCCTTCGAAGATTGTGTACAGAACGGTCCGAGTTTGACCGCCTTCGCCGTCTTTCGCCAACTGAATCTTGGCAATTTCGAGATACCAGTCGCAAAAGTAATCCCAGATGAACTCATATAGATCTCGTGCAACATCGTCAAAATCGTAATTGTTAAAACTATTCTGAAGCTTGTCGAGCAGCGAATTATAGCGGTCCAGAATCCAACGATCAGCAAGTGTGAGTTGGTCCTGCTCCACACCGCGAGGTTGATAGCCTTCTAAATTGGCTAGGACCAGTTTGCCTGCATTCCAGAGCTTGTTGACGAAGCGTTTGTATTCTTCCAGTTTTTCTTCACGAAAACGCACGTCTTGATCGCCTTTGACGCCCATTGAAGCGAACCAGAAGCGATTGGCGTCCGCCCCGTATTTTTCGATCATGTCGATAGGATCGATGGCATTGCCTTTCGACTTGGACATACGCTTGCCATCATGAGTTTGAATGACGGGGTGAATGAGCACATGTTTAAATGGAATGGTGCCAAGGAAGCGCAAGCTCATGAATATCATTCGCGCGACCCAGAGGTTGATAATCTCACGCGCCGTCGAGAGCACCGTCGTGGGATAGAAGAACTTCATCTCCCTTGTTTGCTCCGGCCAACCTAGTGTGGCGAATGGCCACAAGGCAGAGCTGAACCAGGTATCCAACACGTCCTCATCTTGCGACAATTCTTTGCTGGTGCATTTTTCACAAGCTTCGGGAACGGATTCGTAAGCGGCTTCGTGCTCGCAGCTTTTACAGGTCCAGACCGGGATGCGATGACCCCACCAGAGCTGGCGGCTGATGTTCCAGTCGCGAATGTTGCGCATCCAATCGAGATATGTGGCCGCGTATCTATTAGGGATGAACTGAACTCTGTCCTCTTCGACTGCCTTCATGGCAGGCTCGGCGAGCTCCTTCATTTTGAGATACCACTGTTCGGAAAGGTACGGCTCTATTACGGTAGCGCATCGTTCGCAGTGTCCTACGCCATGAGTGTAGTCCTTCTTCTCTTCCAGAAGTTCGGCTTCGACAAGCTCCTTCTCCACAGCCTCTCGAACTTTAAAACGATCCAATCCCTGAAATTGTTCAGGGACGAGTTCGTTGCGCATCAATTTACCGTGTTCATCGATCGCGACTGGGCTCTCGAGCTTGTGTCTCTGGCCTACTTCCCAGTCGTTCGCGTCGTGTGCGGGTGTAATCTTCAGTGCACCGGTGCCAAACTCGCGATCGACATATTGATCGGCAATGACTGGAATCTCGCGTTGAGTGAGCGGAAGTTTAACCTTCTTTCCAACGAATTTTTTGTATCTATCATCTTCGGGATGGACAGCAACCGCTACGTCACCGAAAATCGATTCCGGTCTGGTAGTAGCGATCGTAATGTGGCCGCTGCCATCGGTTAGTTTGTACTTTATGTGGTAGAGAAAACCTTTCGAGTCTTTATGTTCTACTTCCAGATCGGAGAGGCTGGTTAAGCAGCGGGGGCACCAGTTGGTGACTCGATGTCCACGATAAATCAGTCCATCATTGTAGAGAGTTACGAAGACACGATAAATTGCATTTACGTATTCTTCGTCCATAGTGAACGCGACGCGATCCCATGTGAAGCTGACGCCCAGACGTTTGTACTGCGTCATTATCTGATCGCCGTACTGTTTGCGCCATTTCCAGACCTGTTCGATAAAAGCTTCACGACCCATGTCATGCCGTGAGAATGTTTTTTTCTTCTCGGCAGTCTTTTGCTTCTCGTCGTGCTCTTTGCGCAACTGACGTTCGACCACCATTTGCGTTGAAATGCCCGCGTGATCCGTGCCCGGCTGCCAGAGCACGTTGTAGCCCTGCATGCGCTTCAGTCTGATGAGGACATCCTGCAAGGTGCCGTTGAGGGCATGGCCCATGTGCAGGTTACCTGTGATATTAGGTGGCGGTAACGCAACAGAGAATCTCGGCTTGTCCGGGTCCATCTCGAGCTCGAATACGTAGCTGTCAAACCAGTACTTCGTCCACTTCGCCTCGATTTCCTTCGGCGCATATGGACCGCTTTTAAGCTCTTCCTGCATGTTTTTCTGGGTACTCGTTTGTGTCATGGCTCGTTTGATTTTCAGTATAAAAAGACAATTATTGCCTTTCTTATAGAAAGGCTGGAAAGTGGAATTATAGTCAGCTAGCGGTCTTTCGGCAACTTCGGCGCTTTCCTTCATCGCGAAATATCAAGTTGGTAAACATATAAAGGAGTAACGGTTCTATCTGATGTTAGAATCTGCCTCGTCTCACCGGAGTAGTTTATCTCTTGGCTACTCGTCCTGACATTCTCATATAGTCGGCACCTTTGACAGGAACTTGGTTACATGATTTCTTCGAACGATCTTAGACCTGGCGTAACAATTCAACACAACAACGGTGTGTGGGCCGTAGTAGATGCCATGCACGTTAAACCTGGTAAAGGCTCGGCCTTTGTCCGCACTAAATTGAAGAATGTAGAGTCGGGCAACGTTTTGGAAGTGACTTTCAGAGCCGGTGAAAAGATGCCGTCTGCAATCATTGAAAAGGATGACATGCAGTATCTGTTCAAGTCCGGCGAGAATTTCACCTTGATGAATACTGCCACCTACGAGCAAATTGAGCTTGAAAGCGTAGCAATTGGAGATCAGGCGGAGTTTCTCAAAGAAGGTTTGGAAGGCATTACGGTGCTTCGTTTCGATGGTCGAGTTATAGGCGTTGAGCTTCCTAACTCGGTAGAACTCGAGATTACCGAGTGCGCTCCTGATGAGCGTGGTGATACCAGCTCTGGTGGCGGTAAGCCAGCTACGTTGGAAACCGGCGCTGTCATATCAGTTCCGTTCCACGTCAAAATCGGTGACAGGGTTAAGGTGGACACCCGCACTCGCAAGTACGTTACAAGAGTCTGAGGTCTGACGTGAAAATCGATCTGGATCAAATCCGTGAGCTACTTTCGGTAGTTAGTTCTACCGACGTAACCGAGTTGACTATCGAGTTCGGCGATCAACGCATCACCGTCAAGAAGTCGCCTCCAGTAGTTGCAGGCTCCGAGGTCAAACCCATAGTGGTGAAGACTGACAGTGTTGTCCCGACAGCGCTTCCCAAGTTGGCGTCGCCTCCAAGCGAAATGGCTAAGACGGAACAGCCGGCTGCTCCTCAGTTGGAGGAAAGCAGAAACGGTTACATCGAGATAACGTCGCCGATGGTCGGCACCTTCTATCGTTCGCCTTCGCCGGATGCCGCAGCCTTTGTGCAAGTCGGCGACCGCGTCGCTGTCGGACAGACAGTTTGCATTATCGAAGCCATGAAGTTGATGAACGATATGCCAGCCGAAGTGGCAGGAAAGGTCGTCAAGATCATGGTAGACAACGGCACCACAGTTGAATATGGCCAACCGTTATTTCTCGTCGACCCGCAGGGCTAGTTCCTTTCGATGAGTTTGACGATCGTTGACCGGCGAAGATAGGTGTGAAAAACGAGAGTCTATGATCGAAAAGGTTTTAATTGCGAATCGTGGTGAGATTGCCCTCCGGGTAATCCGAGCTTGCCGAGAGCTCGGTATCAGAACAGTGGCGGTTTACTCACAGGCCGACGCCGAGTCGCTGCACGTGAAGCTCGCAGACGAGAGCTTTTGTATCGGTCCGCCGCCATTACAACGCAGTTATCTTCACATCCCGGCGTTGATTAGCACTGCCGTCGTTACAGGTGCGGATGCGGTTCATCCCGGTTACGGTTTTCTCTCTGAGAATGCCAACTTCGCAGAAATCTGCGCTGACCATCGGATCAAGTTCATTGGCCCGAGCGTTCATGCGATGACATCGATGGGCGACAAATCTTCCGCCAGAGATACGATGAAGAAAGCCGGCGTCCCTTGTGTTCCAGGCAGCGATGGTCTGCTCGAAAACGAGGCGGACGCATTCAAGCTTGCAGACGAAATCGGTTTTCCCGTAATAATAAAAGCGACGGCTGGAGGCGGTGGGCGAGGTATGCGCATAGCCACCAACACGGGACAGCTAGCCAGCGCCATTACGATGGCGCGGAGTGAGGCGCAGGCTGCCTTCGGCGACGGTGGAGTGTATATCGAAAAATATTTGAAACCGATTCGTCACGTCGAAATTCAGGTTCTGGCAGACAGCTACGGCAACTGTGTTCACTTGGGCGAACGTGATTGCTCTGTTCAGCGCCGACATCAGAAGCTTATTGAAGAGTCCCCGAGTCCAGCTTTGACACCAGAGCTTCGCAGCAAGATGGGCAAAGCCGCAGTGCTCGCTGCGCAGGAAATTAACTATGAAGGCGCCGGAACAGTTGAGTTCATACTTGCCGGCGAAAAATTCTACTTCATGGAAATGAATACTCGAATTCAAGTGGAGCATCCGGTTACAGAGATGATTACTGGAATCGACCTGATTAAAGAACAGCTTCGAATCGCTTCCGGTGAGCGCTTGTCGTTCAAGCAAGAAGATATTACCTTCACGGGACACTCGATCGAGTGTCGTATCAATGCTGAAGATTCAGAGCGCAACTTTCTGCCGTCGCCTGGTCGAATCGATGCCTATATCGCACCAGGTGGTCCGGGTGTCCGCGTTGATAGCCATTGCTATCCTGGTTATTCAATTCCTCCGTTCTATGATTCCTTGCTCAGCAAGCTCGTAGTATGGGGGACCGACCGTAACGAGGCGATCAGAAGAATGCTTCGTGCTCTCGACGAATATGCGATAACTGGTGTCAAAACCACAATACCGTTTCATCAAAAAGTGCTTGCCCACTCGGTATTTCAGGCAGGAGATGTCAGCACAGACTTTATTGAAAAATACATGACTCCAAACAAAGTCAAATAGCCTTTACCTGACCGAGAAGACCTGTTATAAAGGAAAATGTTGTGCGGATCTTCCACGGGTCCGTATGGCTCCGTAGCTCAATGGTGGAGCGAGCGACTCATAATCGCCAGGTTACAGGTTCGAATCCTGTCGGAGCCATCTTTTCAAGCGATTCCTCGAGCGACTGGCAGATTTATTTCGAAAACTCATTACGAGCGGGCGAGATTAGCACCGAAGAGATCGCCGCCGAACTCACGCGATGGCAGCACTTGCTTGAAATGAATCTACAACCTGTACGACCGGACTCACCATGGAGGGAGACACTCAAGAAGGTTGGAATACAACATGACAGCCCAGCTGACGAACGCTCCTTCTTCTGTTCCGCAAGTCGCGCAGAAACATTGAATCACTACGCGATAGCCCAGGACATTGCCGGCGCCAGTTTGCGACTGATGCAGGCCGCATCAGAGATTGGTAGCACATCTGGTATCAATGGATTGCGGGAGAAACTTAAGGTTACAGCACAAGGAGTACCAGCTCGGGGCGATTTAAAAGTTCAATGTTGTCGGGTTTGCTTTTTCTGAGTTCGAGAAAGAGCTCGAATACTAGAGTCCTTGCAACCTCTGCCGGCTGCGAGTAGCCGACTAGCTGCAAGTCCTGCATTGTCGATACCAGGTCTTGTGCGATCTTGTTTTCAATCACTTCGGCAGATGTAGTGGCGATGGATTCTATCAACTCTTGAAACGCGCTTACTGGAATGCTTCTTGCTAGGTTAGGTAAGTCCGACAACAGCGCTTCGAGAGTTCCCCGCACGAAACTTCGCATAACAATGAACGTTGTCGGTTCTGACGATGTGCTTGTCGCGAGTTTGCAGTTCGGGCACACTCGTGTGTCGAGTCGCATGCCGGCGCTGCAAAATCGGCACCAGGCAACGCGCCATTCGGCCTGGTCGCTTGAATTGAATGACATTGTTAGATCCGTGTCTGTCTTAAAGGCTGACTTAAGTATTTTGTTTTTGTCGATAGCCACCAATATAATCGTTCACCTTGACATTCCCCTTTTTGCTTAAGCATGTTTTCAGGGACGCATTATGAATTTAGAGAGCGTAATTACTGCCGTGCGTTAAGCGATGTCGGCTGACAGGCCCAACAACGCGATAAACCGTGTCCAGTGTTGCTTTTGTGCACTGACCGGTCTTCGGGAGCTATCATCTCGCAATGGTAGATAGGTCAATCGCTGTCGAACGGTCGGCCCTGTTTTCGTTTATGCGTTAAGCGATATCGGCTGACGTTCCACGAGCTGCATAAACCAGCTCCAGTGCTCGTTCTTGGTACTGCTCGGACTTTGAGAATCTAAAAGGTTTACAAAAGTTGCGCACTTGGTTTTGGATCGCACCTTCAAAACAGTGATTCCGTGGGCTTTTTGACGTCAATGTTGGCTTTCTGGTTTTAAACCGGCCTTAACCATGGCTCAAGCAAAATGAAGCTATAAAAAGGGAAGAAAAGAGATAAAGAAGAACCTCGAATAGGGACGGGAAAAGGCATATGACAGGCTATTTAGAAGGATTAGTGATAGTGATACTGGCGACAGCTCTCACTATTTGGATTAACGACACATTCGATATCGGCGGCGACTACGTCGAAATGACGCCCGAAGCCTAGTCGGTTCGAGTTTGTTATAGTCAACAGAAATCTTGGGGGACACCTTAAGCGGTGATGGCTATTTGCCTGGGGACTGCAAGAGAGTGTCCTTAATTGTCTCTCGGAGGGCGAAATTGCTGTTTTCCAGCTCTTCAGTCAAGGCCTTCGCCTTATCCTGACATTGGGAGATTTTCACGGCTACGACTTCGAGATAGCGATCATCTGGGCGCCCACGAGACTTTGCATAGCTTTTGTCGACTTCTCGAACTTGAAAGAGAGCCTTTCTCAGGTTTGTTTCGACTTCTCTTGAATAACGGGCTGATTCAAGCAGGTAAAAACCGGTACTGCCCTTTCCTACTCTCAGATTAAGAACCATCTTTTCGGCCCGATCGTTTTTGTCGGCACCTGCGTGACTGGCCACCGGCGCCAATAGGCAGATTCCAAGTGCGATTATCAGATTTCTGTTGAATGATTTACTGCGCATACCGCTATTCCAAGTTTTCTTTACCGTCGTTGGTTCCGCCACCGCTGTGTTTGTATGGGGTGGAGAAGGATTCGAATGAACGGGATGTCGTCCCGTTATTGAGCCTACTGTTCAGGATTCAAAACAAATGCTATCAACTTGGCCGATACATGGTGCATGAACAATTTGCAAGGATTGGCGGGTTAGAAGCATAATTGTAATCTTCAAGAATCCGGGAACTTACATATGCGCACTATCCGTCCATATTGTCGGCGACTATTCCGGCTGGTTTGCCTCGGCTTGCTTATTGTCAGCTCGACGGCAACTGGAGCGGCAAGCGAATCGCTGAACCGAAGCTTCGAACTTGGTGATCCGGCTACTAATGAGCGCGCTGACAATCCGGTCAGCTCCGACGCGTTTGCTATCGATCTCAATGCAATGAGTACAGCCGAGCTTCTTGAATCGGGACTCGAGTTTGCAAAAAGAGGGTTTTTCGATGAGGCGGTCGCTCGATTCGACATAGTTATTCAAAGAGATCCAAAGAATTTGTCAGCGCGCAATAACGTTGCTGTGTGCCACAGGCGACGAGGCGAGACGGAAGCTGCGATCGAGCAACTCAAAAAGGCCATAGAGATAAGACCGAATCAGGCCGAACCATACAACAATCTGGCGACAGCGTATTTGGCCGCAGGTAGATTCGATGAAGCCCTTCAAACCAGCTACAAAGCACTTCACTTAAAGCCGGAGTTTGCTGCCTGCCAATACAACCTCGGTCACTTGCTTGCGCTACGTCGCGATCATGTGGCCGCCGTTATGGCCTACCAGGAGGCAATTAAGTCTAGCCCTCGAAATAGCCAATATCATCGCGATCTGGGTGATAGCCTGCGGGCTTTGGAACGGCATGAGCAGGCACTTCTGGAATATCAGGCTGCAATCCGACTTGGTGATGGAAGCGATGATGCGCAGTATCGCGAGGCAAAATGTTTCGAAAGTATGGGAAGGTTAGAGGATGCAAGAAAGAAGCTCAATGATCTGATCGATATCAACCCCGGCAACACCGAGTTTTTGAACGCACTAGCGGTTGTATTGTGGAAGATGGGTCATTTCCCCGAATCCGTCTTCGTTTTGGAAAAGGCGCTCAAGCTTGAACCTGACTTCTATCGCGCCCGGAATAATCTTGGTATCGTCCTCTACGATCTTAAGCGCTACGACGAGGCCGTCAACGTATGGCGCCAGGCGCTTTTGCTGAAGCCGGATTATGCACCGGCCCACTACAATATCGCTACAGCCTTGTTCCGGGCGGGATTAAGCCAACAGGCGGCGGATGCGTTTGCTAAATGTATCGAGTTAGACCCTGCTGATGCACTTGCCCACAATAACCTGGGACTCGTTCTCTATGAAATGGGCAAGCCTGATGAAGCTATTCAGAGTTGGCGAGCATCTATAAAACTCAATCCAGATCTGGCGCAACCTTATATTAACCTCGGTCACGTCCTTCACGAGATCAATTCGGCAAAAGAGGTAAAGCCCAAGAGCTCGGATGCACGTCCAGACAGCTGAATGTATACTATCTGAGACGGTGCAAATGACTTGGACCAGACGTCTGAGCTATCATTAATCGGCTGTTCTGGTTTAAGGCGAACAGCGTCCAGTACTACTTTGTACATTGGATGGAATCATGGAGAAAAGCATCGAAAAATTCGATTTTCACGCGACTGTTGACGCCGTTTGGCAGGCGCTTTTCTCGGTAACTTGTCATATCTTATTCGACTTCGCGCTCGTAGGTTTGGGAATTGCGACCTTTATTGGTGCCTGTGCGTTTGTTTTTAAAGCCAGGCAGCACCGCTTCGCTCGTCCGTTTACCTCTGTTGCAATTCGACTTGGTTCAGTCTGTCTTGGTCTTGCTGTGCCTGGTCTTGTTTGTCTCGTGTTCACCGGAAAGTTGCCTGACAGCGGAGTCTATGGAAACAACTGTTTCCTGGGATTTCTCGTGTTCTGGTCGATGGTTACCATCTATCTTCTAGGTGAAGAGATGAACTACCAGTGGTTTGACAGGAAGGGGCTGGACGATAACGAGGTTGAAGATCCGGAGACATATTTTGGCGACGCAAAGCCGGAACCGGAGGTCAATGCTGTCGTCAGAGAGAATAGCCACCGAACCGAAGTTAGAGAGTCAGCGGTCAATCATTGAACTCGCATCGATCGTTTTCGAGTCCCAAGGAGCGAATATGAAAAGTAAGATTGTCATCTCGGTTATCTTAGCTGGATCATTGACATCGCCGGTCTCTGCGCAATTTGGAAATATTCCGCAAGTAGTCAATCCGACTCCGACCACTGGTATCAATAGTGGTGCTGCAGGTAACTCGTTCGGTTCGGGTTACACTAATCCTTATGGCTCTAGTACGGGTTTTTACAATCCTGCGGTGGGCAACGTCAACTATCCGGCTTTCGGTCGTCCGGTCAACGTGGGAGGCAACTTCTACAATGTTCAGAGCGGCAACGTGCAGCTGCCTATGTGGAAGGCGCCGTCCGGGTATTACTATCCCTGGTGCCCGCGTCCGAGCGGATTCGTATATGCCTATCCGCTGCCTGTTCTGATTATCAACAGCGCGACTCCCAACCCAGCACCAGCCTTGCCACCACTATCGACAGTAATGAGCGACCTCGAAAAGATGCTCGAGGACTCGAAGAAGGACGGCAAAGTCAGCGAACGCGATTACACCAATATGCTTCGGCGAGTGAAGGATCTCAAGTCCAAGGAGCGCACATTGCGAATTGCAGGCAGTGGTTCCCTCGAGCCCGACGATGAGACTCAACTGCGGACGGATGTCGATCAGGTCGGTAGCGAGTTGTCCTGGCGCCTAAATCGATAACATCGTCACTTTTGTGCGCTTTGTGAGTTGATTCAAACAAACTGGATAGCAGGCTGTGAGACAATGCCTCTGGTCGCTCTTATCGGAGGAAATTCATGCGCACTATTTTGAACAACGTGATGACCGCAGGGCTCATCGTGGGGTTGGTGAGCTGTTTCACGATAGGTGATGTCGCAGTTGGTCATAGCGGTGCTCTCGCAGAAGGCGCCTCTAGCGCCGTCCATAAGGGTTCCAGTCCTGAAGAATTCTTGCTGTCATATTATGCTGCGATGGCGAAAGCGAAGAGACCGCAGGAGATTGAGCCATTCCTCTGCGACGCAGTGAAGAGCAAGATGAAAGTCGGACCGATGGACAAAGAGTTAGAGCCGATGTTCGTCGAGATGATTCATAGCACTCATCCTGCCGAAGTCAAGATTCTTTCTAAGAAAGTGGAGAAGGATCGAGTATCGTTCGATCTATTACCAAGCAAACTGCCACCGGCAGTACTTGATATGTCGAAGAGCGAAAATTTCAAAATGACCGGAACCGCTGTAGTCATTCGTCAAAATGGCGACTGGAAAATCTATAAGGACTGCTGGGTGGCTGAGTCCTCTGGAAAAGACGGCAAGATGCGTCTGGCATTCGGAACTGACCCTGACAATAAGAACTCCGACAAAGAAGGCCTGGACCAGTCGTTTGATGGTGAGCCGCAAGACTACTCAACGTCCTTGAGAAAACATCTCATGAACAACTGGAAGCAAGAGGGTTCTGGCAAACAGATCTATGTTTCGATGAAAGTCTCTCCGGAGGGTTCGATCACCGATCTAGTGGTAAAGGGCGAGGAATCCCAAAAGGAATCTGAAGAGCTGCTCAGGACTCTGATATCGAGTGTGCAACCACTGCCGGTACCACCTCGGGACATGTTGGGCAAGCCTTACGCATGGATGGTCTTTGATTGGTCCGACAAAGGACGCTGTATCTCCGGCCCTTATTTTGACGATAAGGTCCCTGATTGGGTCACCGAAAAGACGGGCACAAAATTAGCACCGCAAGCGGTGCAATGAACAAGCTTCTTCGGTCTCTGTGTGCTAATTGGATAAGCAGAGTCCGAGTTGGTCCATGATTATCTTTTGAAATTCATCCTGCACAGTCGTGAGCGGCTTGGTGGCATCTAGTACTCGGAAGCGGTTCGGCTCCTTTTCGGCTTGACTCAGATATCCCTGCCGAACCCTCGTGTGGAAATCTAGAGCCTCCTGCTCGATTCGATCTTCCTTTCCTGGATGAAGCCTGGAAAGCCCGTCTTCGCTCGGAATGTCAAAAAGAATAGTGAGTACCGGCATTAACCCGCCGGTGGAAAGTTGATTCAGTCGGCCGATTAAATCCAAATCGATCTGTCTGCCATAGCCTTGATATGCGATGCTCGAATCGATGTATCTATCGCAAAGGACGAGCTTCCCTTCTTGTAAGGCCGGTTTGATTAGCTCTTCGACGTGCTGTGCGCGATCCGCCTGGTAGAGCAGTAACTCTGCCATCGGTGCAACTGAACCTGGTGTCAATAGGATCCGCCTGATCTGTTTGCCGAGAGGCGTCCCGCCAGGATCGCGTGTGACTATGAAAGGCACATCAAATCTTTGAAGCTGTTTGGCAAGCAGCTTGACTTGAGTTGTCTTACCGGCACCTTCCGGCCCTTCCAGTGTTATGAATGTTCCCGGGTAATCCTTCGTGCTCATTTGCAAACTGTTCGTATGTGCCGAAGCCTGAATCGCCAGGCGTGGCAATGTGTTTTTTTTAGAGACCAACTATTCTGCCATACCGGGCCTTGGAATGTCATTTGAAATGATGAGATTCCTGTATGTTCACTGTTATCGTGCTATCATAATCGCTCGTGAGAACGCACGCGGGCGCTTTTGACGCTCTTGTGATCTCATGTTCAGAGGCGCGGTCACGTACCGATGCCTTATGGTCGCTCTGGCATCACATCGCACGTCGCGGTAGCGATGTTGCTTCAAACTAAGACTATCTTCGCGAGGTTAGGGGGCATGGCTCAGGCATTGACAGTACCGAAAGTAAAATTGGATCGCGCATGGCAAATGTACATTGATGGCAAATTCGTTAACGGCACGTCCGAGCGTGAGCTCATCAATCCGGCTGATGGCAAGCCGCTTTGCAAAGTACAGGAAGGTTCCAAGGCTCAGGCAGAAGCCGCAATTAAAGCGGCCCGCAAAGCATTCGACGAAGGACCGTGGCGCAAAACCACTGCTGCTGAAAGAGCTGCTCTTCTCTTCAAGATTGCCGACAAAATTGACGAGCACGCCGAAGAGCTTGCTACTCTCGAAACCCTCAATTCTGGAAAGCCACTGCGCGAGAGCCGTTATGACATGACTGATGCGGCCCAGTGCTTCCGCTACTATGGCGGTTTGGCTACCAAACCTACTGGCTACACAGTCGATGTTCCTGCTCCTTCGGTGTCATCGGTGGTGCGCGAGCCAATCGGCGTTTGCGGTCAGATCATTCCCTGGAACTTCCCTCTCCTGATGGCTGCCTGGAAGCTCGCTCCGGCTCTTGCAGCCGGCAATACGTGTATTTTAAAACCATCTGAATTTACTCCGCTTACTGCGATAAAGTTAGCTGAGTTGCTTGATGAAGTCGGTCTTCCTCCAGGCGTAGTCAACGTCGTCCTTGGTCTCGGCCCGCAAGTAGGTCTGCCTATCGCCGAGAGCGAGCTCGTTGACAAAATTGCCTTCACGGGTAGCGTGAAGACCGGCAAAGTCATTGCTCAGGCAGCACTCTCTAATCTTAAGAAAGTGACATTGGAACTGGGTGGCAAGTCTCCGATGGTAGTATTCAGCGACTTCGATGTAGATACAGCCGTCGACTACGCCTTGTTTGCTATCTATTGCAATGCCGGACAGGTTTGTTCTGCAGGTTCTCGCATCATCGTAGAAGACAAAATTCACGATCAGTTCGTCAAGAAGATGGTCGAGCGCGCCAAGAAGATCAAAGTCGGGCCAGGTCTCGAGGAAGATACCGAAATGGGACCTCTCGTTAGTGCGCCGCAATTCAAGCGCGTTCTCGAGTACATCGAAATCGGACAGAAAGAGGGCGCCAAGCTCGCTTGTGGTGGGGCGAAAGCTGAAGGTAAAGGTCTCGACGGAGGCTACTACATAACCCCTACTCTGTTCACCGATACAAAACCTGACATGCGCATCGTGCAAGAAGAGATCTTCGGGCCGGTAGCGGTTATCCAGAAGTTCTCCGAAGAGAAGGAGGCAATCGACATCGCCAATAATTCCGCCTATGGACTGGCAGGAGCAGTATTCACGCACGACATCACCCGTGCCCAGCGCGTGATTAAGGCTTTGAGAGCTGGTATCACCTGGGTAAACGGATATCACAGCACTTATAATGAGTGTCCCTGGGGCGGCTACAAGCAAAGCGGCTGGGGCCGCGAGCTCGGACCGAATGGTCTCGATGCCTACACAGAGGTTAAGCAGATTAACATCAACTTAGAACCAGTCGCTGTCGAATGGTTCAAGTCCTAGTTCTACGATTCTGTGCTGCGCCCTCACGGGCCCAATCCGAACCGGCACCTGGTGGTGCCGGTTCGTTTATGTATCGTTGTTGTCATGTAGTTCTTTGCACGCGGCATGATTTCTTGACAAGCCGGATTATGAAACTACTTTCACGTATGAAGGAAGCGAAGCAACCGGTCGTTGGGAACACCTTGGCATGCTAGGCGGTCATGATACAATGACGCACGGTCATACACGCAGGGCATACGTGTTAAACAGAACTTGGGCAAACAACTATAAATACAGAGCGCGGATAGTGACACTATGTGCGGTATCGATGTTGGTGGGTTCATCATGTTTCGAGCTTTGCCCGGTGTATGCTGCCGGTGAACCGACGAAACTATTGCAAGGCGAAGTCGAGGACGACGAAAAAATTGATAGTTCTGTCGAGACGAAGACCCCGTCTGAAGATGGCGCGTCCACTCTGGCGCCAGCAGCTGCTTCCGATCAGGCGTCCTCGGCTGATCAGACAGATGCATTGAAGAAAAAATTGACGGTAGACGAGATCAAGATTGAAGGGAATCGTCTTGTTGCCACCGAGGACATCTCCAATGTTTTGAAGACGAAGAGAGGCGATACCTTCGTAAGAGAGCAAGTTTTCGATGATCTCAAAGCGATCAACGAAATGGGTTACTTTGATGAAAAACAGTTGCAGGTAGTACCGGAGCTCAGCCATGGTGGCGTTCTACTCAAGATTCGAGTTGTTGAGAATGCGCCGGTCACGCAGTTCTCATTCCAAGGCAACGAAGTTCTTAAGACGGAAGAAATTTCGAAAATCTTTGCGGATCAGCTTGGTAAGCCTCAAAACTTAACTCAGCTTTCCAGCTCGATAGACAAAGTCGAGCAGATGTATCACGACAAAGGTTTTGTTCTTGCACGAGTCACAGACGTTAAGGACTTCCCTGATGGCTCAGTCAGCTTGACCATCAATGAGGGTCAGATAGATAAGGTCGAGATATCAGGCAACAGAAAGACAAAAGACCACATCATTCGAAACGTTCTGAAGATAAAACCGGGCACTGTTTACAATGAGCAACAGTTGGCAAACGATCTGAAAAAACTTTATGCCAACGGATATTTTCAGGATATACGCAGAAGCCTGGAGCCCAGTACCACCGCACCCGATAAGTTCGCGCTCAAAATCGAAGTCGATGAGAAGCGCACCGGAAGCGTAGGCCTCGGTGGCGGAGTCGATTCGGTTGCTGGTCCATTTGGCTCTATGAGCTTCTCCGACAGTAACTTCATGGGACGAGGGCAGGTGCTCTCATTTAATTCTCAGGTAGGATCTGGTGTCTTCGGCAACTTCAACAATACGGTAAACAACGGTGGGACCTCGTTCTTGCCGACGCAACGCACCTACCAACTCGAAGCGAATTTCATCGAGCCTAATCTCAGAGGCACTAACACCTCGCTTGCCTTATCCGGCTTCGGGCGCAACTTTGCGAGCATGCTAATAGACCAGTCGCAGCAGCGTACGCTCGGTGGCAGCGTCACCCTCTCCAAACCGCTCAAGAAGCACTTCAGCGCTAACCTTGGCCTCATGGGCGAGAACACCAATCTCAAAGATCTGGGCAATATTCTTGGTGCCGACAACGTCATTAACAGTATGTCGAAGCGAGCGCTCGCATTAGGTATGGCGGGCTCGTCTCAGTCTGCCGATGCATTGGCGCAAAGTGCCCGCGCCGACATGCTGCGCGGTGGTACTTTCTTTACGCTCAATCCCTCCCTGAATTACGACACGCGAGATTCATATATGGACACGAAAAAGGGAACGTATGCTCGATTGTCAGCTGGTCCCTCGCTTGGTCTGACCGGCACATCTTTCGCCAAGCTCGGGGGAAGTGTGAGCAAGTACGTGCCCCTTGCCAAGGGTATGACGCTCGCCGTAAATGCACAGGGCGGAACATCCTTTGGCGGAATTCCGCAGTTTGCTCAATATCGCTTGGGCGGCTGGAATGGTTTGAGAGGATATCGACAGTTCTCCGATCTTGGTACCGGTGCGGCGATGCTGATGGCCACGGCTGAGGTCCGAAGCGCTCTGCCGCTCGTTCCTAAAGATTCAGGCATCGGTAAGATCATAGACAAACATGTCCAGGCAGCGGCTTTCTGTGACGTCGGGCAGGTATCCGGCAACGGCTTCTCCAACAGCCTTTTGAGCCGTTCGAATGTAGGCGCGTCCGTCGGTCTCGGACTGCGCGTCAAGGTTCCGATGGTAGGTCTGATCAGGCTTGACTATGGTCTGCCTTTGATTCAGTCAGTCATGAATCGTGGATTCATGCCCCGATTTACCGTCGGATTTGGAGAGAAGTTTTAAAAACCTGAGACGCAATCAGTGGTTCGAGATTTTTGAATGTTGTAAGATGAGCCGATTGGCAAGTCTTGTGAACACTGTGATTGGATCACTACGGAGATTAGAATGCTGAAGACAAGCAAAACCTTAGTTGTTTTAACCGGAGTCTTTTTTGCGCAGACTCTGGCGGCGCCCGTTTTTGCCCAGGCGGCGATCGGCGTTGTGGACAAAGTTAAGTTGTATAGCGCGTATCCGCGTCTGAAGAGTGCCGCTGAAGATATCAAAAAGGACGAAGAACGAATTCACTCGCTTATCGAGCGCAGCAACAAAGAGTTCGATACCGCCAAGAAGGCGAAGAAGCCTGAGCAAGAGCTCAACGGTCTCCACAAGCGCTTGCAAGGTCAGATCGATGAAGAGTTCAAGAAGTTCCAAGACAAAGCTTTGAACATGGAAAAACAGCTCGAGTCCGAGTTGGACAATGCAATCAAGGCCGAAGCGAAGACCAAGAGTCTCACCGCCGTTCTGGATAAGAGCGCGGTTCTTCTTGGTGGCACCGACATCACTGACGGCGTAGCTCAGAGGCTCGCATCCTCTCCCACGGTGACCGGCGGCAACGCACCTGCAACTAAGTAAATGCACGGACGCCGCCTTGCGAAGCGCGCGAGGCGGCCTCTACTTTTCGTAATTCGAGACATTCGCGAATACCCTTCCCATAGGCACCGCAAAAGGTTTAGAGGTCGACAAATGAAACTTCCAGTACCAATGACGATGGCACAGATTGCTGGGTTTATCGGTGGCAAACCACACGGTGCCGGTGATACCAGTATCACTGGAATAGCGGTGGATCCGCTGGCTGCAACAGAAGGAGACATCGCTCTGGTTGTCGACAAACAGCTGATCGCCCATCTCGATAACATAAGGGCTTCGGTAGTGATCACGCCGGTCGGTACTGAGAAGACACACCCCAATCGGAACATGATTCTGGTCGAGCGGCCGAAGCTCGCGATTCAAAAAATTTGCACGGCGCTTCAACCGAGAAAATTTCACCCCGAAAAAGGAATTCACCCGACCGCAGTTGTTGATGAAACTGCGGAGATCGATCCGAGTGCGGCAATTGGTCCCCTAGTAGTGGTGGGACCCCATTCCAAAATTGGTGCTGGTACAGTTGTAATGGCGAACACCGTAATTGGTGGCAAAGTTAAAATTGGCGAAAAATGTCTAATTCATCCCGGCTGCATGATCGCGGATTACGTCGAAATTCGGAATCGTGTCACGCTGCAGCAAGGTGCCAGCATCGGCAGCGACGGATTCGGTTACACCACTGAGAAGCCCGCCAATGCTGAACTTATGGTCCAGGGTGTGAAGGAGCTTCCCGATGTTCGCAATCCACTTCTGAAAATTCCTCAAGTGGGTATCGTTATCTTGGAGGACGATGTCGAGATTGGATCCAATTCTACGATCGATCGTGCCACCATCGGCGCAACCGTAATAGGTGCCGGTACCAAGATCGACAATCTTGTTCTTGTTGCCCATAATTGCAAGATCGGTACGGATGCTATCGTCGTAGGACACACCGCTATCGGCGGCTCTTGCACGCTTGGTGACCGCGCCATTCTCGCGGGCGGCGTATTGATGAAGGACCACGTCAGAGTAGGCAAAGACAGTATCATCGAAGGTGGTGCTGCTGCAATCCGTGATGTTCCGACTCAAGAGGTCCATGTCGGAATACCCGCTATCCCAGCAAGAGAACACTTCAAATCACTGGCTTATGTAAAACGGCTTCCGAAACTAAACGACGAAGTCAAAGAGTTGAAGCAGAGGCTTGTTCAACTCGAGAAGCAATTGCTTGAAAAGCAGCTTACGAACTGACGTCATCTCTTAAGACAAATGGTGTCGCAATGACCGACTGCCTGATCGATCGTTTCACTTCTGAACTCTGTGAGCCTATTGCTAGCTTCGTCGGTTCAGGCGTAACGTCGAAAAAAGAGATCAGCGTTCAACTCTTTAAAGCCGAACCTGGTACCGGTATAGTCTTTGCCATTCCCGACAGCGAGACCAATACTGGAAAACCGCTATTTCTTCCGGCGACTGCCGACAATGTCGTCAACACTTTGCGGAATGTCGTGATTGGTCGCGGTAAATCCAGACTTTGTCTAGTCGAGCACATCTTATGTGCAATAGCGCTGTCTAACCTCGACGATCTTTATATAGCGGTCGACGGTCCGGAAGTGCCCCTGGGTAACGGAAGCGGCGATTTGTGGTTGGCTTTGCTTAAGGACGCTAATCTGATCACCCCTCTTCCCAAGGCAACAATCGAGTTGCCAGAACCAATTTTGATCAATCGAAAAGATCGCAGCATGATGGCGATTCCCGACGAAACTTTCTCGGTCACCTACATGATGGATTGGAAACATCCCAAGATCGGGCGAGTCTGGCGAACCTGGACGACCTCAGATGATATAGCCGACATTCTCGATGCTCGTACATTCGGATCTCTCGCGGAGCATAAGATGCTTGGACTCGAGAAAGATATGGTGAGCCTAACCGAAGACGGGTTTACCATGGATTTGCGCTTTGATGACGAGCCTGTCCGCCATAAGCTGCTCGACTTCATTGGTGACCTGATGCTCTGTGGCATTAACCCCCTCAAAATTAAAGCACGCTTCATTAGCGTGAAGGGTGGACACGAAATGGATGTGGTTTTGGCGAAGCAACTTCGCCAGACTCTGAAGCTTGGCTAATCGCCGAAAGTGCCAACCGGTGATGAGTGCGGGGCTTTTGTTCTGACCGATTGTACCTGTTAACCGATATCGCTTAACGGTTTTTTTGCTGAGGAGTGCCAGTCTCATCAATCCTGCTCGAACTGACGCTAGTGACAAGCTTGCTGATGAGCGAACTTTTTTCTACAGCAGAAAAGAGATCGGAAAACTTGCTCGGGGAATGAGGCTCTTTCTACTTGGACTCCGCTCAGTCGACAACGCTTACGTGTCTGGGCGCATCGCCGAAGTCGAGTGTGCTAAATCGAGGTCAGCATTAAGTAACTTGCCTCTGGGGCCGGGGGACACACGAGCATGAAGACCTGGACACCACAGTTCACGCGGATCGATACACTGATTGAGCCTTTTCGGCGGCGCGGCGTCGAGTCCGACCTACAGGCGCTCAACAGGGTTATTCTCGATCGAGCTCAAATAGGATGAGAATTGGTTGACGTCTCTGTAGACGAGATTCGGACTCAATCCCTGATCTTCAATCGACTGCCGGAGATGCACGAAAAACCTGTCTATCGAGTGGAGGAGGTTCCACTGGACCCCAATAAGCAGGAATTGCTGTCCTATATGGAGTTCTTCCGCGTGCGACAGACCCAGGGGTGGCGGCCGATTTGCGTAATGGAGGCACCATTGAAGGCTCCGATTGCGGTGCTGGCGCAGGTCACGGAACCCAAGAATGGTGCAACCATCAAAGCTGTTCCCCTCTCTCTGAAGGCTTTCGGAAAGAGAGCTATCTCGGTCGTTGATGAAATCTGCGAGCTTCAGTCCAGTCTGGGACTGATGATGGCGTGCGTACTCCACGGCGGCCTCAACCCGATCTTGATTATGGTCGCGAAACCGAAAAGCGACATGTACGAATATTTAGTCGACCATGCGTTTGGTGGGTTTTACCAAAACCAGACGACCACCCTCAACGATCTAATTCACAGTCGCGGCGAAGAGGGATGGCAGGTCTGCGGCATCTTTGAGGATGTATTTCTTTGACCGTGCGTGATTTTTCGACGTAAGAATAGGTGGAAACCGTAGCTCGGTCCCACGGTATCAAGTTCCGACCGCGGAAGCGTGACGAGCCTCGGCTAAGCTGCTCTCCCACAACTGTCGTATGACTTAGGCTGCGGACACCCAGACCGTTTGCCGCTCGAAGTGCGATGCCGTACCAATCCCTGGTAATGTATTCGAGGTCCAACCAACTGAATTAGTGTCCGATCAGGCTCAACAGTATTTCGATTGCGATCAGCGCGATGATGATAATTTCGAAAAACTGACTGCGAGCTACATGCGCCTGGTCGATCATATATCGGTAAATCTGATCGGCGCTGTTCAGCTTTGACTCCACCTGCTCGTGCCAGTTGGTCAGACCAAATCGAGATGAGATGCCCCGATACAACCGAGCGTAAAAAGCATCACCCATGATCTTGAGCGCATTGTTGGCTTCATCGGAGAGTTCACGCAGATCGACTAACATCAATCTCAACTTCTCAGCGCTTTTGGCGGCGCTCACCCCGCCATGGAGCCAGGCGGGACCGGCCGCGTTAATGTCCCGCTTGTAGATTTTATCGAACTCTCTGTCGAGCCAATTGTCATAGTAACGCAATTCTACCAGCTGCGTATTGGCGAACTCCAAAATATCTAGAATTGGCTGGGCACCGGCCACGGTATCAAGGATAAAACATGAGTCCCAATGTACGACGGTTAAATCAGACTCGAAATAACTGTAGCTGTATTTGAGAACCTCTTGCTCTTCAAGAGGGCTCAACAGTTGCGTCTCTCCGACTATTAACGCGGCCAACTGAGCCCTGCATTCGTTTAACAAAGATGAGGAAGTTACTTCTGTTTGTGAGACCATGTGTATCACAAAGTAGTCTTCCATCAACGGTTCGTAGGCTTTATTGATCGCTTGCGAAATCTCCTTGATGACATTGTCGAGAACGGACTTTGCTCGATTCTCAAGATTAGGACTGCGACGCAACTGCGTGCATTTTCCAGCGCACTCTTCCCATCCACCTCGAAGATCGAGGGTGAAACGTACAACGATAGTGCCGTATGGATAAATCTTCAAGTCTGTGCGAAAACTGCTGTTTTCGACTAATTGCTCATCCAGATTGGCTGCAATCGGAGCTTCACGAAACTGTAGATATCTGGGAGAGACTTGCCCCTGAACTTTGAGCTGCGCCCGTTGATAACGTGTGCCCGCCCGTTCCAATTCGCCAAGATCAATTGATTCACCAACATCAAATACGAAATAGGCATGGAGAAAGCCGTCGTTGAATGGTGGCGCCTCGATGGCGCGAATCGTATTGGCGGTTGTTGTACTCGTGATCATTGCTTTTCAATGTTGACCGATGGGCGATCATCTTTCAACTTTCGTCCGAATAATTTCTTCGAAGTTAACACCGGGGTGGGCAGCCAGACAAGTCTAACAATCCAAGTTCAAGATTACGCAAGGTTTTAACGTCATCATCTGTAGTGTGCAAAGAAGACAGCCAGATTTCACGAAGATTGGGGTGCGCACCTAACAATCTGATACCAGCACTGGTGACGGACGTATCACCGATATGAAGCGCTGTGAGTTTTGGAAATGTGTTCACAACAAATCGAAGTCCAGAATTAGTAAAGCCTTTGCATTGATCGAGGTCAAGGCGCTCCAGCTGCTTTGCCAATGGGGCTAGTTTCTTAACACCACCATCAGTAACGGAAGTCCTGTTCAATCTTACCCAGATTAAGTTCTTCATTCCTGCTCCGATCTCTAGGCTCTTGTCGTCGAACTTCGTTTCTGTCAGATCAATTTTTCGTAGTTGGCGAACGGCGCCAAGAACGAGGAGAACAACCCCGATTTTGGAAGCAAGCGTTTCTACACACGCCTGCACTCCTTCAATCAGAATCCCCAGCTTCCGGAAGGCGAAAAAATCGCTTAAGCGATATCGGTTAACGGGCCCAAAAGAACGTTTGTGCTGGCAGGGGACTGGACTTTCCCAATCTAACACTTTGCTAGGAAGTTAGCGACCCTTCGACTTCCCAGCAGCCTTTCCTTTTGTCTTTGCTTTTGCAGTGTTGCTTTTTGCAGCAGCCTCAGGCTTGGCAGAAGATTCAAGAGTTTTGGTGTCAGCCTCGTGCGAACTCGCCTGTACAATCGGCCCGCTCTTGCTGTTGTTGCCATTCGTGCCTGTTTTAGCAACGTCTATTAGCAAGTCCTTCTCCAGAATCAACTCATAATCGCTCGAAGCTGTTTTCCCGAAGATACGGAACAAATAGAGCCCTTCTTGAGTGAATCGAATTCCGGGCGTATCAATGATGATTCTATTCATACGCCAGGTCTTGTTCGACGCCGCCGGAATCGAAGGCATCTCAGTGAGCCTGCCTTCCTTACCATCGGGACCGGTGAGAGTTACTTGTATTTTGGGATCGGCAGCACCGAGTTCGTCGTTGGTTGCTTTGTTAGCCCGCTGGATCTCAAGAGCAATAACCAAACGGCCGAGCTGTGCTGGCAAAGCTGGAACGCTCATACTGTCAACCAGTTTGTAATAGGAAACGGAGCCGTCGCGTCCCTGCAGCACGTCTTGACAGAGAACAATGTTCAACGGGCGAAGCAGTTCTCGGAAGGCAGAGCTAGAATTAGATTTTCGTGTTGTCATGTAGCTTTTCACTCAGGTCGTGTTGGCGGAGTCCGTTGACAGGGACTAGCCCTAGCCGTGTGTTCTCCTCGGGGCGATAAAGAGACGAGCATGAATTTAGCACAGTCACCAAGCCAGGCCAACAATTGAGATGCAGCCGATACAAGCCGCAATCTATCACGGAGGCAAAGAAATCAGACAATCGACACCATCCATGGTGGCACAATTTTGATAATGGTGGCGACAAGCCTAGTATGGTATTCAATTCTCCTGTACTAAGAAAGAGACGCATGTTCATGCGAATCAGAATTTGAATCGAAAGCCGTCCTCACGTGGTTGTGGCCACCGAGAATGGCTTGGTGACATGAGCACTAGCCCATGGTTCGGCAGATACGGACAGCGGTGAGGTACGCTTCTGTCGCCCACACGATACTACGTAATCTCAAAAGTTTGTGGACAGATAAATCTGCCCGGTAACGATACATACAAATTGTGAAGGATTAAATTTTTCGCCGATCGATAGTCGAGTGCAAAGCGAAGTCAACTATTAACGCCACTCTTCATAGATCCAAAGAATCGAGAAATTACTCCGCCGATTCTTTCTACGTAATTTTCACTTTCCCCTATCTTGCATCAAGGTTACTCTGGATACAGTTTTGTATGGAGTGCAATCGGGGGCGCAGCCTTTGTAGATTGCAGCGGCGTTTTGTGGGGTTGTTCAATATGCTGAACACGCTGAAGCTTTTAGTGCATCGGTTTCGTCCGAAGATGGAAACGGGTCGGAATGAAGCAGCGCGGAATTGCCAGGATAGCGATCAGGCGGCTCCGTGCAACCATGGAATCGGCACCAGCTCTATCGACGATCAAATTGAAGCTAACGAAATTCGCAAAAAAGCCTACAGCGAACTACACCTAAGCGACGTCACCGCCAGGCAACGAGAACGACTGCACATGGATAAGTGGTTCAATCGCGGCGAGTTGACGAACAGCGGATCCTTCAACATCGCTGAATTCCAGCGTCGAATGGAAGAGACCGACATCGTAGAGCCATTAATAATCGAGGCACTTCCCGCCCAAGAAGATCTATTCATGGCTTTTTCCAAACCGGATGTCGATCTTTTTGAAGAAGAAAAGATGACTTTGTCTGGAATCTTTCAGCGCATTAATCTCAATGAAGAGGTGGAAGAGACAGATCGGCCGTTCTCCACGCACACTGCTCGGCGAGCTAAGCGAAAAAATTTAGCGCCTTCAGTCGAGGACTGTTCCAATTTAGATTTTTCCTTAGATGGTCCATCGAATAGCATCGCTGATACCCCATGTCTAAACATGTTAAGAAACGACATTTATCAGGACGATCTCAAGCTGGAAGAGACTCTTCAGGAGCTAATTGACGCCACTCCTGCGCAGAATCGTATGGAACACGTCGAGTCAAGAACAGTCAGCAAGATCGACCCATCAGCGTTATTCGAAGATTGGGGAGATAGCTCAGTCTTCAACGCAGCACCAGACCCGGTGGCATCGCTGACAGAGTCGACTGAGGAAATCTCGTTCGATCCCGCACTGATCGATTTGACAATCTACGAACCACCGTTGTCCCCGAACAGCCTCACTGACACAACGGAGTCTGCAGGCACAATCGACCAAGAAATAGCATCAGTTGACTTGTCGATTGAACTGTTAAATGGCTCGTCGGAGGATATCGCCGACTGGAATGAAACAACACTAGAGGATCTTCCGCACATTGTTATCAAGCAAAATGTGAAGATGACAAGCAAGCCAAAAGACGCATACTGGGACCAGTCAGATCGTCTGTCGCGATTCGGCAGACGCAGAACATCTGCGAGCTGTTCCTCGATTCGACTCAAGGCTTAAAAGACTAATCATTCGACAAAATCACAGTCAGGTGTGAATCAAAACAAGACTCGACTATCGAGTTAACACGTCCGACTGCCGAGCAGTATCGGAATCAAGCATCAATCATAGCCTCGAAGAAGTCGTTAAGCAGCGCGGCATTCAATTTCCCGTCTTTGCGCACCCCGCTGCAAACGTCGACAAAAAACGGTCTGACTGCTGTGACGGCAACGGCAACGTTGCCGAAGTTCAGACCTCCAGCCAGAATGACCGGAATATCGATCGCGTCTCGAATCGCACGACTGATCGTCCAATTATGAGTTCTTCCTGTTCCGCCCAGCTCTTTAACAGAAAGCTTCTGGTTGCCGGAATCCAAAAGGATTGCATCTACTAAAGGTGCCGCCCGATGCACCTCTTCTATCGACTCTTCGCTTGAAACATGAATGACTTGCACTAGTTTAATTCCAGGCAATGCCTGTCTTAGAGATTGAAGACACTCGACTTCGACCTGATCGCAGATCTGAATTGTGTTGGTGGCGCAGCGCCTTTGCTGATCGATAATTGAAGAAGCATCCTGCTTGCTTGTTAGTAGAAATGTGGCAACTCCAGGCGGTACGATGCCTGAAATCTCGGCGATTGCTTCCTCCGAAATCACACCAGGTCCGCTCGGCATGTGAGACACCAATCCGAGGGCATCAGCACCACAGGCGATGGCAAGCCGAGCCTCTTCGACGCTCGAGATACAACAGATTTTCACTCGGACTCTGGATTGTCTTCTCATATAGTGACTTTTTGGACTCGGTATTATCTGCGACAAGACATTATCATTGCAAACTAAAGATTAGTACATACCTCCAGCGCGAACGGTTGCAGGGAAAGAAATTCAAATTGGTAATGAGAAGTGCTATTGTTCGACCACCAAGGCCTCGTCTTCAACAGGCGCATTATCGACTGAGTCGACCGGCATTGGATTCTTGGTCCAAAGCTGCAAGCTATTGTGTTTAAGCCATTGACCTGAGAGAACCTCTTTCCATTCCTCAGCAATGAAAATCAGTGAAGCTGGAACGGTCATCAAATCTCTTGTTTTCAGCAATGTCGGTTCGTTCTTCTCGAACACGGCATGTCCCAACATCTGCAGTGCCACGCCAGCGAACAAAACCTGGAACCCGAGTTTGCGATTAGCGAGGAATGCAAACGGAACCGCAGCGAGAATCGGAATTCCTGCCAAATGTGTGAGCTTGCAGCCTGGGGTTCTGTGCTGGGTGCGGTAGTAAGCCAGACTTTCTTTGAGCGTTTTCATCACTAGTCCTCTATTCGCAAATCAAATCCTGACATATCTGGGGCTAAGTCTGCCAGCTCCCCTTAATAATTCATAGCGCCGAAACACAGATTGGCACATAAAGGGGCGTCGGTGAACAAACCGCGAATGTCCACGAAAGATCCGTGGAAGTTTGTCAACAGCCTTGTTTGCACTTTCCGCTTCTTTGATCTTGATGCGCGCTTTCTCGGCTTCCGTGAGCTTCTGGTCTTGACCGTGAGCTAAAGTGGGATATCAGCAAAGAGCTAGTAAGCGTGTCGCCAGATGGACCCACTCCATGACCTGATAGGACGGCAACCTCAATCTTTTTAGATTGTTGGCCGGATGCTGCATCAGGTTGAGCTAAGCTGACGAGGGCTACAAAAATTACGGGCGCAATCCCAAAGAGATAATCGAATGAACTCGTTTGTCTGTTTTTACCGGATCTGTCAATAATTTTGTGTCATTAGGTTAGACAAGCGGAACCCTTCCTTCGAACTCCAGGGAGAACCAGTTC
>JAIERK010000101.1 GCA_019746975.1 Candidatus Obscuribacterales bacterium
ACGGAAGCGACTGAAACTTGCAAACCTTCGCGCTCCATCAGACCATCAAGTATTCGATCAAATTCAGGATGCTCTGTGATCGAAGGGCCCATCAATCCGACTTTGCCGGTGAACTGACGAGCCATGTCGACTTTCTCCAGCACAGTATTTACAGGTGTCGTGCGAAAAGGTCTCGTAAGATAGCTGGCTAGACAAAAGCGACATTCCTGAGGGCAGCTTCTGGCAATTTCTATCAGGAAAGTGTCACCCCATGTGGTATCAGATGAAAGAATGATCGAGTGGGCGACGTAGTCGTCTGGTGCTCTAAAAAGCAGCTTGCGGACTCGCTCTGGGGCAGATCCGATTGGCGTAATTGCGCGAATGGCACCTTCATTTTCGTACTCAACTGTGTACAGCGAGGGAACATAGACGCCGTCGCACTGTGCGAGTAACCTGAGCTTCTCGGCTCGGCTGCGCGTGCCCGCCATGAGGCGCACCGCGTCGATTAATCTAGGAATCATCTCTTCTGCATCACCGAGAAGAACGATATCAAAGATTTCGGCATAAGGCTCCGGATTGGCTGACAGAACCGGACCGCCGCCGAAGACAATGGGGTCAGAATCCGACCTCTCTTTCGCCAAGCCAGCGATATTGTTTTTCTTGAGAACAGACAAAACATTGATAAAGTCGAGCTCCCAGGACACGGTGAAACCGAAAAGGTCACAATCCGAGGCAGGTCGCTCCTGCACATCGGTGAACACTCGATTGACTGCCACATCTTCATGGTTGTCGAGAAGATTGTATATCAACTGGAATCCTAAGCCCGACATCCCAATCGAATACGTATGCGGAAAACACCAGGCAACGGAAATAAGCGCCTGGCTCTTGTGCGGCTTCGGTACTAGACGGATCTCACTATCGAACATCCCCCAATTCTCGCAGAAAAACTGACAGGGCGCAGCTTTTCAATAGCTGCACCCTGCATACGTGTTCTTTCTTTAAGCAAAGCCCCTGGTAGTAAAAGAAAATCGAGCTAATTTCTTGTTGCGGCGGTTGTCGATAGCAGGTGCTTGTGCTCGAAAGTATTACTGTTGTTGACTTTGGGGTATATGCTTGTTCCAATCAGCACCCAGATTATCGAAGAATTCGTGGGCACATAAAACGTCGTCGTAAGTGATTTTCGGTTTATCCGACAGGCGCTCCTTATCTCGCTTCGTCCACTCACCGAAGGCTTTCGGCTTGCAACGTTCGCGCCTGGGACTAGTCCCGACTATCGCAACACCAAGCGGATTGCCGCAAGCGTTGCAAGTAACTCGGACAACAAGAACACCTGGCTCCTGCCGGAGAAGCTCGATACCGTCTTCTCTAAAGGGTCTTGAACAAAAGCGACAAGATTTCTGTTGGAAGTACTCTTGAATCGCCTGGAATCCACCACCATGGTCTGAACCCATGAACAACCACCACTTCTAGGTTCGCTTTGCGAACTGTAAGATCACACAACCCAATTTTTTGTTATTGTTATTAGCTCGAACTTTCATCGGATCGCTTCCAACTTTCTCAGACCAAGTGTTTTGGTTTCGGGAACGACAAAGTGATCCGGTGCTTTAGGATTATACTTGAAGCGCAAAAAATTGCACTAAGAAGATTTGCGATTTTCGAGAATTCTCCTGATAAAAATGGACAGTGATACCACCGATGGAGCTTGATACCGATGACGCATATTGAAGAAATATCGGCGATGGAAGTACTGGATTCGCGCGGCAATCCTACGGTTGAGGTGACTGTGGTTTTGGCGAATGGTGCCGCCGGTAGAGCCGCGGTTCCATCTGGTGCCTCCACAGGTAGTTTCGAAGCGGTTGAATTGCGCGACAAAGATCCCAGCCGTTATGGTGGCAAAGGTGTTCTCACCGCGGTACGCCATATACACGAAGATATCAGCAAAGCGCTCATAGGCGCTAGCGCTTTGGAGCAGACTCTTATAGACAAAGAATTGATCAGATTGGATGGAACGAATGACAAATCCAATCTCGGGGCTAATGCCATCCTTGGTGTCAGTCTGGCAGTAGCCAAGGCCGCTGCAAACTCGCTTGGAATGCCATTGTTCAGATATGTTGGCGGAGTATCTGCCTGCGTTCTACCAGTTCCACTGATGAATATCCTAAATGGTGGCAAACATGCACAAGACGGTGTCGATCTGCAGGAGTTCATGATCGCTCCGATCGGCGCAACGTCCTTCTCCCAGGCGCTTCAGTGGGGAGCGGAGATCTACCATGCACTAAAAGCGGTGCTCCATAAGAAAGGACTTGGCACCGGGGTTGGTGACGAGGGCGGATTTGCCCCTTCACTGAAGACGAATGAATCAGCACTGGAGTTGATCGTCGAAGCTATCGGAAAGGCAGGTCTCAAGCCAGGTACAGAAATTGCCCTCGCATTAGATCCCGCATCGACGGAATTTTTTGACAACGGAAAATACGTTCTAGCGACAGAAAATAGATCGCTGACCAGCTCCGAAATGGTCGACTTTTATGAGAAGCTTATCAACAATTATCCGATTGTCAGTATTGAAGATGGCCTCGCTGAGGAGGACTGGACCGGTTGGAAAGAGCTGACCGATCGTATCGGTAATCGCACGCAGCTAGTAGGCGATGATCTATTCGTCACCAATACGGAACGGTTACAGCGTGGTATCGATAGTGGTGTTGCAAACTCAATCTTGATCAAACCGAACCAGATCGGCACGCTCACAGAAACCATTGAAGCAATCAACCTGGCTACCGCTAACGGTTATACGAGCATAATGTCGCACCGTTCCGGTGAAACCGAGGATGCCACCATTGCGGATCTGTCCGTAGCGATGTCCACGGGACAAATCAAGACTGGTGCGCCTTGCCGCTCCGAGAGAACTGCTAAATACAACCAGCTCTTGAGAATCGAAAGAGACCTCGGGCGGACCGCCTTGTACAAGGGCGGACGCGCATTTGCATCGTACGACAAGAAAGAAAAAGCGAAACAGCCAGCCTCCTCGAAGGCATAACCTGAACCGAATAGGCACCAAATACGCACCACGGCAATCCTATATATAGGGTTGCCGTTTCTTTCGTCAAGACAAAGAGCGGAGTGAAGCAGAGCGATCATATTGACTCATTGACGGGATGTCATCAAATAGCTGGGCACCAAATACGCACCACGACAATCCTATATATGGGGTCGCGGTCCTCTGTATAGGACGAGAGAGAAACTAGCCGTTAGATCAAAACACGATCGCTGACGGGATGACTCGAAAAACAACGCACCAAATACGCACCATGACAATCCTATATATGGGGTCGCCGCATCCTCTGTATAGAACGACAAAGAACTCGGCGTTAGATCAAAACACGATCGCTGACAGGATGCACTCGAAGAACAAGACACCAAATTCGCACCACGACATTCCTATATATGGGGTCGCCGCATCCTCTGTATAGAACGAGAAAGAACTCGGCGTGAGATCAAAACATGATCACTGACGGGATGTACTCTAAGAACAAGGCACCAAATAGGCACCACGACGCTCCTATGGGGTCGCCGCCTCTCTGAATAGAATGAGCGCGAAACTCGGCGTGAAATCAAAACACGATCACTGACGGGATGTACTCGAAGAGCAAGGCACCAAATACGCACCACGATACTCCTACATATGGGGTCGCGATCTCCGCTGTATCGAACAAGAAGGAAACCCGCCGTGAGATCAAAACAAGATCGCTGACGGGATGCACTCGAAACAATAGGCACCAAATACGCACCACGACATTCCTATATATGGGGTCGCCGCCTCTCTGAATAGACCGAGAAAGGAAGCGCGCGAGATCAAAATACGCTCGTTAACTCATGTCCTAGAGACAGCTGGGCACCAAATATGCACCACAACATACTTATATATGGGTCGCGATTCCCTTGTATAGACCAATTCGGGTGCGAGATCAAACGCGATCGCTGACGCAGCTGTACTGAGAGCACGCTAGGCACCCAATAAACACCACAACGTACTTATATATGGGTCGTTATCTACTTCTCGACTTTCGGTCCACGGGCGATCGTATTGACAGCACCAAGTCGCGTCAAAATCGAAACCGTCCTATACCGACCGATATACCGACCGTTCATATATTGATCGATATAACTCTTGCATTCCAAACGATCTGGTCCGTTCTGCAAAAAGTGATCGCGGGAGCGAGACGCCCAGGCGCCGTTAGTGCCCTCGCCAAAGTAATAACTCGTCCTATCAGTTTGAGCTTCTCTTGAACTCCAGCTTAGAGCCGAAGCTTGCGTCTCAGTCCAGCCCGGTTGAATCCAACGAGCCACGACGCGGCTGTCATTGAGCTCTACGAAAAAGACCTCGCTAACAAGCTCTGTTCCGACTCCGACAGTCTGAACCGCGGAATCAATAACCTTCGTAACACATTGCCAGCGACCGGCGAAACTTATTGGAAATGAATTCGGAGGAGGCGATGTAGGTCCGACATTGGGTGCTCGACCATAAGCGACAGATGGAGGTGCCACGACGGGATGAACTATCGGCACGCTAGTACTGGGCGGAGGTCCAGCGACTTCATTTTCTTCTGGACGTGAGGCACCACCTAGTCCTTGCGCCCCATTATCACCACTCGGCGCCATACCTCTGGCGGTATCATGCGGAGTGCTCTCTATATCAAAAGATTCGATATGCCCGTTAAGCAACTTGGCTTGCGCTGGAGCAAAGGACGACAATGCAATACCACTCAGTGCAATTGCTATGCAGCAGGATTTCACTACTTGCGTCTTACTGATAGCGGTACTAAATAGAGTGGCGTTACTTTGCATCTGGTTTCCAAAATATCAAAAGTGCTTAAGGGCGGCTAATTAATTCATGCCCTTGGAAACGCGCTTTTTATCGAACCCTAAAAACTCACCCACAAATATTAAGCTTTCCGCTTGACAATTGCAAGTTAATCGTCCTTTGCAACAACTGCGATAACGGCTGTTGGCAAACCTTATTATTAGGCTTTTGCAGTGGTAACATACAGAGGATTATTGGGGCTTTCAGCCTTGGATCAGCTTTTCAGCAGGCTCTACATTATCGTGCCTTTTGAGAACCTTGTATCTATGAGCTGATCCGGAATCAGTGGTGATCTCCCCCTTTTTGACGGTAATTCCGTCTAATAAACTGAACTGAAGAGGTGAATGTTGTGACAAATAAAACCGTTCCTGACTGCGAAATAAAAGACCCAAGCCTGGCTGCGCAAGGCAAAGCACGCATCGAATGGGCCGACCGAGACATGCCTGTTCTCAAACTAATTAGAGACCGCTTCGAAAAAGAAAAGCCGCTCAAAGGCCTTCGGCTTTCCTGCTGCGCTCACGTCACAACAGAAACAGCCAATCTGGCTCGCACACTACAAGCTGGTGGAGCAGACTGCTTGATCATTGCATCGAATCCGCTCTCTACGCAGGATGATGCAGCAGCAGCTCTAGTAAAGGAATACGGCATGCGCGTATTCGCCATCAAGGGAGAAGATATCCCGACATATCACAAGCATATTGAAATTGCGCTCGATCACAAACCGCAATTGATCATCGACGATGGATCCGATCTCGTTGTCACCCTGGTCACAAAGAGACAAGCTCAAATTGCAGACGTGATCGGCAGTACGGAAGAAACAACGACTGGTATCACTCGATTGATCGCGATGCACAAAGACAATCAACTGCCATTCCCGGCGGTGGCAGTCAATGATGCTCAAACCAAGCACATGTTCGACAACAGATATGGCACCGGACAGTCGACTCTCGATGGTATCATTCGCGCCACCAACCGTTTGTTGGCTGGAAGAAACGTAGTCGTCGTAGGATACGGCTGGTGCGGTAAAGGCACAGCGATGCGTGCACGTGGTATGGGCTCCAACGTGATCGTCTGCGAAGTGGATCCAGTTAAGGCGATTGAAGCAGTGATGGATGGCTTCCGAGTCATGCCTATGGTAGAAGCAGCCGCTCTAGGTGATGTCTTCATCACGGTGACAGGCAACCGCCACGTCATCGACGGAGCACACTTCAAGAGCATGAAGGACGGCGCTATCATCTGCAACTCCGGACACTTCGATCTCGAACTCAACCTCGAAGCGCTCGCCAAGGATTCGTCCTCGCGTCGCGAGGTGCGTCAGTACATGGAAGAGTTCACGCTCAAGTCCGGCAACAGAATCAACGTTCTTGCAGAGGGTAGACTGGTCAACCTCAGTTGCGCCGAAGGGCACCCGGCGAGCGTCATGGACATGAGCTTTGCCAACCAGGCTCTCGCGCTCGAATATCTGGTCAAGAACAAAGCCGATCTCACCCCTGGTCTCCACAGACTTCCTGCCTTTGTAGATCAAGAGATCGCTCAACTGAAGCTCAATTCACTCGGCGTCAAGATAGATAAATTGACCCCTGAAATGATTGAGTACATGAGCTCCTGGCAGGTCGGCACATAAGCGGCCGCCAATCAGAGAATTCACATCACTCGACAAGCCCATCCAGTTGCTCCGAGCACAGGATGGGCTTGTCAACATATAAGTACAGGCAAACAAAAACCAACAGCGGAGAAACGAACGATCGGATCTCCCTCGCATATCAAACGTCCCTCGGAAAAAATCGATCAAACAAAAAGGTCTTCACTGAGTGAAGACCTTCGAAAGATTGAATGATTAACAGCTAGAGGCTTAGTTGATCTTTTGGAACATGTAGCCGATTCCACGAGCGGTAAGAATTAGATCCGGATTGGAAGAATCCTCCTCCAGCTTCGATCTCAAACGACTGATATGCACGTCGACCACTCTCGTATCGATACGATGATCTGGAGGATAAGCCCAAACCTGCTGAAGAATTTCGCCCCTCGAGAAAGGTCGTCCGGAGTTGGTCACCAGAAGCTCGAGAAGACTAAATTCCATGCCGGTCAAACGAATTCTTTCGTTCTTCCGCGTGACTTGCCGTTTATTAAGATCGATTTTCAGGTTACCAATAGTAATGACGTTAGTGCTCTTGCTCTGCCCAGCCTCTTGTTGTCGTTCCACAGTTCTGCGGAGTACGGCTTTGATACGAGCTTCAAGCTCACTCGGACTGAAAGGCTTGACTACATAGTCATCGGCGCCGATTTCCAGACCTTGAATACGGTTGGAAACATCTGCGACGGCGGTGAGCATGATAATTGGCGTATCCGACGTCTTGCGAATTTCGCGACAAACCTCGTAGCCGTCCATCTTGGGCAGCATCACGTCCAGTATTACCAGATCCGGTTGGAAGCTATTGAATTGATCAAGTGCTTCCTGACCGTCTGCTGCCGTCGCGACGTTATAGCCGGCCAGCTTCAGTCTGGTTTCAAGAATGCGCCTGATAGAAGCCTCGTCATCCACTACGAGAATCTTCTCTTGGTCGTTACTAGTCTCTGTCACTGCCCTACTCTCTTCCATGCTCCCCAGACATCTTCTGCCCTTCTGTTTAGACGCTCCTGGTTGTTTTCAAAAGCAACCGTCACAGAACCTGAGATCCGCATCACACCTTAGCAACCAACATGAGGCGGAGTCACGCTCATCGAGACTTGAGTATATAACATCCATCGTCTCTTCTCAAAAGATCATGATTAACAGATCAATTAGATAGATCCTTTTTCCCATCAGATGACTTCGCGAAGCGCGAGATTAACAGCAATTTATCAAAAACTGAATTACGTAGATTCGTTTGCAAAACAAACATGCCACCACGTGAAAGGTCTTTTATGATTCACCGAATATGGCATGATAAGCGGTTTTTCTCGATTTCACTTGTTCTGAGTGACGATATTGACTCTTCCATATCGTCAGTTGACAACCGTCCGAGAGGCAAGCAATGTCTGATATACGTTGCTATCCAATTATATAGAGCTCAGTTCGAAAACCCATATAACAGAAGAACTGATGCGCTATAGAGCCGGTTGCTGACTGGCGAATGGCACTAAGTCCGATACCACTTAGATCTCCAACTTGACATGCCACATTTTGCCCGACAGTGGCACCAAATACGGTTGTCAAATGAGCCTGCGCAACAACGCGCAACAATCTCAAAACCACGATCAGCGCTGTCTCCACCTGGTTTTTGGCGTGTCGGTAAAATCTACGAAAAACCTGTGAACGGTCTTAAAAAAGGTACGTGCACATGGTAGCCACTCATGTTACTATGCTGACCTGGTCGGACCAGTACCGATTAACTTACTAACTTGCATCCTGTTAGCTCAGTCATTTGATAGTTGTCGGGAGACACAGAGGGAGAGTGGAATGAACAAGCCTACGTTGAGCTTAGCTCTGAGCGTATCACTGGCGCTCGCACAGGCTGGATGGCAAATAGCTCAGTCGAAGCCTGCATCCGGTGCCATTTGGCAGCATATGGCCGGGACAGCAGCACCTACCAAGAAGCAATCTACTAATAAGAAGGTTGTTGCGAAGGTTCAGAAAGCGACTGTTGCGCCGAAGCGTGTGAATACGAAATCGACTAAGCCTTCACCGGCGGTGTCAAATAATGAAATTGACGAGAGCCATGCTTATCTATTCCTGCCGGGAAAAGATAAGAGCGCCAATGCTCTAGGAGGCGGTCCCGCTCCAGCAGCAGCACTCTCTATTCATCCATCATTGCCGACCGCCATCGACACTCCCACGCTTGCCGAGTCACAATCGACAACTCCCTCCGTCGATACGTCGAGCGAAATTCCAATTCACGAACTAGTCAACAGCGCTGAAGCCGTTCCAACCAAGAGCAACGACTTGTTAGCGCAGTTCAACTCCGACAACATCCTGGCACAAGCTGATAATTCCGGTGCGATCACGGCGAGTCCGATACCACCGGTAGTGACTGGTACCGTCGACTTCGAAGAGTTCAAACCGACCAACGTCATCGACCTCAAAGTTTCTCGGTCCCGCACATTCAAGCTGCGCAATAAAGTAGTTCGTACGTCCATCAGCGATCCAGGCGTAGCCGAACCAGTCATCGTCGCCGAGAATCAAATGGTTCTTCTGGGTAAATCACCTGGACGTGCCACACTGGTCCTCTGGGACGACGCCGGCAACTCTTCAGCAATCGATCTACGTTGCTCGAGAGACTACACACAACTTCAATCGACACTTCGCGAAATCGATCCTCGTATCATCGTCAAGACATATTCAGTAAGTGGATCCGATAGATTGGTCCTGCTGGGCGATGTCGATCACGTCGAGTCAGTCATCCGCGCGTTCGCAGCCGCTAACGTATATATGGATGACCGCGGCATGAACATTCAGGTCGCCAACAACCGCTTGATCAACGCAAGAATCGGTGAATCCGGCGGCAGCGGCGGTGGCGGTGGTGGTGGCGGCGGCGCTGGCGGTCTCGCCCAGCTCAACTCCGTCGATAAATACACCTTCTTCCCCAACTACAACAATAACGTCAGCATGGCGCAGGGCATCACCAGTGATGGCGGTCGCGTCACGAGCTTGCTGAAAGTCAGAAAAGTTCCTCTAATCGCTCTGCACGTCACGTTCATGGAAATGAACACAACGGCAGCTCGGTCCCTGGGTACTTCGCTCGGTCTCAACTTCTCGGGAAGTGGTTTCGGCTTCGGTGTTGGCGGTCTTGGTCCCAGCCAAGCGCTCCCGGATGGCACCTATCTATTGTCAGAACCTGGTGCCACGCAGCAATTGCCAGTCAACACCAACCTTTTTCCCGGAACCGCTCCCATCGGAGCACCATCCGCATTCAACACCGTACCGGTCGGCTTCCTCGCTCCTATTGGTCTCAACGGTGGTCTATCCGGTGTCGGTCTACCTGGATTTGCGACGGCCTCGCAGCTCTTGAGCCAACAGGTTCTTCTTGGAGCACCGGGTGGCGCATCATTCAGCTCCGGCGGTCTGGGCAACTTATTCAACGCGATAAGCAACTTTGCAATCAACGAAAGACAGAAGTTCTCAGTCAACCCGAGAGTAGTCGGGTCGATCACTCACAACAGAGCTCGTATCCTGGCTGAGCCGACACTGGTCACCATTTCTGGTGAACGTGCATCGTTCCTGGCCGGTGGAGAAATTCCAATTCTCCAGACAATCGCGACAGCAGGACAGAGCCAGTTCTCCGTCACATTCGAGCCGTTCGGTATGAGAATCAACATGATTCCAGTCCTCCTCGAGTCAGGGACGATCAACCTGGAAATCTCTCCTGAAGAGCGAATCGTATCCAACACGTTCGCGTTCAACTTCCCGAACTCCAACACCAACATTCCTGGTTTCACAACCAGAAAGGCTCAGACAATCGTCGAGCTGAAGCCTGGACAAGAGCTCTTCATCGGCGGCTTGATTTCAACCAACAACGGTCGAGAACTGAGCAAATATCCTATCTTCGGCGAAATTCCGGTTGTCGGTGCTATGTGGCGTTCGAAAGCTTGGAACAAAAACGAGAGCGAACTTGTTGTTGCCGTTCGACCGGAAATCATCTTGCCTGGTACTCCTGGTCAGCTCAAGCTGCCTGAGGAAATCGGACGGGTGGAAGGTCCTCGCGACATGAACATGTTCCAGGTCGAACCTACCGTCGTCGACGAACGTCACTACACATCGGGACGTGCAGAAAGACACCAGAAGACTTCACCAACACTGCCAGAAGGCGCGCCTATTCCTGACAGCAGATAAGCCGTCACAGTCTTTGGCATATACTTAATCTATAGATAGAGGGAGAATGGAATGAACAAGAGAGGGACGAGCTTAGTACTAAGCCTGTCAGTGCTTGTAAGTCAGATGGGACTGCTGACTTCGCAGCCGGCCCAAGCTGCGGATGCAATCTGGCAGAAAATGTCCGGGACGAATGGCGTCACCAGTAAGGCGCAGAGCAAGAAATCCCCGAAGAAGTCAGTAAAGAATGCAAAAGTAACGACGGCAGCGAAGAAGCCAGCTAGTGACCGCAAAGTTGCCACCAGCGGCAGCATCAAAGACGATCACGTGATGCTCTTCCTGGGCGGCAAGGACAAGTCGACGCAGATTGCAGATTTGGCTCCAGCAGCGGCCCTGAGCATACATCCCTCTTTGCAGCAGGCTGACACGCTGACCACGCAAGCTCATCACGACAGCGATATCGTGGCGCTCAACTCCAGTCCTACGCAGATAGCAGGATCCGCTATCGATTTGCCTGCAGCAGAAGCCTCTTCAGATGAAGCTTCGCAATTGATCGCTCAATTGGCTCCGGACCAGGTCATCGCGCAGTCAACCTCCTCTGGAGTAACTGCTACACCGATTCCTCCTGTTGTGACCGGTGCGGTTGATCTGGAAGAGTTCAAAACAACCAACGAAATTGATTTGAAGGTTTCGCAATCCAGAACCTTCAAAATGCGCAACAAAATTGTTCGTACGTCTATCGCAGACCCCGGAATTGCGGAGCCTGTCGTAGTCGCCGAAAACCAAATGGTTATGCTCGGCAAAGCGCCTGGAAGCACCACGATGGTGCTCTGGGATGACGCCGGCAACACAGCAGCAGTGGATATCGTCGTATCACGAGACTTTCAAGAGTTGCAAACAGCTCTTCGTGAAATTGACCCTCGCATTATCGTCAAGGCATTCTCTGTTGGCGGTTCCGACCGCGTTCTGTTGCTAGGCGATGTCGACCATCCAGAATCAGTTATCCGCGCGATGCTCGCCGGCAACGTATTCATGGATGACCGTGGCTTCAACATTCAGGTCGCTAACAACCGTCTAATCAACGCCAGAATCGGCGAACTCGGTGCCGGCGGCGGCGGCGGCGGCGGCGGTGGCGGCGGCGGTTCGGGCCAGCTCGCAACCTTGTCCTCGGTCGACCGTTATACCTTCTTCCCTAACCTCACCAACAACGTGAGCAAAGGTCAGATTATCACCAGCGATGGTGGACGCGTCACGAGCTTGATTAAGGTCCGCAAGGTGCCTTTGATCGTGCTGCACGTGACCTTCATGGAAATGAACACCACCACAGCTAGAAAACTTGCCACTTCGCTTGGTGTCAACAACACATCTCGTGGATTCGCCTTCGGTATGGGTGGTATCAACCAGAACCTCACAGCCGGTACCGTAGGTGGTCTGCTATCACCGTTCGGCGGATTTGTGCAGACAATTCCGACGGTCGGCGGTATCGCAGCCGTACCATCCGCGCCGGCAGCAGCAGTTGGTGCTCAGCCAACTGGCTATTCGACAGGTTCGGTAGGATTCGCATCAGTTAACACCTTGGCTGGACAACCATACTCCGGTATCGGTCAAAGTATTCCATTGAATGCTCCGTCCGTCGTACAGAACGCAGTGTTGTTCGGAGCTCCTGGTGGTGCTTCGTTCGCACTGGACAACATTCTCAACCTCGTAACGGCAACCAGCAACTTCTCTCTGAATGACAAATCTAGATGGTCGATTACACCATCGATCCAAGGCTTGATCAACCAACAGAGAGCAAGAATTCTCTCGGAGCCATCGCTTGTATGTATCTCCGGAGAACGTGCTGCTTTCCTCGCAGGTGGTGAAATTCCAATCTTGCAAGCTATCGCTGCAGCGGGTCAGGCTCAGCAGTCAGTCGTGTTTGAACCGTTCGGCTTGAGAATCAACTTCATTCCAGTCTTGATGGAAAACGGAGCGCTCACGATCGAGATCTCTCCTGAAGAGCGTATCCCATCAACCCAGAACCAGTTGAACGTACCGGGATCCAGCACCCGAATCCCCAGCTTCATTACAAGAAAGGCTCAGACCACAGTTGAAATGAAGCCCGGACAAGAGCTGTTCATCGGTGGATTGATCACTACCAACAACGGTAGAGAACTGAACAAGTTGCCGATCTTCGGCGAAATCCCAGTTCTGGGAGCGATGTACAGATCGAAAGCGTTCGCGAAGAACGAAAGTGAATTGGTCGTCGCGATTCGTCCGGAAATCATCCTGCCTGGTACGCCTGGACAGCTCAAGCTGCCTGAGGAAATTGGACGGGTTGAAGGTCCTCGTGACACCAACCTATTCCAGGTTGAACCTACCGTACTCGATGAACGTTATTACAGTACCGGTCGCTCCGAGCGTCACCAAAAGACCTCGCCGACTCTGCCAGAAGGCGCTCCGATTCCAGACAGCAACTAAGTTGTCATCGACAAATCGATTTGAAAGAGGCAGCAATCGCTGCCTCTTTTGTTTATGTGCGCTGCCTCTTTTTGTTTTCTGAACGTTGTCGATCAAGAGGCCGCTCGGTAAAAACCGTTCGTCCCAGCAGAAGCAGATTTGACAATACCGACTCTGCGTATGGTCACGAAAGACGTCTTGGTATCAATGAATCAAGTTGCCAGACAAAACCGATAGATTACCTGCGATAAAAGCACGTCTCAAAACCAAGACGTGCCAACGTTTTCAAACATCAATTCTCTTAGCGCCGCTTCGAACTTGCTCGCTTCGCCGCTTTCTTTTCGAGCTTCTCAAGAAATACTTTGGTCTCCGCAGGAAACTCGTCAAAGAATACTTCCAGTACGTGCTCTACCGACTTGGAGATAAACTCCTCTCGATTGTTCTCCGGGCTGTAGCAATTCGCGAGACCAGCTTTGTCGACAATCTTCAAAAGTCCTTTTTCCGACAAACGCACCATCGTCGTCATCACGGTGGTATATGCGATCTCGCGCTTCTTCCGCAGCGTGTCGTAAATCTCTCTCACCGTGACAGTAGGATTAGCCAATTTCCAGGCTAACTCCATGATGTCGCATTCTAGATCGCCGAGAAACTTTTTTAGACCCTTCTGATTGAATCTGAAAGAGGCATTCTCGTCGCGCATTCTCATGAAATCACCATTCCATACCGGTTTTGACTGATAGTAACACAGCCTGACGACTTTAGGTAGTTGGAATGTCGAAATACGAACGCAGCAAAAAACTACGTTTTCAAGCCGGTCTTCGGAAAAATGAAAGCATTCAAATCTAGTTGCAGCGTAACTAGCGAAGAAACTTATGACAATATGCGCGTTTGATGTTTCAATGCTGTCTGTTATTTACTCTCTCAGGTATCAACCATGACGGTCTCACAAAAACCGGTAGTCTTCCTCGATCGAGACGGAACACTCAATGTAGAAGCCGGTTACATCCGCGATCTCAAGGACTTAAGACTGATCGAAGGCGCAGGCGAATCCGTGCGTCGCTTGAATAGTGAGGGTATAGCAGCCGTCCTGGTAACCAATCAATCCGGCGCCGCCCGCGGTTACTACTCTGAGTCCCACATCCAAGATCTCAACGCCAAACTCGTCAAATTGCTTCAATCAGAAAATGCATTTTTGGACGACTTATATTATTGCCCACACTTACCGGACGGCACTGTCGAGAAGTACACTCAGGTTTGCCACTGCCGCAAACCGGCACCAGGTCTCGTAGAACAAGCCTACAAAGATCACCCTGAATTCGATCCGAGCAAAGCATTCGTGGTTGGTGACAAAGCGACTGATGTCGAGCTTGCCTCCAACTGCGGTGCGCGAAGCATTCTTGTTGAGACCGGCTACGGAAAGCAAGTGGTGGCAGGTGAGTACCAGTGGATCGTCACACCTGATTACCAGACAAGTTCTATAACGAGCGCTGTCGACTGGATTCTTGAGAGCTTGAAATCAACTTAGTCGATATCAAACAAAACGTGATTTCAATAAAAGACTCACTTCGGTGAGCAGACTTGGCATGTCGAACGGCTTGGGAAGATAAAGATCAGCCCCCGCTTCCAGCGCCTTCGATTGATCGGGATGGGACGTAGCCATCACGACCCAGATTTTGGAAAGCGCGGCATCGGATTTCAGCACGCTACATAGCTCCCACCCGTCCATTTTTCGATCGGAAAGATTTGATTCGAGCAGTATGAGATCAGGGTGCGGTTCATAGCGCGCCATTGTAAGGGCGTCATCCGCCGAGCTCGTTACTTCGACGACATAACCCTCTAATGACAATATCTCCTGCAGCAAGCACGCCATCGCGCCGTCCGGCTCAACAACGAGAATGCGTCCTGAGATCTGCGGCTCCTCTTCTTGAACAATCGCCCGCATTCCCCTGGTCGGCTCCTCTTGCGGAGTGCCGAACACAAAACAGGACTCGAGCTTTTGCTTGGCCAAGTCACGAACATCTCTTGCCGAAGTGAGCACATCGACATAACTCTGGAAGCGGCGCCTGGTACTATCAACGATACCGATTGCTACCGAGATTAGCGGAACCCGTCTGCGAATTCCACCACGACCAGTCGAGATCAGATAGCCGCGTTCGATATCTCCTTTAGGGTAGAATCGCGTACTGATCTTGTCGAACTGCTGGCATATGCGCTCCGCCTTCTTGAGCGCTTCTTCCGGTCTGGTCGTCATGAGAAAGTCGTCGGCTTCGATGTGTCCGACAAAGTCAGTGTCATCCGCGACATCAGCAAGAATGGCTCCTAGAGCTTTGATAAGCTGATCGCCTGCCAGATCTCCGTAAGTTTCGTTGTAAACTCGAATCTTGTTCAGATCTATAGACATGGCAGCCCAAGTTCTATCTGATACCAATAGCTGCTCTAGCATCCGCCTGATCATATTGGGTCCCGGCATCAGCGTGAGCGGATTGGAAAATTCTTCCTGTCGTCTGCGCAAGTGAGCCAACACCCGGATAGCAAGTTCGTTCTTATCTATAGGATCTTGCAGAACATCATCGGCACCATATCTGAAGGCATTGATCCGTTCGTTGACATCAGTCGAGGGATGAAGCAGCACGAGCACAGGTCTGGGATGCACGAGAGTGGCTCGGACCTGCTGACAGTAAAGTCGTCCATCGCCTTCAGGCATATTGGCCGACAAAATAATCAAATCAGGATGAATGAACGAAAGCAGTTCGTTGGCTTCCTCGAAAGTCGTGACTGCATTAACCCGGGCGCCGGTCTTCTCCAGTATAGATGCGTACTCAGCAGCCTGACGCGGCTGGTGAATAATCAACAACTGGGGAGTCGGGAGCATCATGCGTCACGCCCTCGCTGGGCCTGTTCTTCATACGTCGCCGCCGGCAATTTAACCGTGAAGGTGGTGCGCCCGGGACGACTCGCTACCTGAATTTCACCACCAAGGGCCAATACTAGTGAGCGCGTGATGTATAGACCAAGTCCAGTTCCCTCGGTTTGACGCACAAGCGGATTGTCCAGACGACTGAACTTATGGAAGATTTTCGGCAAGGCGTCCTCGGGAATTCCGCCGCCTTCATCGGCGACCTGGAACTCGACCATCTCTGATGGATTCTGTCCATCGACACCATCGACGACGAGCGACTTCGCGACGAATGTAACGGTGGTATGCGCTGGCGAATATTTGATCGCGTTATCAATGAGATTTGTGAGAATCTGTTCGAGACGATCGGCGTCGGCCCAAACCGGCGGCAAACCGGCAGGAACATCGATAACGACTCTATGATTGCCGGCCTTCTCGGCAAGATTGCGATGAACTCGTTCGACAGCGTCCTGCAAATCGATGGCACGAATAGTGAGCTGGAGCCGCTTAGATTCCAATCTCGAAACCGCAAGCAGATCCTCGACCAATCGGGTCAACCTGTCGGCCTGGTCTTTGATGATGCCTACATAGCGTCTTTGTTGACTGACATCGAGCCGATCGCCGGCTCTAAGAATGGTATCTGCGAAACCTTTGATACTTGTCAGCGGCGTACGAAGCTCATGGCTGACTGTGCTGACAAAATCAGTCTGTGCTTGTTGAACTGAATGAGCCTGCAAAATGTAGACGATCGTAAGATATCCGCCCGCATTGCTTTTCTTCTTGGCCGTCTTATCAGAAGTACTCTGAATGGCGATTTGCGAGACTGGCATGATGAACTCGGTGCCGGATTTGCCGACGATTGCCGCCAGTCGAGGTGCATTCTTGGCGGGCACCACCTTTGGTGACTCACCAAACAATTTCGAGTGCCCATTGCCGGACGGATCTTGAACTTCCCTGTCGACGTCGATAATCGACTTGAGAGGTTCTCCCGCCAGCTGCGACGCGTCTTTTCCGACGAGCTTGGCCATGGCAGGGTTGAGATCGACGATAAAACCCTTCGAATCGCTGATGACAATGCCATCGGCGCATTCATCCAATAGACAACGATAAATGTCTTCAGTCTTCAAAAGCAACGAAAGCCACCCAGGTAAATTGTGCGCACGCCCGACAGGCAGATAGCAAGACCCAAACCTAAGGTAACATCACATCGGCCATCTACTAGGCATTACAACCTATCCTTAAGGTTTAAAATCACATTTCTCTCGAAAGCAGTATTATTGCCCCTTTAATTGCCCTCATTCTCCGCCGGACTGCTTATTCTGCGGTCGCTTCGGCAAGCGTCAGGTCAAGAAGCTCACCAAGACGGGCCTTGTCTGTTAAGTAAAGATATCCCAAGAGCGCCTCGAGCGCGGTGGCATGTCTGTATGCGCCCTGGTTCGAGCGCCTGGCGCTCCCAGTAACCTTGAGATTTCGCCCCCGCCTGACGATGTCTTCTTCTTGCGGCGTGAGATGAGGCATCAGCTCCAAAAGAATGGCTGCCTGGCTTGTTGCATTCACTCGATCAACTACCCTTTGATGCAAGCGTTTGGCCGTGGGCGCATTCAAGACCTCACGCTCGCGCTCGAACAGCTCAAATACTGAATCTCCCAGGTGAGCGAGCAGTCTTAGCGGCAAATCCCGCGCTTCCACTGGAGTTAGAATCGTATCGAATGGCATCTTAACGTTCTGATGAGATGTCCTGGCCTTTGCTCAGCTTATTCCTTTTTCGGCGACGCCACTTTCCAGACTTGCGGCCGGACGACGATCGCCCGCCACCATCGTCATCGTCAGAATCCTGACCGAGCAATCTTGCAGTCAAAACCTGCGCTGCAAACGATGGCAATGCGCTTAAAATGCGCCTTGCGCGCCATGGCTCTTTCGCCAGGCGATAAAACCATTCGAGATGGAGTTTACGAAAGAAAGCTGGGGCGCGCTTCGTGAAGCCGGCCCAGACATCGAAACTTCCACCTACACCAATGACCACGGCATTACTGAACCTTCCGCGCCATTTATCAATGAATAGCTCCTGACGGGGCACGCCCATTGCAACTAGAACTAACTTTGGCTCCTTCTCGGCAATCAGGGAGACGACCGCCTCTTCGTCGTCGGCAGAAATAAATCCGTTGTGGCTTGCCACCACTTCGACGCCCGGATGTTGCATCGGCAGGACCTGCAAAAGCTTCGCAAGGACCTCTTCGCGACCGCCAATAAGCGCGACCGGAAGACTACGACGACCGGCGCTGGACAGAGCTTTGTAAGCGAGCTCGATGCCTGGCACTCGATAGCATTCGTGACCATCGAGACGCAATGCCCACACTGCACCAGCGCCGTCGGGCACAATCAGATGCGCGTGCCGTATGATGCGATCGAGCTCGGCGTCTTTCTGAGCCTGAACGACCATCTCGGCGTTCAACGTGACGACGTGCATACCGCGCTCCTTGACCCAGGACTTTTCAATGCGCTCCAATGCTTGCGTCTCATCGACGACGTCTACCGGATAACCCAGCACTTTGTGCCTGGACTCGTATGTTGATGGTGTCGTCGACATGGTCATCTCGCCTCTCAGGTTACCTTGTCCCGTTTTACGGGGAAGTCATGCTTCTTTAGCATTCTAGCTAGAACCTCGAAGTTCTGACAAGCCAGCTCTTCTTGCTCGCGAGCAGTCTTTTTGGCTTTCTTAGAAAGCTCTGTGCGTTGACTGAGAACCTTGTCAACAAGTTCAGCGAATTCAGACTCTCTGTCACCCTTGGCAAGACTTAAACAAGGTTGGTCGAACAGTTGCATCAGGTACTCGACTTTAGGATCGTAGGCAAGACCCAGGCAAGGTACCGCCGATTTAAGAGCCATTAGAAGTGCATGAAATCTCATCCCGATGACGAAATCAAAATGGCTGAGCAACTCCATCCATTGGCTCGGTCTTACAAGTGCGCTTGTATCTATATCCAACACTGTAATTTGTTTTTCTCTTAAAACTTCAGTGAAAGCAGAAAGCAACGCCAGATCTTGTTGCTTTTGCAAAGCCAGCGAGACAACCACAGAGCCGGACTCCAACTTTTCCGCCACAACTCGAGCGAAGTTTCGCGCATCGTGCTCAGAAAGAAAGGCGCTTTCGCGCAAGGAAACGCCTATCAATGGCGCTTTCTTAGGTACGGCAGCCAGAGCCGATTTAACATCCGAAGGCAGAGCAGTGGGAGTGAGCGACCAGACAGGATCGGCCGTGACTGTGCATTTTAAATTCCAGCTTTGAAGAAGCTGTTGTGAAGCCGAATCACGAATGGTTATCGCGCGAGCGCTCGTCATAGCTACCTTGGTGAGCAGGCGCGAAATCGGGCTCTTTAGAGGTCCAATTCCTTGCGCATAGACGACCTGAGGCACATTGCGCATATAGGCAAGAACTGCAAGCGCCGTGTAATAGATGACAGACTTAACTGAGCTGGCATCCTGATAAAGCCCGCCCCCGCCGCTCAAAAAGAGTCTGGAGTTGAGAAACTGAGTCCCGATGTCGCCGAAATTCCATCGATCGACGCTCTTTACACCGAACGTGGCGCTAGTCTCCTCCGGATTCTGCGAGAGCACCACGATCTCATCAGGCTCGACCAGACGCTTAAGATCTCGGACGATAACCTCTAATATGGCTTCGTCTCCGAGATTGTCGAAGCCATAATAGCCGGATACTACTACTAAATTGCGACCCACCGTCATCGTTGCCCCGCTTACAATCTCAACTTTTGGTCAGACATGATGGGAGTGTAACACCTGACTGGAGCCATGAGTGTAAACTGTGCATGTGGAAGGCGCAAATCTTTTACACCGCCAGAGGCGAGGTGGTGGAGAGCGCGGAGAGATTGAGCATGTCGGAAATGAAATCGTTGAGTTCGGTGACGGAGCCTCTGTCGGAGTGCTTCAAGACTTTTGAGTTAGCGATCTATTCTACCGAGCAGCTCAATAGTGCGCTGAAAAAAGCGAGGTCAGAAGAGATGTTCGTCTTGCGCGGCAAGTGCGACCAGTCTCGCGTGGGAAAGCTCAACAAGCTGAAAAGTCATCGCTCGAAGGCGGTCTTCCTCGATGTCACTCCAATGTCGAACGTAATCGAGCATGTACGAGAAGATCAGGTCATATCGGTCGAAGCAGGAATTACCATCAAGCAATTGAACGAGTACCTCTCTAAACATGGACAGTGGCTTCCTATCGAGCATTACAGCGATAGCACCACTATAGCCGACGTACTTGACGAAGGTGACGGCGGGACTCTGGAGACATTTTGCAGCGTCAAGCAGTTAGTGCTCGGAATGGAGCTTGCCGTCGCAGGAGGCACATCGATAAAGACGGGCGGCAAGATTGTAAAGAACGTCACTGGATACGATTTAGGCAAAGTATTCGTCGGCACGAGAGGGTGGCTAGCGGTACCACATTCAGTGCATCTCCGTTTGTTCAGCAAGCCTGAAGCTCAGCGACTGCTTGCAGTACCATTCAGTCATCCAAAAAATACTATTCTCTTTGCCAACGCCATAATGGCGAGCGGCCTGCCACTCCATTGCCTGGAAGCAGTCGACGCCAGGCTGCTTCTGCAGTTAACCGATCTCGGTGCAGAATGCCGACGGACGCTCGGTCTATTCCCAGATAACTGCCAGTCTATCCTGCTGATCGGGACAAGAGGTCATCAGGAAGTGGTAGCTGATGTCGAGAAGGCTCTTGAGGTGCTTATTGCGAAGGCAGGGCTGAGTGCCATTTCGGTCACGCATGTAGCCGAGGAATTGCAGCGAGCCGGCTCCGGTGCCTTTCAACCTTTAGATCGAAATTACCTCGAGGTTTCGCTTGCCGCCTCGCATATGGCTTACTTTTTCGAGACGCGCTGGGAGCAACTTGCTAAGCCATTCTGGAGCGCCAGAATAGCCTCTGGGCGGCTGCGCCTCGCCAAGGGTAATACCATAGATGATGAGCATCTACTGGAGGCAATGCGCCCGTTCGCCCAGTTGATCAATTCATCTGGAACGCAACCACTTACGGTATCATATTCCAACTCATCGATGGACCTTATCGTGCAACGGCTCGATGCCTCGCTTGAGAGTCAACAAGCGCTGTCAGCAGTCATAAAGCGCTTAAAGCACAACTACGACCCGCAATCCGACTTCAATCCCTTAGTCCGATTTTGAAATATGACCGACCAGAATGAAAAAACGATCGCCATCGAGGATGACACCAGAGTAATTTCGACTGGTCCGACCCCGATACTGAATAAAGACCTTCTGGCAGGCTGCATTCATTGTGGTTTGTGCCTGCCTGCGTGCCCTACATATCTTGCCACGGGGCGAGAGATGGAATCACCGCGAGGGCGCATTTATCTGCTTGGTCAATGGAGTTCCGGAAAAACGGAGCTCACTGAAAGGATGGCCTCCCACATAGAATCTTGCCTAGGTTGCCTGGGATGCCAGACCGCGTGCCCATCCGGCGTCAAATACGAGGAGATACTCAACCAGGCCAGACCTGAGTTGGTCAAAAAACGCAACGGGCTGGTTCGTGCCATCATGCGTTTTTCCTTCGAAAAGATCCTGCCCAGTTATCGACTCTTGCGATTCTTCGGCAATCTGCTTCGTCTCTGGCAGCTGATTGTCGGACGATCGGTTCTTCGATCTGTGATTGGCAAGTCGGACAATGATGCGCCACTATCAATGGTGCCTCGTCTTTTAGAGAGACTGGCCAGTTTTGAAACTTTCGTTCCGGAGGTGCCACCGCAAGTGAGCCTTCCGCCGCGGCTCGTTCCGAAGGCCATCGGTGAAAATGCCCGCCATGCGCAGCTATTCTCCGGCTGCATCATGGATGTCTTTTACAACCACGTCAATCACGCCTCGATGAGGCTGATGCTGAAGCAAGGTCATTCAGTAGAGGTTCCAAAACAGACTTGCTGCGGTGCTCTTGCTTATCACGCCGGTGAACTCGATATCGCAACCAGGCTAGCAAAGGAAAATATCGAGCTTTTCGGATACACGGCCACACCGATTGTGGTGACCTCTGCCGGTTGCGGCGCCATGCTCAAGCACTATGCCCACCTGTTCGAAGCCGATCATACCCTTGCGCACCGCGCCCAGGCGTTCTCCGCACGCGTGTCGGACATCACTGAATTCCTCGCCGATCACGTATTCCCAGAGAAAGGCCAGCCGCTCACGGAAACAACTACTTATCACGCCGCCTGTCACCTCGCGCATGCCCAGGGTGTACGTGCGCAACCGCTCGCCTTACTGGAGTCGTTGAACTGCGAAGCTGAAAATCGCTTGATTCCACTACCCGAACAGGAGCATTGTTGCGGAAGTGCCGGTATATACAACTTGCTCAATACCGAGCTCAGCTTGAAGGTGCTCGATCGCAAACTTGACTTCATCGAAAAAACTGGCGCAAAGACGGTTGTCACAACCAACCCAGGCTGCCTGCTGCAACTCCAGGCTGGTATCAAAGGGCGCAACCTACCGGTGGAAGTCAGGCATTTAGTCGAAGTGCTTGATCAGGCTCATTCTGCCGAGTCAGAGCCAGGTTAGAGTTTGCAAGCGGGAAATTAACATTTTTGTTAGCAAGCTCATTAGTGAAGATCCGCTTCATACGTAGAATAGGAGCGATCCTTTCGCGTGCGTACGACATTATAATTTGGGCATTCGTCGAAAAGAAGCCTGTCAGGCTTTCAAATGGTAATTGCGAGGTTACAAAGTTGACTATCGAGGTGTTAGTGAAACAGGGCGTACCGGAAGTTTTTGATTTCGATATACCGGATGAACGGTTGAATCATTATTTGAAGAAATCATGCGTGGCCGTGGACACGGAGACACGTGGTCTGAACCTTAGACGCGATAGGCTCTGCCTGGTCCAAATCTGTGACGAGGATGGTCTCGTGAGCTTCGTCAGATTCCGAGATCGTCACAAGTTGCCCTACACAGGCGACTCAAATTTGAAAAAGCTATTTACAGCTCCCAACGTCATAAAGCTCTTTCACTTCGCTCGTTTCGACGTAAGCGTGATGAAATACTATCTCGATATTGACGTGAATCCGATCTGGTGCACAAAGATCGCGTCCAAGCTCGTCAGAACTTACACAGACAAGCACAGCCTCAAATACCTGGTGGCCGAGCTGCTCGAAATCCAGCTCGACAAGAGTGATCAAATGAGCGATTGGGCCAAAGATGATTTGACAGACTCGCAGTTAGAATATGCCGCCAATGACGTTCGTGTCCTCATTCCTGTGCAGAAAAAGCTGGAAGCAATTCTCCAGAGAGAGGGACGCTCGGATATTGCCAAGCGTTTATTCCAAACATTGCCGCTCGTCTGCGAACTTGATCAGATGGGTTTCAAAGATATTTTTGAGCATTAAAGGCTACCGATCACCGAGCACGGTCTGGAGGAAAGTTCGCAATGGAAAAACTGATCTACGAAAAGTCCAGTCCTGGTCGGCGTGGCGTTAAGCTGCCCGAATCCGGCGTCACCGACAAGAAAGTCAGTGACCTGATTCCGTCCCAGTATGTCCGCAACATTCCCGCCCAACTACCGGAAGTGACAGAACTGGACGTCATGCGTCATTTCGTTCGGCTCTCTCATCTCAACCATTCAATCGACACCGGATTCTATCCGCTCGGTTCGTGCACGATGAAATACAATCCGAAAGTCAACGATGCCATGGCAGCACTGGAAGGTTTCCGAGAGCTTCATCCGCATCAGCCGGTCGATCAGATTCAAGGTGCGCTCGAGCTCTTGTGGAATCTCGAGCAAATGATTGCTGAAGTGGTCGGACTTCCACATGTGACCTTTCAACCAGCTGCCGGCGCCCACGGCGAACTGACCGGACTCTTGTTGATTCGGTCCTACTTCGAGGCGAAAGGTACTCCCAACCGCAATATCGTAATCGTTCCTGATACCGCGCATGGTACCAACCCAGCGACCGCAGCGCTGGCCGGATTCGAAGTCGTGGAAATCGGCTCCAACGAAAAGGGTCTCGTCGACATCGACGCACTCAAGTCGGCTCTCAACGAGAATGTCGCCGCGATTATGCTCACCAACCCGAATACACTGGGGCTGTTCGAAGAAGAAATTATGACGGTTCAGAAGCTCGTCCACCAGGCGGGCGGAATGCTCTATTACGACGGGGCCAACCTCAATGCCATCATGGGGCTGGTCCGACCGGGCGATATGGGATTCGATGTCTGTCACCTCAACCTACACAAATCCTTTTCGACGCCTCACGGCGGAGGCGGACCAGGTGGGTGCGCTGTGGCCGCAAGAAAGGAGCTCTTCCCCTTCTTCCCCAAACCGGTCGTAGTCAAATACGAAGACGGCAGCTTCGATTTCGATTGGGATAGAGAGCAATCGATCGGAAAGATCAAAGGATTCTTCGGCAACTTCGGAATCCTGGTGAGAGCATATACCTACATCCTCGCCAATGGATGCGATGGACTGCAGCAAATTTCGCAAGACGCGATTCTCAACGCCAATTATTTGAAAGAAAATCTGAAGCATGTCTATGAACTTCCTCATACTCAGCCGTGCATGCATGAATTCGTGCTCTCGGGTTCGAAGCAGAAGTCTCGCGGAGTAGCGACATCGAATATAGCAAAGCGCCTTCTTGACTTCGGAGTTCACGCTCCGACCGTCTACTTCCCGCTCGTCGTGCCCGAAGCAATGATGATCGAACCGACAGAGACAGAATCGAAAGAGACGCTCGATTCATTCGTCGATATCATGAAGCAAATCGACAGAGAGTCTATAGAGACACCAAATACGGTGCTAGACGCTCCCCACAACACCCCGGTTGCCAAACTTGATGAGGCGCTCGCAGCGCGTAAGCCGAATTTGAGATGGCAACCTTTGAGCGAATAGATCGTAAAATGGAGACATGCCCCGGGATTAACTAAATAGGCGGGTCGATGTCGTGCTTGTAATCGGTCACAAAGATACCTCTGCCAAAGCGGACGAGTATTCGTTGGATCTCGAGCACCTTTGCCAGCATATCCTTATCGCAGGGAGCCCGGTCTCCGGCAAAACCAACTCTTGCTTGCAATTATTGGAAGAGTTGTCACGCCAGTCATTACCGTTTTTAGTTATCGACACTCAAGGCAAGTCCTATAGAAAATTTCAAAGCGACACCGAGATCGTAAAGACGTTTTCCATTTGCGATGATGTAAAGGAATCGCTCAGATTCAACCCATTGAGAACCGAAAAGCATGTGCGAATACTGGCGCATATTCAATCGGTCGTCTCTTTGACCACGGCTTCCTTCAATCTGTCGGTAACGGCGAGTAAGGTTCTCGAGAAGGCTCTGTACGCCGTGTACACGCAACATGGATGGAATCTATTCCGCAATAAGAATTCGCGATTGAGTGAATGGTCGGATGGTCTTAACGAACAGTATCCGCCGGAGGCCTATCCTACTTTCCTGGAGCTCTTCGAGTACATACAGAGCGTAACCTTTGCCAATCTGCTGGGAGGAAATCCGCCGCAGGAGCTTGTCAGGGCAATAGACTCTCTTGTAGCCGGCAGCAAGGGTGCGGTTTTCAACACGAAGGCGGCATTGCCAAGTTATTTTTTCGAAGACCGCCAGGTGGTGGTGGAATGCGAGAATATCCCCGACATTCGAGACAAATGCCTTCTCGTGTCAATGCTTCTCATTCAGGTGCTTGAACACTATCAAAGCGTTGACGCACCTGGTATCAAGCGGACAGTCGTAATCGACGATGCCATCCATCTCACTTACTTGATGGGTCTGCCGGGAAGACGGGTTGGCGACGATCAGAAGGAAGACCGATGGATAGCGCTTGCATCGCTCTTAGCCAGCCTCAGACGAGCATCCGTGCCTGTTATCGTGTCCATGCAATCGTCGAGCAAATTGAGCCAGGATTTAATCGCTCTTTTTGGCACAAGAGTTTTTCACCGACTAGATGTACAACAGGTGAAGCAGATTGTCGACTGCTTACCAAATTCAATAAATGAAGAAGATTTGAACACCTGTCCGATCGGGTCGGTCTGGGTGTCGTCTCTAGGAAGCGAGGCACCGAGTTTGGTGCACGTCCCGAAGCACGAGCAAGTAGCGTCCTTGACTCATCTGTCGTCTTACGCCAACAATCCGCCCAATTGCAGATTCAGTGGCTGCTCGTCCTTTCCCGACGCCTGCGACGACAATACTTTTGAAAAAGCCCGGGAAATCGCCGAAAGTCTGCCGTTTCGCACTGTTTATGTCAATTATTTCTTGAGCTGTCAAAAGGATCTCACTCAGCTGGTTCATTTTCGAGGTCGGCTGGTAGGTGAGCTGCAATCTCAGATTGGGAGAAAGTTTTCCAACATCGTCGAGCTCAGTTGGTGCACGATCTGCCAGGCGACAGAATGGTATTTCGACAAGATGGCGGCTGATCATGGATGGCCGTACGAAGCGCTACTAGAGCAGAAAGAACTCTGGTTGAGTATGCTAAGACCGGCATTTCTTCCGGAGTGGCCGACTAGAAGAATCAATATCGACGATCTGAGAGCATGGCGCGAAGCATTCTGGACGCTGAAAGAACGAGACCAGGGTCCCTTGCCGCTGTGCGGAGAGTGCGAGTGCAAGTGCCGATTCGGCTCCGATGTAGAGCATATGCTCCGAGATCCTCGCAACGAGAATGATTTCTTCAAAGCTCTGTCAGGCGAGACGGAGCCGTTGTCCAAAGCCGCCGCCTGGTTCTGTTGGCTTTTCTCGGAAAGGGTTATGGGCGAGCCCGACTTTGACTTAGCCTATTGCTTCGCCGCTCATTTTCTCGGACGCGCCAATCTTAGCGTCGATGCACAGCTAGTATTCGCGCATAAAACGCGCACGCAATTGGAAGAAGCCAAGTTGAAGACTGAGCAGGGCGAACCGCTCTGGCAGGCACCGGCCGAAGAAGAGTCCGCGCAGGAAAAGCGCCGCAAGCGCATCCGAGAGCGGCGCAAGAATAGACCTGATGAAGATCCACCCCCTTTGAAGCCTGTTCCCTAGAGTTAGTTTGTATACTAGTTCAATCGACAGGAGGAGTTTCGCGATATGCATGAATTCCTGAAAAAGGTGGCAAAACCGGCGAGCGAACCGCAGAACAAAGACGAAGTTATCGAAACCGGTCTCCACAGCATTCACAACCTACCCGGTCACTCCTTTCCGGAGCCGGTAGTTTTGTCCGGAATGCTTACTGAATGTCGAATGAAATTTGTACCGCCTATTTCGGAAGAAGATAGTCGAGCGGCAAAAATATCTCTAAGCCAGGAAATTGCCGAACTGTACGTGAGAAGGAAGGATATCCTGCTCACGATACTGAAAGATCAGAAACAGTTGTTCGAAGGCGGCGCTGTGATCTGGGGTTGCGTGGTCGAGGCCAATAAGCTTCTCTACGATCCAAACAATCATCACACCTTGCCCGCGGCGGTGATTTACAGCACGGATGCTTCAAGGGAGACTGAACTGGAGCAGATCGAAGTAATTGCCAAGGACCTGCAAAAAGGCGGGGATCCTGATGACAAGGAGCTGCAAGACTTCATTCTCACAACAAAAATGGATCACGAGCGCATTTTGCGCAAAGAATTGCCCAATCGATACACGTATGGGCGCGCGGTCTTCTATGCCACATGTCTCGTGTCGCCGCAGCATTTGCCGACCGGTTGCCTGACACATTCATTCCTGCCTCTAGTAATCAATTTCGAGGCAACTGAAGCCGCGATGATTTTACCTTCGCGATTCTGGCCGCAGCGCCTGATCTCGTTCTGGACGTCGTCAAAGCAGTCGGAGAATGCTTCTCCATCGCAATAGGCGAGTTTACGGCAATGACTATTCTCTCGACGGAATAAAAAGGGCATCCAAACTATGCCATTCGAGGAATGACGGTGGAACAGCGACAGTGACTATTCCCTTGAAGGCATTAAAAGGAGATCCAAACTATCCATCCGCGGAATGATGGCGGATCCGACAGAGCTGTTTGTGGACAGATCATTTCGCCAAGGTGAGTCGGCTTCTAGTCGACACCGAGCAAGTTTCAACAGGTCCCAGTTGGAGATAGAGCATCAGAGTTCGACTTCGGCTCTGGAGAAAAACAGATGCAGTCGGGAAGCGCGGCACCACCTGTAATGCGTCTCTGTTCATTACGATCAAGACCAAACCAGGCGATGTTCCTCCTTTGCTGACCTGGGTGGTTGGATCGACTGCCTACCTATTGCTTGGCATTCTCGGCTTTCTACGACCTCAGCTATTTTCCTCATCTTTGACGAGCACTGAAAGCAACCACCTCGAAATGACATCAACTTCATTCATATTGAATTGAGAATTTGCGGGCGATCAAAAACTGCTATGCGGAAACTTCGCTTCCGCACCGTCAAAGTTTTTTCTAAAAAAAGAACCAAATCAGCTATACCCTGAACATATATTCGATAGATGACACCACATTTGATGCCATTAATCTAGGCGAAACAACAACATTTTGATCGCGCCTATAAACAATCCAGACGACTAACTCATAGCATTGATCTTGATACAACACATATCCGCATTTTCAGGCTTTATATATACCGCTTGTGTGAATGCACTTAACTAAGCTCAGGATTATTGACTTTCGTAACGAAGTGCAGTTAGATCTGACACGTTGTGAATGTTGCATGAACTGGGGTAGTGCGACAGACACAAATTTTTGGAGGAACGGGGAGAACCCATCTGCTCTGGACCGCTTCGGCGGTGTAGGTTGATGTTTCGTCAACCAGTTTGGTGTGGTGTCATCCAGCGGAGTTTATCGAAGCTGGTGATTCTAAGAGTAATCTCGAAGAATCAATGTTAAGGGACTGAGCGTTATCTGGCGCATGATTCCTAGCGGGGCGTGGGTTCTCCCTTTTCTCCAATTTAAACGATTAGCGGTGTGGTGTCATGTACGATATCAATTCACTCGACAAACTTGCTAGCGAATTGAACACCTCGGAGTTCGAGCTATTACGCTTTGTCTATAGAAGTGGAGAGTTCTATAGACGATTCAAAAGGCGTAAAAGCAATGGCGACCAACGCGTCATACATGCACCACAAGAACCGCTAAAAAATCTGCAACGATTGATTATCAGGAAATTTCTCAGTGCGATTCCGCTGCCGGATTCGTGCACGGGCTTTCGACCTGGAAAATCGATCTTGACGAATACCTTACCGCATTGCGGACGGAGATTCGTCTTCAACATCGACATCGAAGACTTCTTCTCTTCGATATCGTCAGAGCGTGTCCTGGGGCTCTTCCTTCGTCTTGGATTCGCTTTTCCTGTCGCCTGCGTTCTCACGGAACTGACTACCTTTATGGGGTCCCTTCCACAAGGGGCCCCCTCATCTCCCTATCTCGCCAACCTAATATCGCACAGCCTCGACATGGAGATGAGCGAGTACTGCCAAGAAAAAGGATGGAACTACACTCGCTATTGCGACGATATCACCATATCTGGTGACTCGATGTTCACACTTGCAGATATGAAGATGGTGAATGAAATCCTGGATTCGGAAGGCTTCCGACTCAATATGCGTAAGACCAGATTCTTGCGCCGCAACTCGGCCCAAATCGTCTCTGGATTGGTGGTCAATAAGCGCCCCAATCTGCCCAGAGAAAAGCGCCGCATGATTCGCGCCATGTTCCACCAGGCAAGCCTCAATCCGGAAAAATTCGTCAATCGAAAAACAGATCTGGAAAACCACCTTTCCATGCTTTCTATGCTCAACCCGCAAACCAGCGAGGTAATTAAATACAGGGCGATACTCAATCAAGTAGCCGGCCTGGCCTGACAGATTTTCTCAAACCGACTGAGCCTAACTCAGCGAACCGAACACAACCGCAGAGAGCCGCGTGATTCTTGGATCACGCGGCTCTCTGTTTGTACGAGTTTACCGCATTATCATGTTTTCGTATTGATCCGACGTGTCCTCTTAATGAAACCGTATTTTCGATTTTGCTCTGGTCACGAAAAGTCTCTATTATGTTTCTGTTCCGAAAAATAAGTAAGCAAAATGGTCAGTCAACTAACCAGGCTAAAGGCCTGGCTGTTCGAAGGAATAAAAGGTAAGGAGACCGTCCACAAAGACCCCTGGTGGTCGGTCATGTGTCTGACCGGCGTAGATTACTTCTCGTCCATGGGATTTCAGCCTGGACTGGCATTTCTTGCGGCCGGAATACTTTCTCCGCTCGCCACCCTCAACCTTGTCATCGTCACCCTAATCGGTGCGCTGCCTGCTTACTGGGTAGTGGCCGAAGAAAGTCCTCATGGTAGGGGAAGCCTGGCGATATTCGAAAGGCTCGTCAGAGGCTGGGTCGGCAAGACCATTGTTCTCGTGATCCTTGGGTTCGCAGCCACGGATTTCATTTTTACAATCACGATGTGCGCCTCCGACGCCACCTCTCACATTATTGAAAACCCCGCGTGGCCTCAACAGTTCAGAGACAGGGTCCTTATTACCCTGGTCTTGATTGCGGCTCTGGGTGGACTCTTCCTCAAAGGATTTAAAGAAGCGATTCAACTTTGCCTGCTTCTCGTAATTGCCTATCTGTGTGTCAACACCGTCACGCTAACGGTATGCACGGTTTACCTTTTAGAGCATAGGAACTTGATCGATGCATGGTTGCAGCGAATCAATCACGACTTTCCCAACCCCTGGCAAATGATGGCGATATCCGCTCTGGCATTTCCGCAATTGGCACTCGGTCTTTCCGGTTTCGAGACTGGCGTCGCGGTGATGCCTCACATAAAAACAGACGGTGACACTCCCCAACAGGATCTCACTGACAGAATCAAGAAAACAAGACTGCTGCTCGTTACGGTCGCAGTTATTATGGGGGCGTTCTTGCTTGTCGGCTGTCTTGTTACAACGGTATTGATCGAGCCGCAACTCTTCCAAGAAGGGCAAGCAGCAAATGGTCGAGCGCTGGCCTACCTCACGCATAAATTTCTCGGACAAAGTTTCGGTACTGTATACGATATCATCACCGTCCTCATACTCTGGTTCGCGGGCGCCTCTGCGATGGCTGCACTTCTCAGCCTGGTGCCGCAATACCTGCCACGCTATGGAATGGCCCCGGCGTGGGCCGCCGCGAAAAGACCTTTGATTATCTTCGTTACTCTGCTCTCGTTTGCTATCACTATCGCATTTCGAGCTGACGTCGATTCTCAAGCCGGGGCATTTGCCACAGGTCTGCTCGTCCTCATAACTTCCGGAACCATCGCCGTAACGATGGTGGTCTGGCACCGCAGCAAACTGCAAAGGTTCGCATTCATCGCCATAAGCCTACTTTTTGTTTACGCAGACATCAATGTGATGTTAACACGACCGGACGGTTTGGCAATTTCACTGATGTTCATCGTATCTATTCTTGTTAGCTCACTGGCTTCGCGAGCGCTCAGATCAACGGAGCTTCGAATAGAAGAAATAATCTTCGACGACAAAGCCACTCTCTTCGTCAAGCGCGCCTGCAAACGCCGATGGGGAGAAGTGCGAATCCTGGCACACAAGAAAGACAACGACGACGATATCGACTACGAACAAAAAGAGAAAGAGGCGAGGCTCGCCCACAGCATCCAGACAAGAGAGGGTGACTTTATCTTTCTGGAGGTCACACCCGAACACGTATCAGATTTCATCGAGGAAAAGCTGTATATAACCGGTCACGAAGTTGGTGGGTACGAGATATTGCGCTGCTCCTCACCGTCCGTTCCTAACGCCATAGCCGCTCTTCTGTTGAATATCAGAGACATGACCGGAAAGGTACCGCACGTTTATTTTGGATGGACGGAAGGTCATCCGATTGCTTACGTCTTCAAATACATATTGTTCGGTGAAGGAGAGACCGCACCATTGACACGGGAGATATTGCGTTCGAAAGAACAGGACCCGGACAAGCGACCGAAGGTTCATGTCGGTTAGACGATGGTATCAGCGCATCAAGCCGCTGTATTCCATCTGGAACTGCACATACTGCTTCTTCTCAATCAATCTGCCAATCTCTCTGCGCGTGCCCTTGATGGGAGCGAGACAGGCCAGAGCGACAAAATTGATAAATGTAAGCGGCGTCAAAGCCATCACCAACTTCGTCACTTCGTCGCCGTGGACGCCATAGTAACAAGCCAGCGCGAGGTAAAAACCAACAAGATTGCAGACGAGAAAAATCCCGCAATGCATGAGGAGAAACATCCTCTCCCTGATAATGGAAGCGTTGAGCGTTTGCATCTCGCGTACGAGTGCGGGTGAAAGCTTCGAATTCGTGGATACCTGGGCGAAGGTTGGTGCACCGCCGGTCGGTGGTAAGGGCTTCGTATGACCGCTCGGGGTCGGGTGCCAGTCTACTTGCGCTCCTGTGAACTGGGAAAGGCGGTAAGCCTCCAGCTTGGCCAGATCATCGTAAGAAACCACATTTGGTACCACGACTTGGGACGGTAAGGGACCGGTCGTCGACTGCTGTTGATGGTACTGTGTTTGCAACGGACCGGTGGCCGACTGTTGCTGGGACTGTGGCGGCCACGGACCGCTCCACGACTGTTGCTGATACTGAGGTGTCCATGGACCGGTGGTCGATTGTTGCTGGTATTGAGGCGGATAGTGCACTGGTTGCTGCTGGCCGAGCTGGGTGCTTCCTTGCTGCGGAAACTGCGGAGACAACTGCGTCTGAGGCGTGAGCCACTGCGTCTGAGGGGCTGGACCCTGGTTTGCCGGCTGCTGCGCTGCTGCGGACTGCTGCCACTGTTGTGGCGCCGCAGGTGCACGGTGTCCCGCTTGCGGGAATCCTGATTGAACCGATGATGTCGAACTTTGTTGTTGGTAAGTTTTGGTGTTGTCTAGAACCCTTGTCGCGCCGCACTCACCACAAAACTTGGCAAGTGGCTCCATCGGCTTGGAGCATTGGACGCACTGGATAAAGTTTCTCGCTAAAGAGGTGGTCATCGCATAACGAACCTATCAGTAATTTTGATATTAACGCTTTGAAAAACCAGTTGCAGAGTTTCAGTGGGAATCACCGCATGCAACGGTTTTTGATGAGTCCACCGACGTCAGTTGAGTCGACAGAGATTTGACACCATATACAAGACTATGAAAAGACTACATCCATGTCTCCAGCCATGCAAGCGAGTTTAGCTTCACCCGGAAGATCTCATGACATCTACATGTTATTCAAAAGCAGTGTCCATAAAGCTTTTCCAGCATTATTATTTTCAGTGAAACAATCCGCAACAAATGAAACCCCTGTAATCTCAGGGCTCCAGAGATGTTTCGATCCCGTACAAATATGCGTCATATCACAATGGATTGACACGCTGAATTCATCAGGTTCTTGCAGACAACAATGTGACGTTGGCGATTGCATCGAGGACCAACGACACTGCACACGGTATCAAGAAGCGCTAACATGAACGGCCATTAGCCACCATTTACCGCACCGGCCCTCGAACCGGGCAAATGATCTCTACCGGTTCGGCGCAACGCGCCGAGAAACTCATAGGGCAAGACCAAGATGACGCAAAAGCTATAGACACATTCAGGGGTAATACTTAGGCGCTGCTACCTGCAATCAACGTCGGAATTGATTTTGCGATCGCTTGACGAAAGCGTTTGCTTTTTCCAAAGGGTGAGAGAAATCAGGCTCGGCGAGAAGCTCCACGTTCGACTTGGAGTGTATTTCGGCATCGAAATACACTTTTGCACCTGCGGAAACATCCGCCAGACGAGCCTTTGCGCCCTCTTGACGAAAGCGTTTTCCTTTCCAAAGGGTGAGAGAAATCAGGCTCAGCGAGAAGCTCCACGTTCGACTTGGAGTGTATTTCGGCATCGAAATACACTTTTGCACCTGCGGAAACATCCGCCAG